>CAXTWM010000275.1:0-7005 GCA_964247915.1 uncultured Armatimonadales bacterium | reverse complement strand
TTCCATCCCCGCAGGGTTCTTGATGCCGCCGGGGATGACCTTGATGATCCCCCCGCCCGGTAAGTCAATGGTGCTGCCCTGCGCGCTGGCCGTCTGCTCCGGCTGCGGAGTCGTCATCGCGGGCGGGTTGTCGAAGGGCGACTCGGTCGTGTTCGGCTCCTCGGCGACCGTCGGCGCGGGGGCCTGGGCGGGGTCCGTCCCGAACGCGAGCTGTGTGGCGGCGGGCCAGTCGCCGCTGACGATGACCCCGTTAATGCGCGGGAACTGCCCGACGACTTTGGCGCAGACGACCTTCTCCGCCGTCGAAGCCGCCGGCGCGCTGACGAACGTGATGCGGGACCATTTGGACGGGTTCTGCACGTCCCCTTTGCCCCGCACCTTTCCCGACAGCGAATAAAACCGGTCAGCGGGCAGCGCCAGGCTGCTCCGGTCGCGCGACACGACATTGAACCCCCAGGTCGTACCCGGCGCGGGCGCTTTGGTCTGCCCGAGTTCCGTCCAGGGGATCGCCAGCTCGACGTCATACCCCGTCGTCTTGGCGTCCGGTTTGTTCAGCGTCCCGTTCACGGTCACGGCGTACTTGTAGCTGTAGACCGCTTTGCCTTTGGGCACTTTCGTCCCGTCGCCGACGCTGAAATAGGCGCCCTGCGCCGCCGAGACGGCCATCTGGAACGTCTGCGGGGTGCGGACTTTGGCGCGGGCGTCGTCGTTCTCGAAGAAGACCTCCACGTCGTCGTCCTGCTGCGGCTGTGAGGTGGTGGTGGTGTTGGTCCCATAAACGCCGTCGTCGCGGACGCGGAAGGCGGCATAAAAGTAGTAATCGTCCCACGTCGTATACATCGTCTCGACGCGCGGCGCACCGCCCTGATCGGACCTGGGTGCGGCGGACGCGCCAGAAACAAACGGGATAAG
The DNA here is from genome assembly GCA_964247915.1 of uncultured Armatimonadales bacterium. Taxonomy (GTDB): domain Bacteria; phylum Armatimonadota; class Armatimonadia; order Armatimonadales; family Capsulimonadaceae; genus JANXMY01. The sequence goes on along the minus strand of CAXTWM010000275.1, from coordinate 6,093 downwards.
GAGCAGGGCCAGCGCCGCCGTTCTCAGGGAGTGAGCGGCGATGCCCGATGGTTTCTTCAGCATAGCCACATTATAGCCGCGCGGGGGGGGGATGTCAAGGAAACGCCGGCTCACAGGCGGACGCAGACGGAAAGCGGGGCGAGCCGGATGGCTCGCCCCACTGTTGTTTTGTTCCTGTCCGTCCAGGAAACGCGCGGGCTACGGCCCCGCCGAGACGGCGGTGGCGCTCCACAGGTTGCCGGGGGCGCCGTCCGTGTAGGGACCGTAACCCGTCACGCTGAAGCTGAAGGCGTTGTTCACGCCCCACAGCATCGCTCGGTAATCGGTGTTGTCCCACAAAATGTGGCTCAGGTTGTCCGGCCCAGTGGCGAGCGCCGTCGCCGTCCACAGGTTCTGCGGGGCGTTGTCCGTGTAAGGGCCGTACCCAGCCAGCGTGAAGCTAAAGTCGGGGTTCACGTCCCAGAACATCGCCCGGTGGTCCGTGTTCGTCCACAGGATGTGCTGGATGTTGTCGGGGCCGACCGACAGGCCCACACCGCTCCACAGGTTGCCGGGGGCGCCGTCCGTGTACGGGCCGTAGCCCGTCAAGTTGAAGTTGAAGGAACTATCCACGTTCCAGAGCATGACGCGGTGGTCCGTGTTGTTCCACAGGATGTGGCTGACGCCGTCCGGGCCGGTCGAGAGGGCCGTCGCCGACCACAAGTTGCTCGGCGCGTTGTCGGTGTAGGGGCCGTAGCCAGCCAGCGTGAAGGTGAAGTCGGGAGCGACGTTCCAGAGCATGACGCGGCCATCCGTGTTGTTCCACAGCAGGTGGACCGTGTTGTCAGGGCCGACCGAGACCGCCGTGGCGCTCCACTTGTTCTGCGGGGCGTTGTCGGTGTAGGGGCCGTAGCCCGCCAGGGTGAAGTTCCCGGCATCATCCACGGTCCAGAGCATGACCCGCCCGTCCGTGTTGTTCCACAGCAAGTGGCTTTTGCCGTCCGCCCCCGTCGCCACAGCGGTAGCGTGCCAGACGTTGCCGGGGGCGTTGTCAGTGTACGGCCCGAAGCCGTTGAGGGTGAACGTGCCGTCCTGCGCGACGCTCCACAGCATCACGCGCGCGTCCGTGTTGTTCCACAGGATGTGCGTGTGCGACGTCTCATATTCGTAGGCGCCGATCGTGTGATGGGACGCAATTCGGGCGAAGCCGCGCTGGTCGGTCTGGGTCGCGTTGTTGAAGTCGCCCCCGATCGCCGGGCTGCCGGCCTGGACCGCGATCGTCTGGGTCGAGCCACCGTTGCTCCCCAGCCCATTGGGGTCAAGCCTGGGGTTGACATAAACCAGATCATGCGGCCCGGTGAAGCCGTGGGCGGCGCCGTTGGGGTCGCCGACCAGGTTGGAGCCGCCCGAGGTCACGGAGCCGAAAACGTCGGGACCCGTGCCGGCGTCACTGTTGCCGTTGAGGATGCAGCTTCGGACCGTGGCGGTGCCGGCGCTGGCGTTGTAGACGCCCCCGCCCTGTCCGGGAGAGCTTTGACTGCTGGTGGCTGCGTTGCCGACGATGGTGCAGTTCGTGAGCGTGATCTGGGCGTTGCTGTTGTAGATGCCGCCGCCGATGCCGCCGCCGAGCGTGCTGTTACCGCTGAGGGTGCAGTTCGTGAGCGACACCGTGCTGCCGCTGTTGCTGCTGACGGCCCCGCCGGCGCCAGCCGTGTTACCGCTGAAGACGCAGCCCGTGAGCGATGCCGCGCTGTTGCTGATGCTGACGCCGCCGCCGCCGCCGCTCGCCGTGTTTCCACGGAAGGCGCAGCCGGTCACGGTCAGGTTGACCGCGAAAGCGCTGATGCCGCCGCCGTTACCGTTGCTCGTGGGGCTGGACCCGTTCCCATTGGCGATGGAAAAGCCCGAGATGCTGACCGTGATCGGGGCCGAGGCGGTGCCCGTGACGCCGAAGACGCCGTCGGAACTGTTGCTGATGGTCACGCCGCCCGTGCCCGGCCCTTGAATGACCACGTTGCGGGTGATGGAGAGCCTGCCGCTTGTGAGGGCGAGGACGGTGCCGGCACCGGGCGGGAACGCGCCGGCGTCGAACGCGACGGTGTCCCCGCTGCCGGCGGCGGCGAGGGCGGCGCGCAGCGAGCCGGCCCCGCTGTCGTTGGCGTTGGTGACGGTGAGCGTCGCGGCGGAGCCTGACCGGGCGAGGCTGAACAGGGCCAGCAGGGTCAGGAGAAAGGCCGGGAGCCGCTGCCCTGGCCGGACCGCCGGGGCATCGGGACGTTGTGAGATGGACATGAATACTCTTTCTTGAGACTAGGCTTCAACGCGGCGGGGACATCATCCGCCAAAAGATCCTTCGGATTGTGTTCGGGCACTACCCCTTAATCATAACACAATCCTCGCCGCCCCGTCAACTCGGTATGTTTACCGGGGCGGTTGACACCCTCTCCGGTAGGTGCTACAATGGGGGCGCTTCGGGATGCTATTCACACAATAGGAAACAATGAAACAGCCTTTTTCTCGATCTGTCCTGTCTCTCCCTCTCCTTCTCCTGACGCTTTTCGCCGCGCCCGCAGGGGCTAGGCCGCATCACCCCCCTCAGAATCCTCAGAGTCCTCGCCCTCAAAAGCACAGGCCGGCGGAGTCGCCGGCCCAGGTGGACGGGATCGTCGGCGGCGTGGTGGATCAGCTCTGGCGTCAGACGGACCGGTACTGGCATGACGGCGATTATCCGCGCATCATCGGCCTGGACCGGATCATCACGCAGGCGGACCCGCAGTTCCTGGAAGCCTACGCGACCGGCGGCTGGCTGATGGAGAGCCTGGGGCGGATGCAGGACGCGGAGGCGTTCTACACACTGGGGACGGCCCGGAACCCCCGCGCGGCCTATGCCTACTGGAACCTCGGGTTTTTCCTCTTCAGCACGATGCACAACTACCCCGCCGCCGCGCGTGTTTTTCAAAATGACACGCGGCAGGCGGACGCCGACCTGAACGACTGGAAGATGCTGGGGCACGCGCAGGAAAAGGCGGGCCAGTGGGACCAGGCCGTCGCGACCTGGCGCGCGGTCAAGGCGCGCTGGCCGAACGGGATGTCCGTGGACCGGCTGCTGGCCGAAGCGGAGGAAAAGCGCCGTCAGGCCCAGGCCGGCGGGGGAGCGGACGGGGCGCTGGAGAAAAGGCCGAACCCATGACCGTCCTCCAGCCCGCGAACCGGGGGGACCGCCTGCCGCCCTGGGTGATCGCGCTGCTCGTCGTCTTCCTCGTGCTGCGCGTCGTTGACCTCCTGCCGTCGCGGCCCAGCGCACGGCTGTCGCAGCAGCTCACGGGGCAGGTGGACGAGAAGACGATGCAGGCCATGCTGTCCACGAATTTGACCACCAAGCAGGCCTATATCGCCTCGCTCGGCAAGCCGGGCGAGGCCGCGCCTGACGCGAAGGCTCTGGGGGAGGCCTTGAAGTCGGCGGAGACCCTGCAAACGGGCGGGCAGAACTCGCCGGGGACGGCCCGGCGCGTCATCATCCTGCGCGCGCTGCTCCGCCGCCCGCTGTTCGGGCCGGGCAGAAACGGCATGGACCCGAAGAACGCCTTCGCGCCCCCCGCCCTGGCCGGGCTGCCGCCCGAAGAAGCCCGGCGCTACGCGGCGGAAGGCCGGGTGTGGGGCGAAGTGGCGCGCGGGCCGCACCTCTCCCCGGCCCAGGCCGACGCGGATGCGGCGCAGCTCCGGGCGCTGCCCAACATCCGCTGGTGGCGCGCGCCCGCCCAGGCCGTCCTGTACCGGTCGCAGGCGAACCCGGCCCAGGCGGCGCGGTACGACGCACAGGCTCGGACGCAGGCGCTGACCACGCTGGGGCCTCTGGTGGCGCTGGGGCTGGTTTATTTCCTGCTGGGGCTGGCGGGGGTGGTGCTGCTGATCTACCTGGCTGTCCGGCGGTCGCAGAGGGACTCCCCCGCGCCCCTGCCCGACCCGTGGCCGACGATGCCGGAGCTGACCCCCCTCGCCGAGCGCCGCCTGCGGGCGGGGGACCTGATGGGCGTGTTCGTCGTGTACCTGCTGATGCCGGACCTGATCGGCTGGCTCCTCGGCGGCTTCAGCCTGGGGCATCACCTCGCGTTCCCCGGCCTGCTGAGTTCGTACCGCCATAAGCTGGCTTCGTCGCCCGGAGACGCCCGCGTCGCCGCCAACGTCGTTCTGTCCTTCGTCGCCTACCTGGTGAGCGCGGCCGTCCCCGTCGGCCTGCTGATCGTGGTCGCGCGGCGCAAGCGCGCCTCCATCGGCGAGGAACTGGGCTGGAACACGCACCGGCTGGGGCGCAACCTGCTGTACGGGGTGGGGGGGTATGCGATCTCGCTGCCGCTCCTGCTGCTGGCGGCGAGCGTCGGGGGGGCCGCCGGGTCGCGCCTGCACGCCCCGACCCCGTCCAACCCGGCCATCCCGCTGCTGGCGGGCGCGGCCTCGCCCTGGGTGCAGGCGATGCTGGTGGGCCTGGCGACCGTCGCCGCGCCGTTCTGCGAGGAATTCCTGTTCCGGGGCGTCTTTTACAACGCCGCCAAGCTGCGGGTCGGCGTCTGGCCCGCCATCGTCCTGACCGGCCTGATCTTCGGCTTCGTCCACCCGGTCGGCATCGCCGCCATGCTGCCGCTCGCCACCCTGGGCGGCGTCTTCGCGTGGATGGCCGAGACGCGCAAGTCGCTGGCCCCGTCCATCCTCGCGCACTGCTTCCAGAACACCTTCGCGACCCTGATGCTGCTTCTGGCCCTGGCGGGATGAACCCTTCCCGCTTTCAGCGCGGACCTGCCGGGCCGGCGCCCGTCACAGGTGCGGTCGGTCACGGCCACAAGAGCCGCGACAAAGTGCTGGCGATTACGGGCTTGTCCGAGGAGGCGATACGGGAGAGGCTGGATGCCCTCCCAAAGCCTCCTTCGTGATCTTCCTTGGATTGACCGAGGAGTAGGTCGCATAGAAGTTCTCAATTTTCAGCGAGCCGACAACATATGTGTTCCAAGTGACGGTCACATACAGACCCAAGGGAGCATTGTAAGTGGTCATGTCGCGGCGGTATGTATGGGAGAAGTGGACACTCCGCAGTAAGGTATAACTCGTGTCAGCTATTGGAAATGGCCTGTCGCCGCCTGCTGTCTTCTCCGTCCCCATGCACCCTACATCAAGCGTCGTGCCGTGAATGTTGATGGTGGGTCTGCCCGCCCAGGGCCGCGTGTCGTGGAGGACAAGCCAAAGAAAGGGGCTGCAAAGGAGGCCGACCAGGGCAAACGTCTTGTGCTTCGGCTTCATGCGTTTTCTTCCTGCCTGCACGCGCGGTTTTGTTCAGGAAAGACCGGCGGGTCGAGCCGAGCAGAGCAAAGGGGAGCAGGGGTGAGTCAGAGAGCGTGAACGAGCGGGCGCGTGTGCCACAGGCAGAAACAGAGGCAGAAACATCACCCGGGTCTCCTTCGTGTTCTGAGTGCAGCGTTGCTCTTGCTGTCGTTGCTTGAAAACCATTATAAACCTGCGCCTGATTTTTGTCAAGTGGTTCTTATGATGAACGGGAGTGTCTTCAGCGGGCGGCGCCGGTGAGCTGACAGCCGAAGAACAGTGTCTTGGCGCGGGGCGGCTTACGTCCGGCCACGACGGCGGCGAGCGCTTTTTTCGCCCAGGCCGTGTTCGGATCATGGCAGTACCGGGCGACGTTGTAGGCGCCGACGTAGGCGACGTGGCCCTGCCCGTCCAGGATGACTGCGGCGGGGGCGGCCCAGACCCCGAACCGGCGCGCGACCCGGTTGTCGCCGTCCACCACGGCGGTCGTCCCGGCGATGCCCCGCGCCTGCCAGGCCGAGGAAGCCGCGCGCCGGTCTTCGGCGGCAGGCCCGGAAGCGATGATGGTGACGAAGCGGACGCCCGCAGGCCGGTAGGCGCGGATCAGCCCGCGCACGTCGCCCTCGGCGAAGCGGGAGCACGGACAGCGCGGGTTCCAGAAGTTGAGCAGCGTCACCGGCTCCGGCCCCGCGAGGCGCAGCGGGCCGCGCTCGCCGACGAGGGCCGCATAGGGGGCGGGCGGGAGCCGTTCGGGGCGGGCGACGGCGGCCCCCGCCGGCCGGGAAACCGGGCGCAGGTACTGCC
>CAXTWM010000274.1:0-7015 GCA_964247915.1 uncultured Armatimonadales bacterium | reverse complement strand
GCGTGGGCGAAGCTGTGTCTAGCCGAGGGGGAGGCCGCGCGCGCCGCGCGCCACCTGGGGGCGGCGTCGCAGGCGCGGCAGACGCTGGGCGCCCCGAACGATGCTGCGTCTCGGGCCGCCCTGGCGTCGGCTGTCGGGGCCGCCCAGGCCGCTCTGGGCGAGGCGGCATTCCAGGAGGCGTGGGCCGAGGGCGAGGGCCTGACCTGGGAGGAGGCCGTGGCGCGCGCGCTGGCGGAGGGGTAGCTGCCTCGCCCCCCCCGCCCCCAATTCTGGGGGAGCTAGACTAGGAGCCGGAAAGGCTTTGACTCTGTCCTAATCCGGTCCCCCCAGAATTGGGGGCCAGGGGGTGATCCTAATGGCCCACGGGCGCAAAAGGCGATTTTCCCAAATCGCCCGACTTGGCACGGTTTATGCTGTAAAGACTACCAGGCGCCCCGTGCGCGCCCCGCCTCCCGAAGACATCCGTGAGCTGCTGGAAAGGAAATCGCCCGATGACACCCACTTTTCCTAGGACATTCCGCCAAGCCGGGGGCCTCCTGCCCCTGGCGTCGCTCCTGCTGCTGGGCGCCCCCGCCGCCCAGGCACAAACACCGCCGGGCGCCTTGGGGTCGACGCAGCCGATCAACCCCTCCGTCGGGCTGCCGACCATCACCGCCTCGTTCAACCATACCGAAGTAGACAGGATCGCCGGCACGGCGTACAACTTCAACTATTACGACTTCAGCATCACCGGGTTCCAGAACGTCGGGGCAAGCAACCGGGATTACTACAGCATCTTCAGCTTCAGCAACTCCACCCTGGAAAAGCAGCCCGGCGTCGTCGGCGTCGCCTCCGCCTACCTGCCGCCGGGGTGGACCTTCGACGACAGCCACGACTTCGACATCTCGGTCGGCCTGATCGGCATCCAGCCCGACGACCCCCAGTTCGGCCTGATCTTCATCCAGAGCCTGGGCACGACGCCCATCAACCCCACCGGCGCCCCGTTTACCGTCTTCCACCAGAACGGCGGCGTGCAGCCCTTCACGCTGAATGGGAACAACGTCACCGTGCCGGTGAACGCGCCCGTCCCCGAAGCCCCGGCCTCGCTCTCCTTCGGCCTGCTGCTCGCTCTGGGCCTGGGCGGCGTCCTGGCCGCCCGCCGGCAAAGGGGCGCGAGGAACAGCGGCGCGGAGAACAGGGCGTGAGAACGCCTGCGCCCTAGCCCCGCCCGCACAGAAAAACGCCCGGCCTCCCGTTTCAGGAAGGCCGGGCGTTTCCGTACCGGCTCGCGTGGGCCGCCGGAGGGCGTGGGAGTGAACTCCTGCGCTGTGGGGCGCGGACGCCCATTCTCCCCCTACGGGGAGATGAGACAGACTCACGACCGCATTTCCTTGTCCTTACCCTCGGACACTGGGCGCTTCGCCCCACAGCGCAGGATTTCCAATCCCACGCGCTCCTGCTGCCGCGCTCCTGCTGCCGCGCCTTCCCCTGCCGCGCTCCGACGCCTTCTGCTGCCGCGCTCCGGCGGCGGGCGTCACATCAGTCACTCAGTTCGCCCGCCGGACCGACCGGCACTCATGCACCGCCGGGTCGGCATGGAGGAGGCAGTAGTAGCCGCCGCAGGCCGGGCAGAAGTGCCGCTCCTCCGGCTCCTCGATCAGCGCGTCGCAGCCCCGGCGGCGCGGGGCCGGGGCGGGGGCGGAGGAGTAGCCCAGGGTGGGCAGGGAGCCATACGCGCAGTGCAGCGCGAAGACGATCTCGCCCGGCCCGTACTCCGGGGGGAAGGGTGATCCGGCGGGGGCCGTGATCGCCGCCTGCGTCTCGTCCTGCTGAGTCTCGTTCAGCGGGGACAGCAAGAGGGGGAGGGGCGTGTCGAGACCGCCCAGGAGAGCACCGTTATTGTCCGTCAGTCGTGCCATAACCGTGTCCGTTTCTGCCGCCCTTCCTGCGGGCGGCGCGAAGACCCGAAAGGCGCTGAGGTCCACTCTGTCTCAGCGATTTTGTATCATAAGACTTTGCATTGTGACACACAAAACAAGCGGAGTCAACAGGGGGATATAAAAACGGCCCGGCCTGAAGGCTGGGCCTAGGGTTTTATTGGGGTACTCGGATGGGCCGCCGGGCCTGCCCCTGAAGGGACCGGCTACTCGGAAGGGCCGGGCCGTTCACGGGCGGGGCGACCCCCCTTGACAACCGCGCGCCCGCCGTGCTATACTCCTCCTCAGTAGACAAGTGTTTCATAGGGGCGGGGTGCGCCTCGGACCGGGAGCCGGGCGGCGGGGACAGGAAGGGGAGGCGGATCGTCTCAGTCTCACATACCCTCTAGTAAAAAGTGAGACTGAGACTGAGACTAAGCCGGCCCGAAGCCCCGTGTCCGAAACTCCTCGCCCTCCCGCTTCGGGAGGGTCGCCGCCCCTGGCGGCGGGGTGGGTTCTCCCCCGAAGCCCCCGTATCCATATCCATATCCACATTACCCCTAGGGAAAAGTGGATATGGATATGAACATGGGCCATCCCCGGCAGGAGAGCAAGGCAGATTTGGCGAATGGGACAGGTGATGACCACCGCGATGAAAACCAACGTCCTGTACTTCGGCAACAACCTCCCCGTCCTGCGCGAGAAGATCGCCGATGAGAGCATAGACCTCTGCTACTGCGACCCGCCGTTCAATTCCAGCCGCAACTTCTTCGTGCTGTTCAAGGACCGGACGGGCCAGGCCAGCGCGGCCCAGGAGAACGCCTTCGAGGACACCTGGACCTGGAACGAGGACAGCGAGGCCGCCTACAAGGAGCTGGTCGTCGCCTGCCCGAACCGGGACCTGGCGACCACGACCGAGGCCCTGCGCTCGTTCCTCAAAGAAACGCCGATGATGGCGTACCTCGTCGCGATGGCGGTCCGGCTGTTCGAGATCCACCGCGCGCTGAAGCCGACCGGCTCGTTCTACCTGCACTGCGACCCCACCGCCTCGCACTACCTCAAAGTCCTGCTGGACGTGATCTTCGGGCCGGAGAACTTCCGCAACGAGATCATCTGGAAGCGCACCAACACCCACAGCGACAGCAAGACGTGGAGCCGCGTCAGCGACACCATTTTCTTCTATACGAAGAGCGCCAAGTTCACCTGGAACCCGACGTACCTACCCCTCTCCGAGAAGCACGTCGCGTCCAAGTACCGTGCTGTAGACGAGAACGGGCGGCGATATACCCTCAGCGACATGAGGAGTCCGAACCCCCGCCCGAACCTGATGTACGAGTGGAAGGGGCACCAGCCACACGCGAATGGCTGGGCCTACTCGAAGGAGACGATGGCGAAGCTGGATGCCGAAGGCCGCATCTGGTATCCCGATGACAAGGCCAAACGCCCGCGCCTAAAGCGGTTCTTGGATAGCCAGCCGGGGACGCTCATGGGCAACGTCTGGACGGACATTCCGCCGATCAACGCCCAGGCCGGCGAACGGCTGGGCTACCCGACGCAGAAGCCGCTCGCCCTGCTGGAGCGCATCATCAACGCCTCCAGCCGCCCCGGCGACGTGGTCCTGGACTGCTACTGCGGGTGCGGCACCACCGTCACCGCCGCCCACAAGCTGGGCCGGCAGTGGATCGGCATAGACGTCACCGCCGTCTCCGTCGCCATCATCAAGAGCCGCCTGGAAAACAGCTTCGACGACCTCAAAGGCCGCGTGGAGGTGGACGGCTTCCCGCAGGACTTCGAGAGCGCCCGCCAGCTCTTCGAGATGGACCCGCACCGGTTCCAGGTCTGGGCCTGCACGCTCATCGACGCCTACCCCCTGACCAAAAAGGGCGCGGACGGCGGCATTGACGGCTGGCTCAACTTTCTGGACCTCGACGACACCCCCCAGCGGGCGGTCGTGCAGGTGAAGGGCGGCAAGGTCGGGGTCGGCCACGTCCGCGACTTCTGCCACGTCGTCGCCCGCGAAAAGGCCGCCCTGGGCTTCTTCCTGTGCCTCGCCGACGTTTCGGAGCCGATGCGGACCGAGGCCACCAAGGAGGGCTTCTGGACCGACGCGGGCCGCCGCGACTTCCCCCGCGTCCAGCTCCTCTCGGTCGCCGACCTGCTGGCTCACACGGCGCGCGCCCGCTTTCCCGCCCAGGACAAGGCCTCCCTGCTCGGCTACAAAGCCGGCCCGCAGACAAAGCCCGCCGGGCAGACGGGGCTGTTCGGGGACGAATGAAAGGCGGGTGGGAAGGGCAGGGCACACTCCAAGTCCCGTCGCGTTATTAATTGAACTGTGTCATAATGGTATCATGCCCACTTCGTTAGAGCAACTCCGTGAATGGCTGGGTGGCAAAGAGAACGAGCACATCGAGTTCAAAGAAGCCAAGAATACATATAATCCAGACAAGCTGATGCAGTATTGTGTCGCCCTCGCCAACGAACGAGGCGGCAAACTCATCCTGGGGGTGACGAACACGCCGCCCCGCCGTGTCGTCGGCAGTGCCGCCTTCGGGAACATCGAGAGCGCAAAGGTGGACATCCTTAATCGCCTCCACTTCCGCGTGGACATCGAGGAGTTGAGCCACCCCGACGGGCGTGTCCTGATCTTCCACATCCCTTCACGTCTCCTCGGCGACCCGAAACAGGACGGCGGGACGTACTGGATGCGTTCCGGCGAATCCCTCGTCCCGATGACGGCGGGGATGCTGCAAAGCATCTTCGTGGAGGCGACTCCCGACTTCTCCGCCGAGGTCTGCCCGAGGGCGACGATGGCCGACCTCAGCCCAGAAGCCGTCGAGAACTTCCGCGAGCGGTGGCGGCGCAAACTCCGCGACTCGACAGACTCGCGCGCCCGTCAACATGCTCTGCGTTTGCCGACGTTCACCCATGAGCAGTTGCTGGAAGACGCGGAACTGCTGATTGAAGGGGAAGTCACTTACGCCGCGCTGATCCTCTTCGGGACGCGGCAAGCCACCGGCAAGTTGTTGGCGCAGGCGGAGATCGTGTTTGAATACCGCTCGAGTGAAGCCTCCGGCCCCGCTGCCGACCGCGAGGAATACCGTGAGGGGTTTTTTACCTTTTATGACGCCTTGTGGGACCGTATCAACAGAAGGAACGACAAGCAGCCATTCCGTGAACGTCTGTTCGTCCTTGACATCCCGACGTTCAATGAGCAGGCCATTCGTGAGGCCGTGCTGAACGCCGTCAGCCACCGCGACTACCGCCTGGGCGGCTCAACCTTCATACGCCAGTATGCGCGCCGCGTCGAATTCGTCAGCCCCGGCGGCTTCCTGCCTGGCATCACTCCCGACAACATTCTGGATCGCCAGTTGCCTCGGAACCGCCGTCTGGCCGACGCTTTTTCTAAATGCGGCCTTGTCGAGCGTTCGGGGCAGGGCATGAACCTGATCTTTGAGAACTGCATCAAGGAAAGCAAGCCGCCTCCCGACTTCTCAGGTACGGACGGTTTCCAGGTCAGTCTGACGCTGCGCGGCGACATCCAGGACGTGCGTTTCCTCCAGTTTCTTGAAAAAGTGGGGAGGGAGCGTCTGAACTCCCTGTCCACCTATGATCTCCTGGTCCTGGATGCGGTTCACCGGGAGAAGCGGGTCCCCATCGGCCTAAAGGGTCATCTCCCGGCCCTGGTGGAAGCGGGCATTATTGAGCCTGCGGGACATGGGCGCTATACGCTGTCGCGGCAGTTCTATGACTTCCTGGGTGAACGCGGGACGTACACACGCAAACGAGGCCTTGACCATGAGACGAACAAAGCTTTGCTTCTGAAGCACATAACCGACAACGATCAAGAAGGAAGCCAGATGCAGCACTTAAAGCAAGTGCTTCCCTCTTTTTCCCGCAGGCAGATTCTGCATCTGCTCGACGAACTGCGCCATGAGAACAGGGTGCATCGGGTCGGGTTGCGTAGCCTTGCGCGGTGGCATCTCTATTCAGAAAAGAATTCAGAAAACACTCTTGAACAATCAGTGTCAAAAACATAGAAAGCGCAGTGTTCAAGAGAACAGTTCGGTGAAAACCAATGAATGCGAATACTTGTCAATAGAGCTTAAACAATCTGCCGTCCAGGGTTCAAGACAAATAGGGGACCATGTTCAAGGTCTTCATCGCCTCTGGCTGTATCCTGTAGATTAATCTGCCTGACACGCTCCAGCGCGCCGTCGTGCAGATCAAGGAGGGCTTCTGGACCGACGCGGGCCGCCGCGACTTCCCCCGCGTCCAGCTCCTCTCGGTCGCCGACCTGCTGGCTCACACGGCGCGCGCCCGCTTTCCCGCCCAGGACAAGGCCTCCCTGCTCGGCTACAAAGCCGGCCCCCAGCAGAAGCAGACGGCGACGCCCGGCGGCCTGTTCGCGGACGAATAAGTCAAACCACTGAAAAGGAGATTTCCTGCGATGACGACACCTGCCGGGGAAAACCGTATGCCGCCCGAATGGACGGTCGAGCCGGAGCTGCGCGGCCCGACCCCGCGCCGCCTGCGCCCCCTCCCGGTGGAAAGCGACATCATCGTCGCCCTCGTTGCCCTGCTGGCGTTTCCGGGGCTGGCGGCACTGGGCTGGGACCCGAAAGACCGTGGCATGGCGTACACGTTCGGCGGCATCGGCCTCTTTTGCTACTGGATTTTCGGGTCCGCCGCCTACAAGCGCTTTGTGCTGCTCCGGCGGGGCGTGCCGGTGTGCGCGACCATCCACAGCAAGGAGTATCGGTCCATGCGAAACTCCCACGCCTACAGGATCACATACTCGTTCCACGCCGGGGGCCGCGAGCGGCGCGGGATTGTCCTCATGGAGTGGTTCATCTGCCAGGATGTTAAGGAAGGGCGCCCCATGACCGCGCTGTACGACCCGCGCCGCCCCGGCCGCCATATGCTCTATCAGCGTGCCCGGTTCCAGCCTCTGTTCGCGCCCGCCCCGGAAGGGAAAAAGTGAGACGCGCCCGCGTCCGGGCAGCCCCCGCCCGACGGGCTTACGGGCGGCAGCGAATCGAAGCCCCAGAACTCCCGAGAAAGTGAGAAAGGCCGGGCGCCCAGGGCCCGGCCCGGTCTGGGGGGGGGGGGGTAGGGGGGCG
>CAXTWM010000273.1:0-7019 GCA_964247915.1 uncultured Armatimonadales bacterium | reverse complement strand
GGTCATGGCCCGCCTGCGCGATCCCCAGGGCGGCTGCCCCTGGGACCTGGCGCAGACGCCCTTGACCCTCCGCCGTTACGTCATCGAGGAAGCCTACGAGGTCGTCGAGGCCATCGAAGGCACGGAGGCCGGCGGCAGCCCGTCCAAGCTGGCCGAGGAACTCGGCGACCTGCTCCTGCAAGTCGTCTTCCACGCCCAGCTCGCCCGCGAGACGGGCGCGTTCGCCATCGGGGACGTCACCCGCGCCATCGTCGAAAAGCTCATCCGCCGCCACCCGCACGTCTTCGGCGCCGTCACCGTCAGCGGGGAAGACGAGGTCCTGCAAAACTGGGAGCAGATCAAGCGCGGTGAACCCGGCTACGAGGACCGCGTGGGCATCCTGGACGGCATCCCGCCCGCCCTGCCGGCCCTGATGCGCGCCTTGGAGGTCTCCAAGCGCGTCGTCAAGGTCGGCTTTGAGTGGCCGACCGTGGGCGAAGTCCTGGACAAAGTCGAGGAAGAAATCGCCGAACTGCGGCAGGAGATCGCGCGCGGCGAGACCGCCCGCGCCGCTGATGAGCTGGGCGACCTGCTGTTCACCCTCGTCAACGTCGCCCGGCACCTCAAAGTAGACCCCGAAGACGCCCTACGCCGCATGACCCAACGCTTCGCCGCCCGCTTCCGCCGCATCGAGCAGCACGCGAGTGACACGGGCCGCGCCGTTTCCGACCTAAGTTTAGAGGAAATGGAGTCGGTCTGGCAGGCGGCGAAGGGGCAGGAGGTCAGCTAAGAGTTCAGTGGCCGGGGATGGAGCCGACTTCCTGCGCCAGCGTCGTGGCGATGAACTGGTTGATGCTGACGCCCTCGCGTCGGGCGCGGGCCGCCACGCGGGCGTGCAGGGACTTCGGCACGCGCAGGGCCAACTTGCCGCTGTAGGACGCGCCTGTTTCTTCCGGGGCGGGTTCCGGCTCAGGGATGGGAACGCCCTCCGCCAGCCAGCCGGAGATGAGCGATGGCAGGGCGGCCCGCAAGTCGGCATAGGCCGAGGCCGCCGTCTCGCCGTCGCCCACGGCGGAAAAGCGGCCCAGGCGCGGGATACAGGCATGAAACCCCCCGCCGTCCGTGTCTGGCAGGGGCCGGATTTCCACCGCGTAGGGCAGGGACAGGTAAAAGGCGAGGTCTTTAGTTACGGGCGCGGGGATTGTCATCGTCGTTGTCATGGTCTGGCTCGGTTTCTTGGGACGGGTTCTCGGCTTCCTGAACGATCTCGATGGCTTCGACAATCCGCTTGAGATAGAACGGCTTGACGCTTTGTCCCCCGGACACGGGGACGGATAGGGTGCCGCCGACAAAATGTGGATGCCGGAACAGGGCCGGATGCGAGACGCGCAACTGATGCGACCCGCCCTCCGCCACGGAAAAGCCGGACGCAAAGTAGTGGCGCAGAATAGCTTCTACGGTCTCCACCGGGGCGGAAGGCTGGGGCTGGTTTTTCCAAGCCGCCAGCAGTTTGTTGCGCTTGCTCACCCCAAGATGATACCGAATATGGTATTACTTGTCAATCCCAACACACTCGCAAACCCGGCGCTTCGCCGCCCGCTTCCGCCGCATCAAGCAGCCCGCCGCCGACGCGGCAAAAGGACAGGGATCAAACATGGCGTTTAGCAAAAAGACGGCTGAATGCGATACGGTCGCATAAGGCGTCACGAAAGCAGCCCGAAGGGCCATGACCACGACAACCCCTACACCTTTTTCCGAGCTGAACGCCGTGCTGTCCGAATGGCTTTTCGCCGTTCAGGCTGCTTTGGGTGATAACTTCGTCGCCGCCTATCTGCAAGGCTCATTCGCCGTCGGTGACTTCGACAGCAACAGCGATGTAGACTTCTTGGTAGCGATTCAGGAGGAACTGTGTGACGCTCAGTTGTCGGAACTGCAAGCCGTCCATGCCCGGATTTACGACCTCTCTCCCCCCTGGGCGCAGCATCTGGAAGGCTCCTACTTCCCCCTGAATGCCCTAAAGCGCTGCGATCCGTCAGGCACGCAACCCTGGTATCTGGATAACACAAGCAAGGTGCTCGTCCGATCCAGTCACGATAACACCCTGGTCGTGCGCTGGGTCGTGCGGGAGCACGGCATCCCCCTGGCCGGGCCTGACCCCGGAGCACTGATTGACCTCGTGACCGCCGATGATCTGCGTCGGGAGGTTGGAGCGACAATGCACGAGTGGGCAGAAGAAATCCTGGCAGGAGATTTTGGGATGGATAACCGCTGGGCGCAGCCGTATGTGGTTCTGAGTTATTGCCGGATGCTACACACGCTTCAAACTGGGATGGTTGAGTCAAAGCTTGCCGGAGCGCAGTGGGCTAAAGACGCTTTAGACCGCCGCTGGGCTGGGCTGATTGACCGTGCCTGGACCGAGCGCCCGAACCCCTCGCTCAAAGTCCGGCAGTCCGCCGACTCCAACGACCTGCAAATGACATATGACTTCTTCAGATACGCGCTTGGCCTCTCAGCGGAGGTTGGAGGGGGATGAAAACAGAAGTGCGGCGGGACCTACTCGACTTGTTGGACTTTGAGAGGCAAACGGTTCTTTATCCGGGCGTGACCCGTCTCGTGGATGGACGGGTCGTCAGGGATGTTTCCACCGATGGAAAAAGTTGCGAGATCGTCTACTCTTCCTGCGCTGAGGATGTGGTGGACCGGGTTATAGAGCACCAGATTCAGATCGCCCGCTCCGAGCGGTATGAGTTGGAATGGAAGGTGTACGGCCACGACCGCCCCCACTGCCTGGCAGAGCGCCTGACGGCGGCGGGGTTCGTGGCGGGCGCGAGGGAGGCGTTTCTGGTCTGTCGCGCCGGCCATGAGGCTTTGGCCCGCTTCGGCGTCTGCCGCGATGACATCCGGCGCGTGACCAGCCGGGAAGGCTTGCGGGACTACCAGGCGGTCCGGGAAGAGGTCAGCGGCAAAGACTGTACGGGAGAGATCGCGCGGCACAGATTCCTGTTGGAGCGCCACCCGGACACCATGAGCGTCTACGTCGCCTACGTCGGCGGCGAGCCTGCCGCCTGCGGGCGCGTCTACTTCCACCCAGACAGCCGGTTCGCCGGGCTGTACGGGGGCAACACGCGGGAGCGGTTCCGAAGGCGCGGCCTGTTCACCCAAATCGTCGCCGTCCGCATCCGCGAGGCCCTGGGCCGGGGGATCGTCAACGTCTGCGTGGACGCGCTGCCCACCTCGGAGCCGATCCTGAGGAAGCACGGCTTCGAGCGCGTCACCCACACCCAGCCTTTCCTTCTTCCGGGATAAGCAAGCATAGGCGACGCACGGGGGAGGCAAAATTGGTGGAACATGGGGAGCAGAGCGCCACGTCTGGTCAGCCAGAATCGGCCAAAGCAACGCCGGATGTGTGGCCGCCGCCCCCGGTGGGAGAGCAAAGAACACTTCCCATCGCAGAACGGAAACCCATCTGGCCTCCGGTGCTTTGCCTGGTCGTCAGTGCCCTGGCCGCGACGGTCCTTGGGGTGGTGTATTGTTTGGGGGAAGGTCGGCGCGGTATCCCCGTCCCCCTTCTGCTGCTATCAATGGGAAGCTACGCGCTAGTCGTGGTTTCCATCGTATGGCTATGTCGTCCGAGGAACTGACAAAAACCACTCCGAGACTGAGGAACGATCTTCGCGAACCGGTCTTCAGCCCCGGAGGCACTTCCACTGAGAGTAGCCCGGCTCTTCCAGGCCGGGCCACATCACGCCGCCGCGTCTACCGCCAGCATCATCTCGTCCGGCGTCTGGGCGTCCTCCGCCGTCTGACCCGTCTCGGCCTGCGCCGTCTTGGTCACCTTGCCCTTGTCCGCCGCCTGCGCGTTCGCCCGCGACTCCTCCGCCCGCGCCTGCATCTCCTCGACGGTCGCGGTCTGCACCCGCGCCGCGCCCTGGGTCTCTCGCAGGGCGACCCGCGTCCCGTTCGCCACGGCCTCGTCCAGATGCCGGGCCGCGCCCCCGATCTCGGACGCATACTGGGGCAGCCACCGGGCCTGGGCGACCAGCATCTCGTCGGTCATCTGCCAGACCTCTTCGGGGGTGCAGACCGCGCCGACCAGCGGGTCGTGCAGCATCGCCTGCTTCAGCAGCAGGAGGTCGCCCGTGACGGCGGCCTCCATGCCCATCTCCTGCACGCGGACGCTCGCCGCGCACGTCGCCGCGCACGCCAGCGGCAGGGCACCGACGACGGGCATGTTGATCCCATTTTTGTCCACATAGCCGGGGATCTCGATGACGCAGCCGTCCGGCAGGTTCGTGATGTGGCCTTTGTTGACGACGTTGAAGTGCCCCCGATAGACCCGGCCCGTTTCGAGCGACTCGATGATGTACGAGCCGTGCTCCTCGCTGCGCGCCTCGGGGGTGAACTTGCGCGGCTCCTGCGCCATCCAGTTCGGGAAGTCCTGCTCGAACCAGTTCCGGCCCTCGGTGCAGACCCGCAGGTAGCCGCCCGTCTCGCCGTTGATCCACGAACGCAGGCTGATCCAGTCGGGGATCTCGCCGACGCGCTTGCGATACCACGGCAGGTACTCGGAGAGGTGCCCGTTCGACTCGGTGCTGTAGTACCCCAGCCGCTTCAGCACGTCCAGCCGTACCTTCTCGTCAATCCGAAAATCCTCCACCCTAGACATCATCTCGTACATCTGCGGGATCAGGTCCAGGCCGCCCCACTGCGCCTTGACGCACCAGGTCTGGTGGTTGATGCCCGCGAACACGGCGTCCACGTCCCGCCGGTGCAGCGTCTCGTCCGGCCCGAGCATCCCCTCCGCCTTCGCCCACTGCTCGACGGCCCGCGTGATCTGCCAGTGCGCGCCCTGGACGCCGTGACAGAGGCCGACCGTCGGGACGCCGCCGTGTCTGTTGCAGGCCCAGGTCAGCATCGCCATCGGGTTGGAGTAGTTCAGCAGGATCGCGCCGGGCTTGGCGACCTCGCGGATGTCCCGGCAGAAGTCCAGCAGGGCCGGGATGCCGCGCTGGGCGTACATCAGCCCGCCCGCGCACAGCGTATCCCCGACGCACTGGTCCACGCCGTATTTGAGGGGGATGTCAATGTCGGACTGGAATGCCTCCAGGCCGCCCTGCCGGATCATGCACAGGACGTAGTCCGCGCCTTCGAGCGCCGCCCGCCGGTCCGTCGTCGGCGTCACCGTCGCTCCCAGCCCGTTCGCCTCGATGTCCCGGCGGCAGAGCTGCGTCACCATGTCCATGTTGTGGGCCGACAGGTCGTGGAACGCGAACTGCGTGTCGGCCAGTTCCGGCACCGACAGAATATCGCGCAGCAGCCCGCGCGTGAAGCCGACCGAGCCGGCCCCGATCATCGCGATCTTTAAAGCCATGGGATGTCTCCTTTGATGTCTGCCGACATTATAGCATGGGAGGAGGGCGGGGGCAAGAGGGGACGGCGAAACAAGGAAGCCCGAGGCTGGTGCCTCGGGCTTCCTTCACTTCGCCCAACTATTCGGCGTAGACCTCCACGTCAATCGGCTTGAACGAGTAGTTGTTGGACATCTCCGCCGAGCAGGCCGTCACGCCCACGATCAGGTCCATCTCGGCCCGCAGGTCCAGATAGTCCCCCGCCTTTGACGTGGGCGGGCCGATGGTCAGCTCGCCGTTCTCCGCCACCTTCACGTTCATAAACACGTTGAACGTCGTCGGGATTTCGTCGGGCAGGATGCCCAGCGGGGCCAGGTTTTGGGCCAGGTTGCCGAAGCAGCTCGGGTGCGGGTCGTGGTTGCCGTAGATGATCTGGAAGGTTTCCGGGCTGCACGGCGTCAGCAGGAAGTCGTGCCGTCCGACGCGGTCTCCCAGCAGCGTGAACATCGGGCGGCTGCGGTTGGAATACAGGACGTGGCCCGTCGTCAGATAGATCGTGTTGGCGTAGTCAATGGAGCGGCCCGACGACAGCCACTCCCGCTTGTCGTCCCGCGCAAAGGCGACGAGGTCCGATACCTGCTCCCCGCGCGGGTCAATGATCCGCAGCCGCTGGCCTTTAACCAAAGTGAACCCGACCCCCGTCTGCGGCTCCAGATGATAACGCGCAATGGCTTCCAAAAGGCTACCCCTTCTTCCCATGCACATGGAACGGGCAGCGCCAGTCGTCCTCCACGGCCCGCCCGGAATACTGCCGCGCCTCGGACCGCTCGCCGAAGTCGCTCAGATTCGGGTTCAGGCTCCCTTGCAGCGCCATCTCGCGCGCCCGGATCGCCCCTTGCAGCTTGGGGTAGCGCCCATCCGCTTTGAGGCGGTCGAACTGCGCGTGGGCGTTGAAAACCAGGGTCGGCCAGGGGAAGCGCCGCGCCAGGCGTGATGATGCCGGGTGCAGGCCAATTACGAAGAAGCCGCGCCCGGCGAAGCTGAAGCCGAAGTCGCCCGCCTCGGGATCCTCGGCGACCTTCGGGTCGGGCGGGTTAAACAGCCGGTCCACGTCGTACAGCGTTTGCAGGGCGGTCCACAGGTGCTCCTCGAACTCTTCTTCACTCGCCATGACCGGGCCGGCGAACGTCGCCGCGAACGTCGTGAAGTCGCCGCCCAGGGCGTCCTGCTCCTGGGTGAACGTGAACAGGTCCCGCGCCAGCCCCGCCAGCGCGCCGCTGTCCGTCATGTCGCCGTAAACGCCCAGGCGATATGCGCCGCTGTTCACTGCCGCCCGCGCCCCGACGCAGGAAAAGCGCGGGTCCAAGACCCACGCCCGGAACTGGGCGTACCGCCGTTCCTCAGCACCGGAGGTCGGGCGCTCCGGCTCACCCATCCGAAGCAGACGGCCCTCTTCAAAGCCAAGGTACGCGCTATTGGCGCGCGCCAGGTCACTGTCAAAAGGGTTACTCATAAGGTCGGAGCGGCATCGCTCCGCTGAACACGATCGATCCCGCTGTTCAGCCTTTCTAAGCGCCCGCCGACATGATAATCCATCGTAAATGCGAACGCATGTCCTTCTACCCGTTTTCTTTTTTCGTCTAACGCGGCAGGGGCTTTGTTCGCCGCCCGCGTCCGAGTTTTCCCCTTCCC
>CAXTWM010000272.1:0-7024 GCA_964247915.1 uncultured Armatimonadales bacterium | reverse complement strand
GGGTGGGTTGTTCCTTGATGGTCAATTGGAGCCGAGCCTGTGGCGCTGAGTGAAGAACAGCGCGAAGTATTTCGGTCGGATTGTACCATGTTGTCGAGGTCCGTCCCCAAAGAAATCCGTCGGGAATTCTAATGTGCGTCGGCGGCTGTCAATGCCAGCAGGGCGGAGACGCCGCGCCGGTCGGGGCCGTAAACGAGGTCCATCGTCCCGATCACCTTGTCCGGGACCGGTGTCATCTTTGAGCCGCTAGAGGCAAAAAAGAAGAGGGCAGGGGAACCCTGCCCCGACACCGCAGGGTTAGGGTTTCCTCGCCCTGTGTTCCTTTGCCGCCTCTGACTCGCCTACGCCGTCGCCAGGGTGGCCGCGCCCGTTGCCGCCGGGGGCGCGGCCGAACGCTTCTTCCGCTGGTTCCAGAGGATCTCGATCAGGTTCGCCGTCGGGCCGACCAGGAACAGGGCGTAGTAGGGGGAGTGGACGTTGCCCAGCAGCCGCAGGACGCACTCCGCCGCCGCCACCGAGACGGCGACGGCCATCTGGGGGCGGACGCCGTGGACGGTGCTCTTGGGGTCGGTGATCATAAAGAAGATGAAGAGCTGGTAGACCGGCCCGGTGATCGGCGCGACCTCGGTCTGGAAGGCGTTCCACAGGCCCAGGTCGTGGTGGCCGGGCAGGGCGGCGCGCAGGGCGGCGAACAGGACGAACGCGCTGACATAGGCGGCGCAGATGTGCAACCGCTTCAACCGCCACAGGATGACCGAGCCGAGCGTCCAGACCGTCACCATCGGCCAGATCGAGTTGCCGAACTGCTGGGTCAGGCTCGCCACGGCGGCGGGGGCCAGGAAGAGCATGGCGGAGATGCCGAAGTTGGAGGGGTTCCACAGGTGCCGCCCGTGCAGGCGCAGGACGTACTTGGACAGGATCGAGAGCACGGCGACCATCGCGAACGGCCAGACCAGCGGGGAGCGGATCAGGATGCCGCAGCTGATCCCCGACACATAGGCGCTCGCCAGGTGCGGGAACTTGCGGAAGACCAGCAGGCTCAGGATGATCTCCGCCACGATGCTGCACCCGATGGCGAGCAGCGTCCGGGACAGGTTTTCGAGGATGCCGAACGAGAACTGCCCGAGGATGAGAATGGCCGTGATGAGCAGCGGCGCGATGTAGCGGCTGTCAAACTGCCGGGGCGGGGCGGCCCCCGGCGCCCGCTCCGGCGGACTGCCGGCGGGCGCGAGGGAAGACGTGCGTTCCTGGATCATGGCGTCGTACCAACTTCTAATAAGGGATGAGGCTGATTGCGACCATTATACCACATAGCGCGGTGGAACTCAGGCGCACAAGGCTAGGGAATAATCCCCTTTTGTATGCATGGAGATTTAGCCAGCAACGGGAGAGGAATTCCTGCCCACAACGGGTAAACTGGACAGGGTTGCAACGCTGACGAACCTTCCAACCCTGGAACGGAGCCGGGACCTTGCTCTTTTTCCCCAAACTTTCTCAAGAGCGTCGCTCACTCGTTTTCGCCTGGATCGCGGTCAGCTGTGCGTTCGGCATCCTCGGCTGGCAGATGCGGCCCCACGACCGGGGGACCTTCCCGCCGGCGAAGCCGGAAACATTAGGCCAAGCGCCGGCGTGGGCGAGTCCCAACGCTGAGGCCGTCCGTGGTCTGGGCCGAAAGACGGTTTGGCCGAAACAAATCGCGGGCAACACCATCCGATTTGTGGACGTGGCGCAGAAAGCGGGCCTGAACTACCGCTTCAGCGTCACCGGCCTGCGCCCCCCGGACATCTTGCAGACCATCGGCAACGGCTGCGCTCTGCTGGACTACGACAACGACGGCAACCTGGATGTGTTGCTGGTCGGGACGGACCACCTCGCCCTCTTTCGCAACAATGGGCGCGGACACTTCCGCGACGTCTCACAGGCTATGGGCTTGGACAAGTTGCGCGGGCACTTCCTGGGGTGTGCCGTCGGTGATTACGACAACGATGGCTACGACGATGTGTATATTTCCGGCTATCGGACGGCCCTGCTGCTCCATAACGAGGCGGGGAAGGGATTTAAAGACGTAACGCAGGCCGCGGGGCTGAAGCCCCAGCCCTGGGGGACCGCCTGCACCTGGGGCGACATTGACAACGATGGCCGGCTCGACCTTTTCGTCGGCAATTATGCCAAGTTCGATCCCAAAACGAGCAAGCGCCTCTGCACGGAAAAAGGCGGGCACGTTAACGGCTGTGGTCCGCTGAACTATTTTTCACTCACCGGTGTCCTGTACCACAACGACGGGGGGGGGAAGTTTCGCGATGTCACCGACATCTGGCATCCCTCCAAGTTTGGCAAAACGCTGGGGGCGGCGTTCGCGGATTATGACCGGTCGGGGCGCGCGGGGCTGGCGCTGGCCAATGATGAACAGTACGGCGAGCTGCACCAGAATATGGGGAACACGTTCCAGGAGGTCGGCGGCAGGCACGGGGTCGCGCTCGATACCCGCCTCCGAGTCCATGGCGGAATGGGGATGGACTGGGGCGACTACGACAATGACGGCTGGCTGGACCAGGTCGTGGCGACCTACCAGGAGGAGCCGAAGTGCATCTACCATAATCAGGGACGCGGCTTCTTTGAAGACGAATCCTACAAAGTCGGAATAGAGGCGATGACGGCCCCCTATGTTGCCTTCGGCGTGAAGTGGCTCGACTTCGACAACAGCGGCTGGCTTGGCCTGATGATCGCCAACGGGCATGTGGATGACGACATTGCCCGAATGGACCCCACCACGACCTACCGCCAGCCGACCCAGCTTTTCCGCAACCTGCGCGGCAAACGCTTCGCTGACCTGAGCACCCAGTCGGGGCCGGACTTGCAGCGCCCGATCGTCGGGCGCGGCCTGGCCGTCGGCGACTTCGACAACGACGGGCGGGTGGACGCGCTCGTCGTGGACAGCGAGGGCGCCCCCCTGCTGCTGCATAACCAGAGCCGCCCGGTCGGCCACTGGCTCTCCTTCAAGCTGGTGGGCACGAAAAGCAACCGGGACGGCATCGGCGCGCTGGTGACGGTGACGGCGGGGGGCCTGACGCAGACGCGGCTGTGCCACACGGACGGCTCGTACCTGTCGGCCTCGGACGTGCGGGTGCATGTCGGGCTGGGGAAGGCGGCGGTCGCCGAGACGGTCAGCGTCCGATGGCCCAGCGGGCGGCGCGATACGTTCCGCCACGTTCATTCAGGCCAACGCCTTCTAATGCGTGAGGGCGCTCAAGCCTTGCAGAAGATCAATCATTAATTCTTGCAACGGGTGTTTTTATATGATAATAAGAGGCAAAAATAATTTTATTTTCCTCTTGACAAGCCCCCAAAACCGTAGTATGATTGCTATAATACCGACTAACACGAAGTCGGCACTGTTCCGCAGAGAGAAGGAGAACACGTCCATGAAACGCTTCCAGCGGGAGCAACGGGGCTTCACCCTGATCGAGCTGCTCGTCGTCATCGCCATCATTGCGATCCTGGCTGCCATCCTGTTCCCGGTCTTCCAGAAAGTGCGCGAGAATGCCCGCCGCGCCTCCTGCGAGTCCAACGTCAAGCAACTGGGTCTTGCCGTCATTCAGTACACCCAGGACAATGATGAGGCTTACCCTGTCGCCGTCAGTAAAGCTGGCGACCCCCGTGACGGACGGCGCGGCTGGGCCGGCAAGCTTTACACCTACATCAAGTCGAAGGGGGTCTTCCTCTGTCCTGATGATCCGACCCAGCCTACGACGAACCTGGACGGCAGAAATGAGATAGATGTGCCGGTTTCCTACGGGTATAACCTGAACATCATCTACGGGCACGATGGCGGGACGCTGTCTTCGAATGGGGCGCCAGCGAACACCGTCCAGTTCTTCGAAGTCGTCGGCGCACAGGCGCCCGTGGACGACCCGAACGAACTCGACTCCATTCTGGCGACCGGGCCGGATGGCGGGGGCGCGGGCTGGATAGACACCAACCCACCCACCGCCGCCCGCTACGACACGGGTTATTTGGGTAATCCCCCCGTTTTCAACGGGCAGAACAAAGGCGATTACAACAAGCCGACGGGTCGCCACGCTGACGGAGCCGTTTACGGGATGGCCGACGGTCATGCCAAGTGGCTGAGGGGCATCCAGGTCTCGCCGGGCTGGGGCAACAACAACGCTGCCTGTCCTCAGGGTTATTGGCAGAACCCCTGTGTGATTCGAAGCGACGCAGGGGGAGGAACTGGGCTGGGCCAGGCGGCAGGTGCCGGTGACCCCAAGTTCGCCGCGACATTCAGCGCGATCTAGGCGCTTTCCCTGCGGCTCGTTCGCAGGTGAGCAGAGCCGCCCAGAGTAAAGGCCGCCGATGCAACGGGGTGACACCCTGCATCGGCGGCCTTTGCCGTATGTGAGGCCGAGCACGTCGGGCAGGAATGTGCCACGGTTTTAAACCCGAGGCTTGGAGGTGCCCAGCGTCGCGGGACGCGAGAGGAGGATGCCGCAGGGCGGATAGCCTGCTTCTCTTCCGGCCCCTGGACGGCAGGCGCTCCGGCCCCCGGAGCGAACGCTATGCGCGTTCATCCAGGAAAAGTTGTTGACACAAGGGGAACGCGAAGACCCCCCCAGGACAATTTACTGCGGCGGTCGTGGAGAGGTTTCCGACGAGCGCATCAGGCGTCGGTCTTTGAGAGGCGGCTAGATCGCGCTGAACGTCGCGGCGAACACCGAATTGCCCGTCCCCGCCGCAACGCCATTGTTTGATGTACACGGGGTCCCGGCTTGATCCTGCGGGCAGGAAGGGTTGTTGTTGCTGTTGCCGGGGGAGACCTGGGTGGGCCGCAGCCACTTCGCATGGCCGTCGGCCATGACAAAGACGGAGCCGTCCGCATGACGGCCTACGGTCCTGCCGCCGTACCAGGCGATGTTGTTTGTGCGCGGCGGGGCGCCCATAACGCCCGTGTCATAGTTGGGGTCCGTGTTCGAATTGCCGCCGTTGGTGTCGATCCACCCCGCGCAGCAGTCACCGCCGTTGCCGGAAGGAGAAACGATGTCCGTCTGCGGAGTCACAAAGTCTCCCTCCCCGCGCCGGGCCTCCCACAACATGACGGTATTAGAGGGCGCGGACTGCCCGGCGAGCGCTCCCCCCGGCTGGCCGCCGCCCAGCATGGCGTTCAAGCCGTAGGAAACGACGGAGTCCGTGAGCTTGTCGTTCGGCCGAGGCTGGCCATTGACTGTCGGCGCGTTGGTCGGGTCATCCGGGCATTTGTAGACGCCTGCGCTCTTGACGAACGGGTAGATGCGGCCCGCCCAGCCACGCCCGCTTCCATTATCGCCATAAGGCATCAGTTCGTCGGAGTCCTGGGTGTACTGAGTGATGCCCAGGGCGAGCTGTTTCTCGTTGGACTCGCAGGAGGCGCGGCGGGCGTTCTCGCGGACCTTCTGGAAGACCGGGAACAGGATCGCCGCGAGAATCGCGATGATGGCGATGACGACGAGCAGTTCGATGAGCGTGAAGCCGTGGTTCGGCTTCTGAGAAGTGGGCTTCCGAGTTGTGCGATCTTTCAAGATGACGGACCTCCAGGGGACAAAACGGCGGCTGATCGCCACATTTCATTTTTGTGGGCAGCCGTTTTTATTATAACGGCATTTGCGGCTGATTGTCAATAAATGAGATTAAGTATTCTTGCGAGTTTTGCCCCCTAGCCCTCCTTTGCACAGGGGCCGGAAAAGCACGAAGACCGCCGCCGGAGTATTCTCCCCTGCGGCGGTCTCCAGGCTGTCGTCGAACGCGGCGGGGTAATCGTCCATCTCGACGCGGTTAGCGGACCTGTCCGCCCTCGCGCACGGTCAAGAACCGGTCGGCTCGGACGGCGCGCAGCCTGTCCACATGCCCGCTGGGCCATCGGATGCTGACGGCCTCGGCCACGGCGGCTTTGCCCAGCCCGACATGCACCCGCACGTCCGAGGCCGACAGGTACGAGCCGTCCGTGTGGCACAAGCGCGTCTGCGTCAGCGGCCCCGTGGGCGTCCGGGTCGTCACCGTCACCAGCGCGCCGAGGCCGTCGCGGTTGCTTTTCGTCCCCACCAGCTTGAGGGAGAGCCAGTGGCCGACCGGGCGGCTCTCGTTATGCAGGAGCAGGGGCGTCCCCTCGCTGTCGGCGACGAGCGCGTCCACCCGCCCGTCGTTGTCGAAGTCGCCGACGGCCAGGCCGCGCCCGACGATCGGGCGCTGCAAGTCCGGCCCCGCCCGCGCGCTCAGGTCCACCAGCAGCCGTCCCCTGTCGTTGCGGAACAACTGGGTCGGCTGGCGGTAGGTCGTGGTTTTGTCTACCGCCGCGATGTTGTCGTAGACGTGCCCGTTGGCGATCATCAGGTCCAGCCAGCCGTCGTTGTCGTAGTCCAGCCATTTGACGCCGAACGCGACATACGGAGAGGTCGGCGTCGCCAGGAGCAGCGCGACGGAGCGGTCTTGGAACAGGCCGCTCCCTTCATTGTGGAAGGCGGACTTCGGCTCCCCCTGGAAGGCCGCCGCGAAGAGGTCCAGCCTGCCGTCGTTGTCGTAATCGCCCCAGTCCGTCCCCATGCCCGCGTGTATCCTGAAGCGCCCGTCGTAAGCGGTCCCCGACACGCGGCCCTGATTACGGAACGCCTTCCCCCCGTTCTCGAACAGATCCCCCTGCTCCTCGTCGTTGGCGAGGTACAGGCTGGGGCGGCCCGACCCGTTAAAGTCGGCGAATGCGACGCCCAGCGTTTTACCCTTGCCGTCCTGCGCCTTCCACTCGCGGGTCGCATCATGGAACCTGCCCCCGCCCTCGTTCCGGTAGAAAACGCCATGCTCCGCCGGGTACTCGGTGGGCGAGCAGGCGACCCGTTGTGCGTCTTTCTGGCAGAGGCGCTGACTGGTCTTGGGATCGAACCGGAGGTAATCGCCGACGTAGAGGTCCAGCTTTCCGGAGCCGGGGGTGGTCTCAGCCCAGGCCGCCGACGTCCCCCAGGGCTGCGCCCTCAGCCCCGCCGCCCGCGTCACGTCCGTGAAG
>CAXTWM010000271.1:0-7026 GCA_964247915.1 uncultured Armatimonadales bacterium | reverse complement strand
CCACGCGGGCAAGCCCCCGCTCCCCCCCAAGCCCCGCTACCTCATGGCCCACTACATGCCGTGGTTTGAGGCCGACCCGACCCGCCATAAGTGGGGGTGGCACTGGACCATGAACCACTTCCACCCCGACCATATTGCCAACGGGCGGCGTGAGGCCGCCTCCTATTACTACCCCCTGATGGGGCTGTACGACTCGGGCGACCCGGACGCGCTGGACTGCCACGTCCTGCTGATGAAGCTGGCGGGCATGGACGGTGTGCTGATTGACTGGTACGGGACCGATGACTACCTGGATTACGGCCTTCTCCAGCGGAACACGCTGGCGCTGATCCGGGCCGTCAAAAAGGCCGGGCTGCGCTACGCCGTCGTTTACGAGGACCAGACCGTGCCCAAGCTGATCGCCGGCCACGTCTTTGACGCATCGGACGCCGTGCCGCACGCCCAGGCGATAATGGCCTGGCTCGGGACGCACTGGTTCTCCGACCCCGCCTACCTTTCCCTGGAAGGCCGCCCCGTTTTCCTCGTCTTCGGGAACAATTACTACTCCGGCGACCAGTGGACGCAGATCTTCGCCGGCCTGCCCCGCCCGCCCCTGTTCTTCACCGAGGAGGAGCGCCGCGCCCCCGCCGAAGGGGGCTTTGCCTGGCCCCAGCCGCAGGGCGGGGCCGCGTCGAGCGTCCTTGCCCTGGACCGCTTCTACGAGGCGGCCCCGAGCTGGCCGCGATCCATCCCCGCCGCCTGGCCCCGCTTCCATGACATCTACGGCCAGGTCGGCGTCCAGCCGTCTTACAGGGTGGTTGACGACCAGGGTGGCAAGACTTATGCCGACACGCTGGAACGCGCCCTGAAGAGCGACGCCTCGGTCATCCAGCTCGTCACCTGGAATGACTGGGGCGAAGGGACGCAGATCGAGCCGTCCGTCGAGGCGGGCTACCGCGATCTGGAAACGACCCAACGGGAGCGCCGCCGCTTCCTTGACCCGGCCTTCCGCGCGACGGCGCAGGACCTGCGGCTGCCCGTCGCCCTTTATACGGCCCAGAAGAAGGCCGGGAATGACTCCGCCGCGCGGGCACGGCTGGACGCCATTTCCCGCCTGCTGTTCGCCGGACGCCTGAGCCAAGCGCGGGCGCGGCTCGCGGCCTACTCGCCGGCCTCCACCGGCCGCAGCCCCAGATAGCCGCCGTCCGCGTCATACAGGTAATCAAACGCCGACAGCACCCGTAGCCCCGTGTTCACGAAGACGCCATGCGTCGGGACGATCCACGTTACCCGGCGCGGCGTCAGTGGGTCGTCCCGTTCCCCGACCTTGAAGCTGTAAGGGAGCTTGCCGCCCAGCAGGCCCACCGTCACCTGCGCGCCCGGCGTCACGTCTCCCCCCGGCCCGTCCGGCACGGCGATCATCATGTTGGTCAGCCCCGTGTCCATCAGCACCGTGCCCCTTTGGGCATCCCGTCGGTCCACCGAGACAGAGCCGGGCGCCGTCTCCCAGTCCTCCAGGCCGGGCCGCGCCTTCGCCGTCTCCGGCGAGACCGTCCGGGGCGTCAGCTTTTGGAACACATAGCCCGGCCCCACTTTCTCCGCCGTCAGCCCCAGCGCAAAGCCCGCGCGGGTGATCGTGTAGCCGCGCCGCATCGTCCCCGCCTGCATCTCGCTCAGGTTCAGGAAGGGGTTCCGCTCGGGGTGCGCTTCCAGGCCGCGCCCGAACCCCACCCCGAACATATGCACGCGCGGGTTCAGGATCGGCGCGTGCTGGACGGCGTTCACGCCGACGCCGGTGAAGATCGTCTTCTGCACCGCCAGCACCGGCACGGTCGCCGTCGCCGCCCGCCCCTGCGCGTTTCTTGAATCGGGGAACGTCACCGTCGCCGTCGTCCACACGCCGTCCATCTCCAGCCCGCTGCTGGAATACTTGATGCTCCCCGCCGGCGCATCCGGCGCGATATGGGGCACTTCGGACGCCGACACGACGATGCCCACCGACCCGGTATCCACCTGGAAGCGCGTCGCCGGGCCGCCGTTCAGCGAGGCCCGGACGCCCAGGCTCGTCAGGTGATGGAGGTCCACGGGCCGCGCGAACGGCACCGCGTAGCTCTGCTTGTACGCCGCGTATGTCGGCGGCGTGTCTTCCGTCCCGGCTGCCGCCGCACACAGCAGGGCGCCGCCCAGACACGCCGCAGATATGCGGCAAGAAGACACCCGCCTCCGCGAGCCGCCCCCTGAGTTTTTCATGGCGGCTTATACGTTGGCGCGAAATCCTTTTCCTCTGCGTGAACGAAAATCGTTCCCGCCACCCTTGACAAGCTCTTGAGGACCGGGTATGATAAACATATAACGATATATCGTGATATGTTTACATCAAAGAAGGAGATTTCCCATGCACGACGAATCAACACGGCACGGCGGCGGGCGCGGCCATCACCATCCGGAGCACCATCATCCCGCGCATGACCGCGCACACCACCACCACGAGCGGGGCCGCCACGAACACGGCGGCGGGCGCCACTTCCGGGGCGACGACGGGCCGGGGCGGGACCACTTCGGTGGCCCGCGCGGCCGGGCGCGGCGGGGCGAGGCCCGCTACGTCCTCCTGGACGCCCTGCGCGACGGCCCCAAGCACGGCTACGAGATCATCAAGGCGCTGGAAGAGAAATCCGGCGGTCGGTACGCGCCCAGCCCCGGCACGGTTTACCCGACGATGCAGCTCCTGGAAGACCAGGGGCTGGTGCGCGCCGACCAGGAATCGGAGCGGCGCGTCTACGCTCTAACCGAGGCGGGCCGGGCGGAATTAGAGGCCCACGCCAAAGAAGTGGCGGACTTCTGGGCGCGCTTCGCCGGGCCGGACACGGCCGGCCGGCCCGAAATGGGCTTCCTGCGCGACGACCTGGACGACCTAGCGCGGACCGTCTGGAGCGGCCTGCGGGACGTGCCGGGCCGGGCCGACCCGGAAACGGTCCGCGCCGTCCGGGGGGTTCTGGCGCGCTGCCGGGAGGAGGTCCGCGCGGTCATCGCCGCCGCGACAGCGGAGGCCGGGGCCGCAGACGACGAGATCAAGTTCTAGAACCTGATGGCGAGGCGGACTACCTAAACCGTGGGACAAGATGCGGAGAGTCAGACTCGGCTCTTCGTCATCTTGCTCATATCTTCTTCATCTGTGACTGTCATAATGCCTTAACGATGAGACTTTCGACCCATACATCGGCTGACGCCCCGGCCACGGATTGGCCGCCTGCGAACGGGTTTTTCCGACCCCCGCCGCGCCTGACGCCGGACCTGGCGCGGCGGTTCCAGGCCGACTACTACGCCCGCATCCGCCCCGGCCTGCGTCTGGTGTCGCTGCTGCTGGCCGGGCTGACGGTCACCCAGGCTCTGGTGCAGTCCAGA
Source organism: uncultured Armatimonadales bacterium (assembly GCA_964247915.1). Taxonomy (GTDB): domain Bacteria; phylum Armatimonadota; class Armatimonadia; order Armatimonadales; family Capsulimonadaceae; genus JANXMY01. Next base: position 3,645 of record CAXTWM010000271.1, on the reverse strand, counting down.
GGCCCCGCGCCCCCCGACCTGGCAGTGGACGTCCCCGTGTTCCTCTTCTGGCTGTGCGTCTTCGGCCTGACGTGGGGGCGCGGGTTTGGACGGGTGTGGCAGCCGGTCCTGGTCCTCCTGGGCTGGGCGACGGCAGCATTCGTGCTGGTGAGCCTGGGCCACACCCTCAGCGGCCCCCCGGTCGGGGGAGGCTCGCCGCATCCGCCGCCCTCCGGGGAAGGCCTGCTGCGCCCGCCGTCTTCCGTGCCGATGCGGTTTTCGTTCATACTGCAAATGTCGGTACTGATGGTCACCCTGTCCACGCTGCGGCTTCAGTTCCGGTGGGCCGCCCTGCTCCAGGGCGGCGTGCTCACCATCGGCCTGTGGAGCTTCGGCACCAACCTGCCGCCGGACGCGGACGTTCTCAGGGACCTGCATTTCATCCTGATTCCTGCCCTGGTGCTGCTGCTGGCGCTGCTGCTGGCCGCCTTCACCCAGGAGCAGCTGGCGCGGGGCGCCTTCTATGCGAGCCACCTGCTGGCGGAGGAGCGCGACGACGAGCGGCGCGCGCGGGAGCAGACCCAGGGCCAGCTGCGGGTGCTGGCCCAGGCCATCGGCGGCATCGTGCATGACCTCGGGAACCCGCTCACGGTCGTGCAGATGGGGGCGGACCTGGTGGAGATGCAGGCCGACTCGGGCGACGCGGCGGCGATCCGCGAGACCAACGGGGCTGTCCGGGACGGCGCGCAGATGCTCGGCGCCCTGCGCCTGTCCCTGATCGAGCAGACGCGGGTTCTGGAAGGCAAGCCGATTCCGGTGAACCTGTGGGCCGAGCCGCTGCGCCCCATCGTGGAGGCAGGTGCCCGCTTCCAAAGCCCCCGCTTCGCCGGCGGGCGCAGGATTTCGCTGGTCGGCGAGGATCTGGAGATCTACGCCGACCGCCCGAAGCTGGTCACGGTCTTTATGAACCTGATCGGCAACGCCCTCAAGTACGGCGATGGCGAGGTGCGCGTCGTCTGGCGCACGGAGGGAGACGCCGTGCTGGTGGGGGTTCTGGATCAGGGCACGGCCGGGCGGGGCATCTCCGAGGCGCAGGCGCGACGCCTGTTCGTCGCGTTCGGACGCCTGGAGACGCACGCCGCCGTTGAGGGGACGGGTCTGGGCCTGGTGTCCGCCCGCAAGATCGTGGAGGCCCACGGCGGCGAGGTCTTCGTCGAGGGCCACGCGGACGGCACGCCCGCCGCGCCGCCCTTCACCACGGCCCAGGGCCGCTACCCGTCCCTGCTGGCGCCCGGCTTCCTCACCGCCTTCGTCGTTGCCTGCCCGGCCCAGCCTGCGGAGGCCATTGAGGGCGGGGGAACAGCCCGTGAGACGGACGAGAGAGGGGCGCGTTACCGTGACCGTGCTGAAATCCGGTAAGCTCCCTCTCCCCGCGCCGGACGCGAGACACCTCGCGCGGTATGAGGGCGTGCTGGGGACTTCGCTCGAACTCCAGCTTCTGGTCGGCGTGCCGGGGGACGGACGGGCCGCCGAGGGCGCGGTCCTGGCCGAAGTTGACCGGCTGGAGCGCATTTTCAGCGCCTACCGGGCGGACAGCGAGTTGCGCCGCTGGCAGGGGACGCACGCCACGGCGGAGGCCGTCTCGCCGGAACTGGCGGCGGTCCTGGCGGCCGCCGAAGCCTGGCGGCGGCGGACCGACAACGCCTTCCACCCGGCGGTCGAGGCCCTGACGCGGCTGTGGCGCGCGGGAGAAGGACACGGCGAGGCGCCCGGCGAGGACTCCCTGGCGCGCGTGGTCGCGGAGTTGAACGGGCCGCTCTGGGATGTGGACGAGGCGCGGCGGACGGCGCGGCGGCGGACGCGCCTCCCGGTGACGCTCAACGCCGTCGCCAAAGGCTTCATCATTGATGCCGCCTGTGGGACGGCGATGCGACAGCCCGGTGTGCGGGCGGCGCTCGTCAACATCGGCGGGGACATCCGCCATGCCGGCGAAAGGCCCGTGCCGGTCACGGTCGCCGATCCCTTCGCCCCCCAGGACAACGCCCCGCCCCTCGCCACGGTGCGGCTGGGGAACCAGGGCCTGGCGACCAGCGGGGACTACCGCCGCGGCTTCCAGATCGGGCCGCGCTGGTATTCGCATCTGCTCGATCCGCGGACGGGCCGCCCCGCCGGAGATGTCGTGAGCGCGTCGGTGATCGCGGACACCGCAGAGATCGCTGACGTGCTGGCGACCGCGTTCAGCGTGATGCAGCCGGACGAGAGCCTGTGGCTGGCCGATAGCCTGCCGGGCGTCGCTGCGCTGATTGTTACGCGCGGCCAGGCTGTCCGGTCGAACAAACGCTGGCGAAAACACTGATCAAACAACACTCACTGTAAGGAGAGTAGGCATGGGACATTTCGACGAACACGGGCCTGTCAGCCGGCGAGACTTGATCGCCCGGCTCGGCGCGTTCGCGCTCACGCTGATGGGCGTGCGGGCGCAGGGGCTGCCGACGAAACCCGCCCGATGGGACGACCGCATGGAGATGGGGATCGCCCTTGAGATCAACCCGCCGGACGGCTTCCGCTACCGCCCCCCGTATGTGGCGGTCTGGCTGGAGGACCCGAATGGCAACGCCGTCCGCACCCTGAGCCTCTGGGTCGAGTCGGGCCGAGGGTCCCGGTGGATACCCGATCTGCGCCGCTGGTATCGCGACGGCCTGGCCGTCTGGAAGGGAGGCGGGCCGGACCTGATCACGACCGTCTCCAGCGCGACCCGGATGCCCGGACGCTACTCCCTGGTCTGGAACGGCCGGGACGACCGCGGCCGGTCGGTCCCCCAGGGCACATACGTCGTCAACCTGGAAACGGCGCGGGAGCACGGCCCCTACACGCTGGCACAGAAGACGGTCACCGTCGGGGCCAGGCCGTTCACGGCGGCGGTTCCGGGGAATGAGGAGCTTAAAGGGGCGACGATTGAGTACCGCAAGCGCAAGTAACCAAAGCGTGAGCCGCCACGGGCGCCCGCGCAGGCCGCTGCGCCTGCGGCTCCACGGCGCGCTGCGCTGGCTGCACGTCTACCTTTCCCTGGTCAGCCTCGTGGTCGTGCTCTTCTTCTCGGTGACCGGGATCACGCTCAACCACCCCGAGTGGACCTTCGGCCAGAAGGAAACAAGGCAGGACCTGCGGGGGACACTGCCGGTCGGCTGGCAGACGTCCGGCGGCACCGACTGGCTGCGCGTCGCGGACTACCTGCGCGAGAAAGAGGGGGTACGCGGCCGCGTGACGGACCGGCGCGACGAGGGGGGCGACGCCTCCATTTCCTTCCGCGCGCCGGGCTATTCGGCCGACTGCTTCATCGAGCGGCGGACCGGCGCTTACACCGTAACGGTCGTCGGGGAGGGTTCCCTGGGAGTGCTCAACGACCTGCACCGGGGCCGGGACGCTGGCCCCGCCTGGGCGCGCCTGGTGGATCTGGCCGGGGTCTTCCTGACCCTGCTCTCGCTGACGGGCATCGGCCTGTTCCTGTATCTGAGGAAGGTGCGCGTCTGGGGGCTGGCGGTCCTGGCTGTCGGCTTCCTGATCCTGCTCTTGCTGCTGCGAACCACGTCCTGACCAGGGGGTCGAAGCCCTTGATAACAGATCGCAAACACAGATCGGAGAAACGCTGGATGAACAAACATGCCT
>CAXTWM010000270.1:0-7029 GCA_964247915.1 uncultured Armatimonadales bacterium | reverse complement strand
GCCTGGCCTCCGCCCTGCTCCTGCTCGCCAAGGTCGGCCTGCCCGTCCTCGCCCTGCTGGCGAAGCTCAAGTTCCTGCTGGGGGCCGGCTCCATGCTGGTCTCGATGTGGGCTTGGGGGCTGCTCTACGGGTGGCGATTCGGCGTCGGCATCGTCCTCCTGATCTTCGTCCACGAGTGCGGCCATGCGGTTGCCGCCCGCCTGCGCGGCATCCCCGTGGGCGTCATGGTTTTCGTCCCGTTCATGGGCGCGTTCGTGACCATGAAGCGCGGGGGGCGGGACGCCGCCGAGGGCGCCTTTGTTGGGATCATGGGGCCGGTCTTTGGGCTGGGGGCGGGCCTAGCCTGCCTGCTGCTCTTCGCGCTCTCGCCCAGCCCGTTCTGGCTCGCCCTAGCCCAGTGGTCGTTCGTCGTCAACCTGTTCAACCTGCTGCCCGTGCCGCCGCTCGACGGCAGCCGCCTCCTCCCGATCTTCGCGCGCCACACCGCCCCGGATGGGACAATGGTTTATCCCCAGGCGACCGCCGCCCAGCGATGGACCTACGGCGCGGCCTATGTCGGCCTGGCCGTCCTCCTCGCCCTCCTGGGCTTCGGCCTGCACTCCTACCTACACCTCCCGGCCATCGCCTGACTTGAGGCTACGGCGTCACGGTGACAGACCGGCCACCGTGGCCGGGCGCTGCCAAAGGTTGCGGAGTCCGGGCGGCTCCGGGAAGAGGCGAGAAGACGTACACGCCGTTTTCGTCCCGGATGATCTGCGCGCCGGCGCCCCGCGCGATGGCCGCCAGCACATCGGACTGCGAAGCACCGTTGAGGTGGACGGAGACGGGAGTGTACGAGTGGGCACCGCCCTGTACCGACGCCTTCAGTCCGACCTGCCGCTCCAGCATGGCGACGACGGCGCGCAGGTCGCCGGCGGCCACGTCTAGGGAAAACTCCCGTTCATGGAACACATGACAGATCGTGTTGCCTGGTAGCGAAAGAAAGGGCTGGCCTACGTCGGTTTTCGGCGCATCCGGGCCGAGCAGGGTTGAGGTGACGAAGATCAGCAACTCCTGGCCGTTGACCGGCTTGGCGCTGCGGAAGGGCAGGCCAACCAGGGCCATTGTGTCGCCGCTGCGAACCGTCCGCAGCGTGGTGACGGCGTGCGGGATGCCGCTGACCGCCGACAGTCCATTGGTGTCGGCATTCTGCGGCGCGAGATTCATGGTGATGGAGTCATCGGTGTTGATGCGGGGCGTGATGGTCAGGCCGCTCTGCATGGCGGGGTAATTGACCTGGATGCTGGCCGGGACGTTGGTTGTCGTGGTGATCAGGGGCGCCTGTACCACTTTGCCGCCCGCATGTAGCACGGTTTGGAAGAGCTGGGCCGCAAAATTGCCGGCCAAGTACCGCAGGAACGGTCTGGTCGGCCCAGGATTATCCGTCGGCTGGGCAAGCGGTACGCGGTCGAACACCACGCCTAACTCGTCCAATGACTTGTTTAAGTCTGCGGCGCTGACGATGACGAAGTCTACTTTGAGCTGCACCTGCTGCGCGTCTGCCTGTGCTGGGGTCGAAGGCACCTGGGCGAAGGCCGTAGCGGGCCAGAGCAGGGCCAGCGCGAGGCCGAGGACGAGGCGGGTCTGTGGGAACAACATGGAAGTGGTCTCCTTTGTCCAGCCTTTACGCCATCGCGAACGGAAAGTCCTGCGTGGGTAGAACCCGGCACTGGAAGTGCCGGGCTACTGCCGAAGGAAAGTATGCCTTCGGCATTACTGCGTATCTGCTCCGCGACTGAGGACAGGCCTGCATAGACTTTTCTTCAGTGCCGGAGGCACTTTCACTTTGAGTAGACCGGCACTTCCAGTGCCGGGATTCTGCTTCCAGCGCCAGGTTCCTCTCCTGCTCCCCCAGAATTGGGGGCTGGGGGGCCGCTACTTCCCCTCTTCCTTCAGCGCGTCCAGCAGCGTCTGAATTTTTGTCGTTGCCAGCCCGACGCGCGTGTCCGCCGCGCCGTAGTAGAGGTACAGGTCGTCGCCTTTCAGGATCGTGCCGGTCGGGAACACGACGCCGGGGATGAAGCCGCTGGACTCATACGGCTCCTTGGGGCCGAAGACCCAGCGGGGGATGCGGCGGAGGACCTTGCGCGGGTCGTCCAGGTCCAGCAGGGCCAGGCCGACGCGGTAGATGGGGCCGTGGGACGTGCCCTTGACGCCGTGGTAGATGAGCAGCCAGCCGTCGGGCGTCTCGATGGGCGGCGGGCCGCCGCCCACCTTCTCGCCGTCCCACCAGGGGCCGCCGCGTTCGTTGATGATCATCCAGGGGTGGCCCCAGTGGATCAGGTCCTCGCTTTCGGCCAGCCAGATGTGCTCCATGTCCCCCAGCGCGGGCCGGTGCAGCATCCAGTATTTGCCGCCGATTTGGCGCGGGAACAGGGCGGCGTCCTTGTTGTTCGGGGCCAGCACCAGGCCGAAGCGGTCCACCGTCTGGAAGTCCTGGGTGGTCGCGATGCAGACCCCCGCGCCCATCGGCGAGTAGCCGGTGTAGGTGATCGCGTACTGGTCGCGGTCGGCCAGGTAGACCAGGCGCGGGTCCTCGCACCCGTAGCTCTCGAAGGGCAGGGCCTGGTCGTCCGGGTGCAGCAGCGGCGTCGCCTCGATGCGCCAGTCGGAAACGCCGTCGTGCGACCGGGCGACGGTGATGTGCGAGCTGCCCTCCTGGTCAATGACGCGCAGCAGCAAGAGGACGTCGTCGCCGACGACGTGCGCGGCGGGGTTGCAGACGCAGTCGCAGGGGTAGGGCAGGTCGCTGGGGTTGATGATCGGGTTCAGCTCGTGGCGCGTGAAAAGCTCGTGTTCGATCACGGGTGGTGTTCCTTTCGGGAAGACGGGACGGGTTGGTCGCTTATACCCAAAAACCGCCCGGCGCGGGAGGGGATTGACGGGAACGCCGGGGTGTAGTATCATACGGACAAGGATCACAGACACCATGACGATGCAGCAAACTTCTGGCGGGACCGCCGGAGCGTTCCCGCCCCAGCGGCCCGCGCCCGCCGACCGCAGATTCACCTCGCCCGCCGTCGAGGAGACCATCCGGGAGGCTAAGGGCCGGATCGCGGACCCCGAGCTGGCCTGGCTGTTCGAGAACTGCTTCCCGAGCACCCTGGACACGACGGTGGACTTCCGCGAAGACGGCGGCGAGCCGGACACGTTCGTCATCACCGGCGACATTGACGCCATGTGGCTGCGCGACTCGGCGGCGCAGGTCTGGCCCTACCTGCCCCTCGCCCGGCGCGACCCGCGCCTCGGGCGGCTCCTCCAGGGGGTCATCCGCCGCCAGTCGCAGTGCATCCGCTTCGACCCCTACGCCAACGCCTTCCTGGCCGACCCGAACGGCACGGACCAGTGGGTCAGCGACTACACGGACATGAAGCCGGGCATCCACGAGCGCAAGTGGGAGGTGGACTCGCTCTGCTACCCCGTCCGGCTGGCCCACGCCTACTGGAAGGAGACCGGCGACACGTCGCCGCTGGACGCCGGCTGGGAGGAGGCGATGGACTTGATCGTCCAGACCTTCGGGGAGCAGCAGCGCCGCGATGGGCCGGGGCCATACACGTTCGGGCGGGGCGGCCCGCCGCCCGCCCCGGACTCGCCCGCCCTCTACGGGCCGCCCGTCGCGCCGACCGGCCTGATCTGCTCCCGGTTCCGTCCTTCGGACGACGCCGTCACTTACCAGTTCCTCATCCCCTCCAACTTCTTCGCCGTCGCCGCGCTGCGGCAGATGGCGGAGATGCTGGACGCGGTGCGAGGGCGCCCCGACAAGGCGCTCCGGGCGCGCGCCCTGGCCGACGAGGTGGCGGCGGCGCTCGCCGTCTGGGCGCCCCAGCCGCACCCGACGCGCGGGACGATCTGGGCCTACGAGGTGGACGGCCTGGGCCATTCGCTGTTCATGGACGACTCCAACGTCCCCAGCCTGCTGTCCCTGCCGTACCTGGGCGTCTGCGAGGCCGCCGACGCGACCTACCAGGCGACCCGGCGCTTCGTCTGGAGCGACGACAACCCGTGGTTCTTCCGGGGCAAGTATACGGGCGTCGGCGGCCCGCACCTGGGGCCGGACACGATCTGGCCGATGAGCCTGATCATGTACGCCTTGACCAGCGCGTCCGAGGCCGAGGTCGCCTCCTGCCTGGCGACGCTGAAGGCCACCCACGCCGGCACGGGCTTCATGCACGAGACGTTCCACAAGGACGACCCGGCCGACTACACCCGCTCCTGGTTCGCCTGGGCGAACACGCTGTTCGGCGAGCTGGTTTTGCAGACCGCCCGGCGTTTCCCCGGCGTCCTGGCGGCCCCGCTGTGAGGGGCAGCGCGAGGAGCCTCTGCGGATTCTTCAGGAGGAACTTTGCCCCTGCACGGTGAACGGCACGGGCAGTGACGGATGGCAGTCCTGCTGCCGTGCCTGCTTCGCGAGGGAGGGAACGCATGGCGATACGAGAAACGACCGCGAAAGAGCGTGAGGAAGCCGGGGCCGGCCCGACGGGCAAGCCGAAGCCGCTTTCCCTGTGGCGCGTCCTGATCATCGGCCTGATCCTCATCCCGATCAACGTCTTCTGGACGACCGTGATCGAGGTCCGCTGGTACACGCTGGACAGCACCTCGCTGCCGCTGTTCATCATCCCGATCTTCCTGCTGTTCGTCCTGGTCCTGCTGAACTTCGCCTGGCGCCGAGTCGTCCCCCGCGTCAAGCCGCTGCGCCAGGAAGAGCTGCTGCTGATCTATGTGATGATGGTGATCTCCTGCACCTTCTGCGGCCACGACACGCTGCAAAACCTGTTCGGCTCGATCACCTTCCCCTACTGGCACGCGACGCCCGAAAACAAATACCAGACGCTGTTCTTCCGCTTCCTCCCCCGCTGGCTGCTGATCACCGACCACGACGCGCTGCGCGCCATGAACCGGGGCAACCTCAGCATCTACAGCCCGCAGGGCCGTCTGTACCTGCTGGCCTGGTACGTCCCGCTCCTCGCCTGGGGCCTGTTCTTCCTCACGCTGGTCGGGATGTATCTGTGCCTGACGGTCCTCATCCGCCGGGCCTGGATCGAGAACGAGAAGCTGGCCTTCCCCATCGTCCAGCTCCCGCTGGCGATGACGGCGGACGACGCCGGGACGGCGTTCTTCAAGAACCCGGTCATGTGGCTCGGCTTCGGCCTGGCCTTCGGCGTCTCGTTCCTCAACGGCCTGCACGAGCTGATCCCGACCATCCCGCAGCTCAACGTCAAGCTGAACAACTTGCAGCAGTACGTCACCAACAAGCCGTGGAACGCCATCGGCTCCACGCAAACCTCGTTCTACCCGTTCGCCGTCGGCCTGGGCTATTTCATGCCGCTCGACCTGTCCTTCTCCTGCTGGTTCTTCTACGTCGCGGCCCGGCTATTCCGCGTGACGGGCGACGTGTACGGCTGGGACAGCGGGATCGGCACCCAGGACTTCCCCTACTTCGGCCAGCAGGCGACCGGGGCCTGGGTGGGCCTGGGCCTGATGCTGCTTTACGCCGGGCGGAACTACTGGCGCTCGGTCGCCCAGACCGCCTGGGCGGGCGCGCGCTCGGGCGACCCCGCCGAGGCCCGGCGCTACCGCTGCGCCTTCCTCGGGCTGATCGTCGGCGGCTGCCTGCTGGCCCTGTTCGCCTCCCTCATCGGCATGAGCGCCTGGATCACCCTGGCCTTCTTCGCCATCGTGTTCCTGCTCGGCTTCGTCATCACGCGCGTCCGGGCGGAACTCGGCTCGCCGCACGAGATCGTCTGGGTCAACCCCATCCAGGTGCTCGTGACCGTCTTCGGGACGCGGGCCATCGGGACGCAGGACCTAACCCTGATGTCCGTGCTCTACTGGTTCAACCGGGGCTACCGCAACCACCCGATGCCGAATCAACTGGAAGCCTTCAAAATGATGGAGGGCAAGCCCGCCGTCGGCTTCGGCGGCATCGTGACCGTGATCGCGGTCGGGTCGGTCCTCAGCCTGCTGGTGACTGAGTGGGCGAACGTCCACGTCCTGTACGCCTACGGCGGGGAGGGCAAGGCGCCCGGCTTCAAGACCTGGGTGGGCAGCGAGAGCTACGACCGCCTGGCCGGCTGGCTGAACTCGCCGGTCCGCCCCGCCTCGACGGGCCTGTGGTTTATCCTCGGCGGCTTCGTCCTGACCGTCATCCTGTCCCTGATGCGGACCAGTTTCGTCTGGTGGCCCTTCCACCCGGCGGGGTACGCCCTGGCCCTGTCGTATGCGATGGAATACTTCTGGCTGCCCGTCTTCATCGCTTGGCTGGCAAAGTTCTGCATCATCCGCTACGGCGGCATCGGCCTGCACCGCCGCGCCGTCCCCTTCTTCCTGGGCCTCATCTTAGGGGACTACACGATGGGCGCCCTGTGGGCCATCGCCGGCCCCATCATGGGCATCCCGACCTATAAGATTTACATTTAAGGGAGGCACAGATGCCCTCGCGCGTCCTTCGGATGGCCATGTTTATCGGCCTGCTTCTTGCGCCCCTGGCAACGACTCAGGGCGCGGGTTCGGCCCCGATGCCCCGGCTCCCCGTCCTCGCCTGGTCGTTTGACATCCACGACGACCCCAGCGGCAGCCCGCGCGGCAGGGTGTTCCTGCGCGTGAACGGCAGGAGCGTCCTGGTTCTCCCAAAGGCCGACATGCAGTATAACATAGTCCTGTGCTCGGAGTACCACGGAAAGAAGGTCCCTGCCGCCGCGCTCACGGCCTGCGCGGGCTGGTGGGCGGGCGCGGGCGTGGACCTATACGTCATCCGGCGCGGGCAGCGGCTGAACGTCTTCCGGCGCGACGAGGATGAGGAGTCCGGGGACTCGGCCTACCGGCTCATCAAGTCCGTGCCGATCCTCCGGCGGTAGCCTCTGGGGCTGGATCACCCTTTGGGCGGGTTGCGGCCGAGGACGGGGTACTGCTCCAGGTCTACGACCGCGCCCGTGATGGGGCCGCCCGCGTCGGAAACGAAGGCCAGCGCGTAGTGGGCGATCTCCTCGGGAC
>CAXTWM010000269.1:0-7061 GCA_964247915.1 uncultured Armatimonadales bacterium | reverse complement strand
GCGTCGGTGCCTGCCGACGAGTCGGCAGGGCCGATCCGGCTGGCGCGCTTCTCGTATGTCCGGGGCAACGTCACCTGGCGGATGTCCGAGGGGGAGGCTTGGTCGCCTGCCACGACTAACCTGCCGATCCGGCAGGGGGCGCAGGTGTGGGTGACGGGCGGCGGGCGGGCGGAAGTGCAGTTCGACGACGGCAGCCTGCTCCGGCTGGGCAACGGGGCGGTGGCGACCTTGCAGACCCTGTTCAGCGACGCCGACGGGGAGTTCACCGAGATTCAGATGAACGAGGGGCTGTCCACGCTGGAGCTGCGCGGGTCGAAATCCATCTATCAGGTGGACACGCCGCTGGTCTCGATCAAGTCGGAAGGGCCGTCGAAGGTGCGGATCGGCGTGGACAGCGATGTCGAGGTCGCCGTCCGCAGCGGCCGGGCCGCCGTCGAGGGCAGCGGGCGCAAGACGGTCCTGACGTCCGGGAGCTACCTGCATCTGGAGGATGCCGACGCCGACTTCAACCCCGCCCGCCTGCCGGACGGGGATAGCTGGGACGACTGGAACGACGCCCGCGACCGCCAGCTCGCGGATGGGGACAGCGGCGACCGCCTGCCGTCCAACATCGCCCTCGTCGCGGGCGACCTGGGCGACTACGGGGAGTGGCACGACGACGCCCGCTACGGCCAGGTGTGGTGCCCGACCGTCTCCGAAGCGGACTGGCGTCCCTACCAACACGGGCACTGGACCTGGGTGGAGCCGTTCGGCTGGACCTGGGTGTCGGGCGAGGCGTGGGGCTGGGCACCCTACCACTACGGGACCTGGATCAACGAGCCTTACGGCTGGGCGTGGGTGCCCGGCCCGGCCCGCCAGCCCTGGTGCCCCGCCGTGGTCCATTTTTCCGAGTACGACGGCGGCATCGCCTGGGCGCCCCTGTGCCCGTCCGAGGTCCGGTATCCGTCCGATTGGCGGCGCGGCTACCGGGGCGGCGACTGGTCCCTGCGCTTCTCCATCGGCCAGGCGGCGGTCTACTACCCGTACAACGACTCGTACTGCGACGCCCGCCCGTTCAACAACACCGTCGTCAACCGCGTGACGTACATCAACAACGTGACCAACGTCTACAACATCAACACGGCCTACCGGCCCGACTTCCGGCCCACGACGGTCAACCGCAACACTTACTTCGGCGGCGCGCAGTTCGTCCCCTACAACGCCCGGCACGCGGCGGGCGTGACCACGGCCAGCGTTGCCTCGTTCGGCGGGCGCGGCGAGTACCAGGCGCAGCCGCGCGCCACGACGGCGTTTTTCACCCGTGGCCGCTCGATTGGGGCGCCCCTCGCCGGGGCGGCCCCGGTCGCCGGCCCGATCAGCGCCCGGCCCACGGCGATGGCCTGGACGCCGTCGCGCACCTTCCTGCCCGATGACCGCTCGGCTTCGCCAGCCCTGCGCCGCCCGCTGTACCGCGCGGCCCTGCCGCCGTCCGTGGCGCGGGTCGCCCCGTCCAGCCCGCGCTTCCAGGCGTTCGGGCAGCGGACCGCCGCGCCCGGCAATGCGGCAGGCCGCCCTTTCGGGGCGCGACCGTCCACCCCGTCTGACGCCGACCCGTTCCGCGCCGGCCGCCCGTCACGTCCCTTCCAGGGGGCCTCGGGGCCACTCAGCCCCGGCGACGGGGCGCGTCAGTCTGCCATTGACGCCCGCCGCTCCCTCGGACAGCCTGTAACCGGTGGGATGCGGTCCGGCGCGATGCGGCGGCGGTCTCCCGATGCCCCGGCCGACGACCAGGGCAGCTACCGCCCCTCGCGTCCCGTGCGGACGTTCCCCGGCGACACGAACCCCCCGGATAACCCGCGCCCGCAGGACGTCCCACGGGAGCCGAGACGCCCCGTGCGGGATGTCCCCGGCAATGCGAACGCGCCGAGGAACGCACCGGAACCCCCGCGCGAGCCAGGCCGCACGGAGCCTGCCCCGTCGGACTTCCGACCGCGCCGCCCCCGCGAGCCGTCGGCCCCTGAGCGTGCCCCTGAGCGTGCCCCTCGGGAAGAGCGTCAGCCTGAGCCGCGCCCGGCGCCGCCCGAGAACAAGCCTGCCTCCAAGGATGACAAGGCGAAGGACGACAATCAGGCGGGACGGCCCGGCGGCGGCAGACGCCCTGACTAGGAAGACGGCGCGAAAACGCCCGCCGCATCAGCGGCGGGCGTTTTCGTGTTCCCTGGAAGGGAGAAACAAAAAAATGCCTGCGGCTGATTCGCGGGAAGCGTTTCAGCCACAGGCTCCGCCAGAAAGGCGGATCTTGAAAAGGAGGACATGCGCTACTTCACTTACGCAGCCGGGTTCCGAAAAGTTCCGGCTGGGGCACATCAATTGTATAACTTTTCACCCTCAGAGACGCACATCGCTACGCTTGCATGATTGTAACCTCGCGTTAAACCCCCCCACCATTGACTTGTTCAGTCCTCTGGGTAAACTAAAGGCATGGAACGACGCGCGCCCTCGCAAGCAATCACCGGCGCGTCCCCTCGCGCGGGCCGGATGCCCCTGCCGACCTTTCTGCTGCTGGTCGGCATCAACCTCCTGTGGGCCGGCTCGTCGCTGGCGGCCAAGATCGCCCTCCACAGCATTCCCCCTATGACGCTCGCCTTTGCCCGGTTCGCGCTGGCCGCCCTGCTGATGTACGGCGTCGCCCTGGCGCTGAAGATAGACCTGCGGGTCGCCCGGCGCGACTGGGGGATGTTCTGGGCGATGGGGATTCTGGGGCTGGCCCTGACCTACCTGCTGCAATATCTGGGGCTGCGGCTCACGACCGTCTCCAACGCCGCCCTGCTCCACGCCACCGAGACCGTCTTCCTGTCCCTGCTGGCTTTCCTCTTTCTCCGGGAAGCCATGCCGAAAGCCAAAGTCGCCGGAATCGTCGTGGGTCTGGTCGGCGTGTACCTGATCATCGCAAATGGCTGGCACCTGCCGGCGTTCTCCGGCTTGACGCAGGGGAACCTGCTGATCGCCCTCGCGCTGGCCTTTGAAGCCGCCTCCAGCATCGTGGGCAAGGGCCTGGTGGCCCGCTACCCCATCCACTCGGTCGTCACCTATCAGATGTTGAGCGGGGCCATCGCCCTGGCCCCATTTTCGGCCTATGAGCTGACCCGGCTGGCGGCGCAGGGCTACGCACCGGCGCTCCCGCCCGCCGCCGCGCTGTGGAGCCTGGCCTACCTCATCCTCCCCTGCACCGTGTTCGGCTACATGGTCTGGTTCACCGTGCTGGACAAGCGCGAGGCCGGCGAGATGTCCATTTTCCTGTTCATCCAGCCCGTCGCCGGCGCATTCCTGGGCGCCTATTTCCTGGGAGACAGGATCACGACATTCACCGTCCTGGGCGCTGCCCTGGTCCTCCTCGCCGTCGGGCTGGTCAACCGGCGGCCTTCCGCCCCGACGCCCTCGCCCGCCCCGCCGGGGCTATGATTCTCAGGAAATGATGGCCCTCAGCCGTTGAAGCGGTTCATCGCCCGCTCGATGCCCTCGGCCAGCCAAACCTCCAGCGCCCCGACGGCCCGCTCGGTCGTCTCGTCCACGTCCCGCTGCTCGGCCCGGCTGAACTGCCCCAGCACGAAATCAATCTGCACGGACGGGTCGCGGGGAGCGCCGACGCCGAAGCGCAGGCGCGGGAACGCCTGCCCGTGCAGGTGCGCGATCAGCGATTTCAGCCCGTTGTGCCCGCCCGCCGAGCCTTCCGCCCGCAGCCGCAGCTTGCCGACCGGCAGCGCGATGTCGTCCGTCACGACCAGGATGTCCGCCAGGGCCAGCGGCTTCTGCCGCAGGAACGCGGCCACGGACTGGCCGGACAGGTTCATAAACGTCTGCGGCTTCATCAAAAACACCCGCGAGTCGCCGACACGCCCGTCCCCGATCAGCGCCTGACCCTCCCGCCTGGCGACGGCGATGCCGTGCTGCCGCGCGAAGGCGTCCACGACGGCAAACCCGATGTTGTGCCGCGTCTGCTCATACTCTTTGCCGGGGTTGCCCAGCCCTACGATCAACTTTGTCGGAATGTCCATGAGTTACGGCAGGTCAATCTGCGCCTTCACCGAGGTCGGCGGCAGGTGGGAGGCGAAATCGAAGGCGGCGACGCTGTCGGCGAAGGCGAACGTGTCGGTGATGAGCGGCTTGACGTCGATCTTGCCGCTGCCCATCAGCGACAGGGCGCGGGGGAAGACGTGCGCGTAGCGGAAGACGTGCTCGACGCGCGCTTCTTTGATCTGCGCGCCGACCACATCATAGGCGACCGGCCCGCCCGGCATCCCCACCAGGACCGCGCAGCCGCCGGGCCGCAGCGGCTCGAAAATGCCCGCCAGCGCGCGCTCCGACCCGCTGCACTCGAAGACGATGTCCGCACCCCAGCCGTCCGTCAGGGCGTTGACCACTTCGGCCACGCTCTCGCCAGCGACGTTGACCGGCGTGATCGGCCCCAGCTTCGCCCCCAAATCCAGCTTCGGCTGCTGCGTGTCGGCCAGGACGACGCGGCTGCACCCGCCCGCCAGCGCGGCCAGCGCGGTCACCATCCCGATCGGCCCCGCACCCAGGACGACGGCCAGGTCGCCCGCCTCGATCCGGGCCTTCTTGGCGGCCTGCATCCCGACGGCCAAAGGCTCGACCATCGCGGCCTCGGCGAACGAAACGTTGTCGGGAATCTTGAACGTGTAATCGGCGGGGTGGACCACGGTGGGCCGCAGGACGCCGTGGATGGGCGGCGTCGCCCAGAAGCGGACGGCGGGGTCGAGGTTATACATCCCCAATCGTGACGCCCGGCTGTTGGGGTCGGGGACGCCCGGCTCCATGCACACCCGGTCGCCCGGCTTGAGCGTCGTCACGTCCTCGCCCGCCGCGACCACGACGCCGGACGCCTCATGCCCCAGCACCATCGGCGCGTTGACGATGAACGGCCCGATGCGCCCGTGCTGGTAGTAGTGAATGTCCGACCCGCAAATGCCGACCGTCTTGATCGCGATGCGGACGTCGCGCGGCCCCAGCGGCTCATCCAGCGTGATGTCCCCCAGCGTCAGCTTCCTCGTTTCCTCTAAAATCAGTGCTTCCATAGCCCCTCCATTTCCCCAGTATACCCGGCTGCGCCGGACGGGAAGCCAGGGCCTACCCGCCTGGATCGGCGATCTCGCACCGCCGCCCGCAGCCTCTGCACAAGCCATGCCGACAGAGATATAGGGCTGAACTATCCAGCGACTGGAGCGTAGGTGGTATCAACTTGCCTTCACCGGCAGTTCCTCCACCTGCCAAGTTTCGTTGTCTTTGCTCTTAGAGAGATCGCCATCGCCCCAAATCCAGTGCGATAGTTGCTGAAAGCCGATCTGGTTCTTTGGCCCAAGCCGCCCCGGACTCAGGACAAAGTCCAAGTCCTTATACATGGTCAGAAAATCGCCGGGATCATTTCCAAAGAAGGCCAGTGCATTCTTGTCTGAAGCGCCTACGCCAAAGGACATATCTACAGGAGTCCATCCGATACCGTCCGCAAAGAATTCAGACCGGACATGGCATTGTCCGTAGTCGCTTGGCTTAGTCGCAGACTGAGCCATTCTGCCGCCTAGAATGCGAGAGGGAATGCTGTTTGCGCGCAGTGCGGCGACAAAAAGATCGGACAACCCGCCGCAATCCGTAGCGTTCGTCTGACATAAGAGGGAAGCCTTACGGCTCTGGGCCGGGTCATAGTTGTAGTGGTAAAGCTTCCGTATCTTCTGATAGACCCGGAACGCGAAGTCCAGATCGCGTTCCAACGTAAGGCGCTTGAGGCCGTTCCCCCAAAGCCACTGCTGGAATGCGACCGCCCCGAAATCAATCGTCTCGCTGGCCCGCGTGTTGAGCCTGAAATCCGAACCGGAAAGTGCGGGCACGGGTGTGGCGGGAGGCCCGGCGACAAGATGGCGCGAATAGAGGACCGCGTCGTACATGACATGAGCCGTCACCGCACGGCGGCCATAGTGCCCCGGAACGGAGACGCGCAGCCACAACAAAGGGCGCTGCAAAGGGCTGAGTTCCGTCGTCAACCCCTGGGCACAGGGCAAACCGTCCACGCTCAGGGAAGTGCCGACGAAACTCTGCCAGGAAGAGGAGGGTGCGAACGGAATAAAGAAGGCCCACTGATTGGGTGTGATTCCCGGAGTCTCCCAGGTATCGGTCAGGGTGGCCCGGATGTGTTTTGCCGGAGCAGTCTCGATGTGATAGGCCAGCGGGGCGGTAGTCTGCGCGGAGCAACCGACCGCGCCGAACAGGAAAAAGGCTAAAGCACAGGCGAGAATGAGGCGCATACCAAAGTATAAGCCAAGAGGGCATTTCTGTCAAGAAATCGGGTGAAGTTCAGGGGCTGGCAACGCCCACCGTCACCAGCTTGGAGGTCCCGCCGCTGTCGCGGGCGATCTGCTGCAAGAGCCGCGCGGCGGCAAAGCTGCCGTCCGTACCGTCCGGGTTCCTGCCGACCAGGCCGATGGTGGAGATGCGGGCGTGGCGGAGGTTGAACCGGCGCAGGGCCTGTGCCAGCCTTTCCGGGTCCGTCTCCCCAGCGGTCGGGACGCCATCGGTCAAGATGACGACCTCGTTGACGTCGCGCAGCATCAGCGCCCGGACGACGGCGTCCTCCAGGTCGGTGTCTCCGCTCGCCTCCAGGTCGCTGAGGAAGGCCGACGCCCTCCCGATGCTGCCCGGCGCGGCCTCGGCCATGTCCGGGTCGAACAAAAGGCTCCCGCCGCTGAAAGAAACGATGTTGAACGTCTCGTCGGGGCGGAGGCCGCGCAGGGCTTGCCTCAGCTCGTCTTCGGCCCGACCCAGCCGGCTTTTCATGCTGCCCGACGTGTCCAGCACATAAACGATGTGGCGCGTCACGCCGCTCGCCGCCAGGCCGTCCCCGATCCCGAACGGCCCGGCTGCCTTCCGGTTGGTATCAGCCCCCGCGCCGTCGGCCCATCCCGTGCCTCCGCCGGTCGTCCCCCGGCTGGCTTCCTGACGGACCGGGCTGCGGACGGTGGCCGTCGGTACGGGAGCTGCCGGGGGAGGGGGCGGTGAGACAGTGAGAAAGGTTG
>CAXTWM010000268.1:0-7062 GCA_964247915.1 uncultured Armatimonadales bacterium | reverse complement strand
GGGTTCCCCCGGCCCCACGCCGCGCCGCACCGGGGCGCGGGCGTCGGACTTTCTCTCGGCGCGCGACCCGTTCGCCCTGCCGCCCGTTGGGCCTGGGTATTACTCACCGGCCCGGAAACGTGACGGTACGGACATGAGAGTCCGCTCCGGCCAGCGGAAGGCCGTCAGCAGGTCGCCCCGGTAGGCGCCCGTGTCAATATTGACCGTGTTCCCCCGGATCTCGGCCCGCTCCTGCGGCGTGTGGCCGTAGACGATGAACGCCGCCCCATCGTAGTCCGCCGCCCAGTCGCGCCGCAATGTCTTGCCGTCCGGCGACTTGCCGATGGCGTCCCCGTTCAGCACGAACCGGCGGGTTTCCGGGTCCGTCTTCCCGATCATCCCCTCCTCGATGCCCGCATGGACGACGATGAGTGCGCCGCCCTCCAGGACCAGATACAGCGGCGCGTTCTCGTACAGCGCGGCGACGGCCTTTTTGAACGTCTTCCGGTCCGGCCGCGCCTCGAACTGGGCGATGGTCTCGGCCAATCCACCCTTCTGGGTGTCCACCGGCTGCCCGCAGAGCCAGCGCCCCAGGGCGTCGTCGTGGTTGCCCAGCGTCAGCAGGGCGCGGCCCCGGCTGACCAGGCGGCCGACCAGGGACAGGACGCCCAGGCTGTCCGGGCCGCGATCCGCCAGGTCCCCCAGGAAGACCAGCTGCCTGTTCTGGGGGTGGTGGAAGGCTTCGTCATAGCCCAGCGCGTCGCACAGGCGGCGGAGCGCGTCCAGGCAGCCGTGAACGTCGCCGATGATGTCGTAGGTCTCCCCCATGACTCCATCAGTTAGCCCTGAGACGCGGTAACTCCTTTTTCGCCCCCGGCGGCGCCCGCATTGAAGCCTCGGCCTGCGTCCCGCCTCCAACCGAGTATATTCCCGTTGCCGCTGCTTGCTTTGGAGGCTCGTTGTCCATGAAACCGGTCCGCCCGCTCGTCCTGTCCCTGCTCCTGTTCGCCCTCGCCCTGGGCTTCCACCCGCTGCTGGCCCAAAAAGGGCGGCCCGTCACGCGGGCCGCCGCCGACCGGCACTACGCCGAACAATCCTACGCCCTCGCGCTCCCGGAGTACCGGGCGCTGCTCAGGCGGACGCCGCCCCACGCCCCGGATCGGGCGCTGTTGGAGTACCGGATCGCCGTCGCGCTGGGGGCCTCGCAGCGCTGGGACGAGGCGCTGGCGGCCTGGGGTGCCTTCCTCACCGCCCACGGCGGGGAGCCGTTGTGGGCGGCACGGGGCCATTATGAGCGCGGCCTGCTGCTCAACCGGGTGCCGCATCAGGGCTACAAAGTGGGGGCGCGGGTTTATCGCGGGGACGATTACCCCCACACGGCGTCGGCGGAGAAGCCGGAGCAGGTGTCGCTGGGGGACGTGGACAACAAAGCCGCCTTGAACGACTTCGAGGCGGCTATCAAGGCGTTCGAGCGGCTGCCGCACGCGGGCGGCGGAGTCATCTCAGAAGAGATAGACCTTTACTTTGACCTCGCCAAGTTCCTGCCGAGCGCGCAGGGGTGGGGCAGCAAAGGCGACTGGAAGGCGGCGGGTGCGACCGACTGGGCGATCCGCCCCGATCAGCCTTATGACCTGAAGTGGCCGCAGCCGAAGAAAGTCCTGTACCTGCTGGCGCGCATCGGGCGGCTGGACGGGGCGACGAGCCACAACACCGTGCTGGCGGAACTGGCGCGGGGGCTGTACGTCGCGCAGAGCCACGGCACTTGGGCGCGGACCGAGCGGGTGACACCATTGGGCAAGCCTGCCTATTGGCGGGCGGTCCAGACGATCCCGTATTTCAAGCTGGACCCGCTGGCGATTCTGGCGCAGGCCGCCGACAAGTACCCGGACGACCCGCAGGCGCCGCAAATTCGGCTGGTCGTCGCGCAGTGGACCGAGCGGGCGGGCGACTTCGTGGGCGCACTGAAGCGCTACCGCGCCCTCCGTGCCCGCTACCCGGCCAGCAAATGGGCCGAGGATGCGCGGCAGGCCGCCGACGGCATCGTGCGCCCGCAGCTCGGCCTGAACGCGCCCGGCCCGCAGCCTGTAGGCCGGAAGGCAAGCGTTTCCGTAAGCTGCCGCAACGTCAGCACGGTCACTCTGCGCGTCTACAAGGTGCCGCTGGGCAGCGTCCTGACGGCGGCGGGCAAGCTGGAGAACCCGGACAACCGTTTCACCAACTTCTCCGCCAATTTCGGCTCGCTCCGGGAGGCGCGCACCCTCGGCCCCCAAGTGGCCGAATGGACCTATGCACCGAGCGACAAGGGCACCCAGCGTTTTCATGGCGAGACGGTCCCGACGCCGCTGACCGCGCCGGGCGCGTATCTGGTGGAGGCGAGCGGGGACGACACCCAGGTGCGCGCGGCCACCCTCGTGCTTGTCACCGATCTGGCCCTGATGAAGAAGACCGACAAGGACGCCGTGCTGTGCTTTGTCGCCGACGCCCGCTCGGGCAGGCCACAGCCACACGCAGACGTGGTCGTCCGGCAGTTCTGGTCCGAGGACGGCAAACCGCATGTCCGCATCGGGCGGGGCACGACGGATGCCGAGGGGCTGGTCAGCCTGCCGACCGTCAAGGGGCAAGAGAACGTGCAGACGGAAGCGTTCGCCTCCGCCTCCGGCAGCCGCTACGCGCTGACGGGGACGGGGGAATGGTACGACGAGGGCAGCGGGGACACGCGCGACGAGATCAAGGTCTATGCCTACACCGACCGGCCCGTTTACCGCCCGTTGCAGACCGTCTTTTTCCGCCAGCTCCTCGCGCGGCGGGTGGGCGGCTCGGATTTTGCGCCGCTGACACAGACGCCCGTCCATGTCACCGTTTCCAGCCCCAAAGGCGACACGCTGTTTGATAAGACCCTGACATCCTCGCAGTTCGGCACCGTCAACGGCTCCTTTGTTCTGCCCCAAGGCGCCCCGCTGGGGGAGTACGAACTGTCCGTCGAGGTGCCCGGCAAGGACAGCGCCGACGGCGGCAGCCGGTTCCGGGTCGAGGAGTACAAGCGGCCCGAATACACCGTCACGGTCACGCCCTCCACGACCCAGGCCCGGTTCGGCGACCGGGTGACGGCGACCGTCCAGGCGGCCTACTACTCCGGCCCGCCGGTCGCCGGGGCCAAAGTCTCCTACCACGTCTTCCGCAGCCCCTACTCCGTCTCGTACCAGTTCCCGCAGCCCTACGACTGGTATCTCCATGCCGACGACGGCGATGACGAGAGCGGGGACGCGCAAGGGGGGGAGCTGGTGACGCGGGGCGAGGGCGTCACCGACGCGCACGGCGCGCTGGCCGTCGGTTTTACCGCACTGAAGGGAACGCGCGGCTACGCAGGCGACTACGCCTACACCGTCAAGGCCGACGTGGTGGATTCGAGCCGTCGCCGAATTTCGGGCGAGGGCGTCCTGCACGTCACCCGCCAGGCGTTCTACGCCTACCTAAACATCCCCAATGGATTTTATCGGCGCGGGGACGCCGTGCAGATCGAGCTGCGGACGCAGAACGCCGACGAGAAGCCGGTCGCGGCCACGGGGACGTTGACGGTCTACCAGCAGACCTACGACGGCCCCAAGCTGGTCGAGACCGCCGTGCATACTGAGGAGCTGGCGACCGATGCGGACGGCAAGGCGTTCACGACCTGGCGGACGGACCGGAGCGGGCCGTACCGGATCGCGTTCCAGGCGCGCGACAGGTTCGAGAACCCGGTCGTGGCGTCCGCCCCGGCCTGGGTGGCGGGGGACGACCTGAACGCGCGCCGGTTCCGCGTCGGCGGGCTGACGATCCTGACCGACAAGACGACCTATGAAGAAGGCCAGACCGCTCACCTGCTCCTCGTCACCGACCAGCCCGACAACTGGGTTCTCTTAACGTCCGAGACGGGCAGCAAGGTCCTGACCCATTCCCTTGTCCATGTGGCTGGCCGCGCCCGGACGCTGGACGTGCCCATCGTCCGCGCCGACGTCCCGAACTTCGCCTTCGCCGCCGCCGCCGTGCGGGATTATCAGTTCTATCGGTGGCAGCAGGAGGTTTTCGTGCCGCCCGCGCGCCAGTTCCTGCACGTCGCCGTGTCGGGCGACAAGCCCGAGTACCGTCCGGGCGACACGGGCCTGTTCCACGTCGCCACGACCGACTCGGCGGGCCGCCCCGTTTCGACGGAGGTCTCGCTGGCCGTGATCGATTCGTCGGTGCTCTACATCCAGAAGGAGTACGCGCCCGACATCCGCCTGTTCTACTACGGCGGGCGACGGGACATCAATGTCAGCCTCGATTCGTCAGACTCCGGTCAGCCGGGCGGCGCGACGGAGTCCGATCTGCCCCTGCGTCGTTATAACCCACACGGCATCCACCTGCCCGAAACAGGCCGCCTGCCGGGGGACTATTACAACGTTTACTACGCCCCGTTCTCTTACAACAAGGCATCTGGCCGCCGGTTCGCGCTTCAGTACAACAACAGCCTGAACGTCAACGGCCTTGCAAATGCCGGTTATCCTGGCGGCGGCAATGACGGTGTTATGGCCTACGACACAAGTGGCCGTATGTCCGTCGCACACGCCGTAGCGGTCGCGCGACCGGCGGCCCCCATGATGGCGTCTGCGCCTCCGCCGCCGAAGGCAATGCCGATGAAGATGGTGCCGCCTCCGCCGTCCTACGCCGACGCGCAGGTACGGCGCAACTTCGCCGAGACCGCCTTCTGGACGCCCGCCGTGGTCACCGGCGCCGACGGGACGGCCACTGTCAAGGTCACGTTCCCGGACACGCTGACGACCTGGCAGGCGACGGCGCGGGGCCTGACGGCCAGTGTCCAGGTCGGCGCAGGCGACACCCAGGCGATCACGAACAAGCACCTGCTGGTGCGGCTGGAGGCGCCCCGCTTCTTCGTGGAGCGGGACCGGGTGACGCTCAGTGCCATCGTCCGCAACGACCTGGCGACGGACAAGCAGGTGCGCGTCTCGCTGGCGCTCGGCGGAGGCGTGCTGAAGGCGGCGGAGGAGGGGCAGGTGGTCGCCGTCCCCGCCCACGGCGAAAAGCGCGTGGATTGGAACGCCAGCGTCGTCGGCGACGGCGCGGCGACGGTCAAGATGACGGCGCAGACGGACGAGGAGAGCGACGCCGTGGAACAAACCTTCCCGGCGCTGGCCTACGGCGTCCAGAAGTTCCTCGCCACCAGCGGCGTCTTGCAGCGCGACCAGAGCAGAGCTAATCTGACGGTCACGATCCCCCAGGCGCACAAGCCGGGCAGCGCGGCCCTGCTGGTCCAGGTCAACCCGTCGCTGGCGGCCACGACGCTGGACGCCCTGCCGTACCTGGCGGACTACCCGTATGGCTGCGTCGAGCAGACCATGAGCCGGTTCCTGCCCTCCGTTGTTGTGGCGAAGACCCTGCGCGACGCCGGGGTCAACCTGGACACCCTGCACACGCGTGCCCTAGCGATGCGGGAGCGCGAGCAGGCCGGGACGCCGTTCGGGCAGGCCAAGGCCACGGACATGACGACGGACCAGACGGGCTACACCTACCCGGCGGGGACGCCGGGCGTCCTGAAAGCGCCCCTGCTGGCCGAAGAGCTGGGACACGGCGACCGCTGGAACAATCCCGTCTTCGACCCAGGGCGCTTGAAGAGCATGGTGGACGAGGGGCTGGGCCGGCTGGTCGGGATGCAGCGGGGGGACGGCGGCTGGGGCTGGTGGGGCGGCAGCGCCGAGTCTGACCCGTACATGTCTGCCTACGTCGTCTACGGCCTTGCCACGGCGCGGCAGGCCGGGGTGGCGGTGCCGGGTGACGTCCTGGCGCGCGGCGACGCCTACCTTGCCAAAGACATCAAAGACCGGGACGATGACCGCGACTTAGCGGTCTGGGAGGCATTCGCGCTGTCCCATAACCCGAAGGCGTTCCCAGCCTCCGCCCGCCGCGTCGTCCATCTCGCCTACGACGGGCGCGACCGGCTTTCAGCCTACGGGCAGGCGCTTCTCGCCCTCACCCTGCACAACCTGGGTGAGAATGCCCGGGCCGCCGTCGTCTGCCGCAACCTGCGGAACACGGCGACGATAGACGCTGCGAACGGCACGGCCAGTTGGAAGCCGCACGATTCGTACTGGTGGGACTGGTGGGACAACGACGTCGAGACGGACGCCTGGGCGCTCAAAGCCTACGTCGCCGTCCTGCCGCACGACGCGCTGACGCCCATGCTGGTCAAGTGGCTGGTCCAGAACCAGCGCGGCAGCCAGTGGCGCTCGACCAAAGAAACAGCGACGGCGGTCTACGGGCTGACCGACTACATCAAGGCCAACCACGAACTGGCCCCGGACTACACCGTTTCCGTCGCCCTGGGTGACAGAATCAAACGGACGTTCACGGTCAACCGCGACAACGCCCTGCTCTTCGACAACCGCTTCCTGGTCCCCGACTCGCTGCTGGCGGACGGCGCGCAGACCGTGGTCATCACCAAGTCGGGGGCGGGCCGCCTGTACTACTCCACGGCCCTGCAATACGTCACGACTGAGGAGGACATCAAGGCGTCCGGCACGGAACTCAAGGTCGCGCGCCGCTACTTCAGATTGACGCCCAAGACCAAGTCGGTGGCGGACACTGAGGGCGGCGCGTTCAACGTCCTGGACTACACCCGGACCGCGCTGGCCGACGGCGCGGCCCTGCATTCCGGCGACTTGATTGACGTGGAACTCGTGCTCGACAGCAAGAACGAGTACGACTACTGCTGCTTTGAGGACATGAAGCCGGCGGGCTGCGAGCCGCTCGCCCTGCGCTCCGGCGAGCAGTACGGGGAGGGGCTGTGCTCGAACATGGAGCTGCGCGACACAAAAACGGCCTTCTTCGTGGACCATCTGCCGCAGGGGACGCGCGTCCTGCGCTACCGCCTGCGCGCCGAAGTCCCCGGTGCCTTCCACGCCCTGCCGACCAACGGGTACGCCATGTACGCCCCCGATGTCCGCGCCCTCTCGGACGGCTGGCACGTTACAGTGTCGGACGAGAAGGCGGCCAGCCGCTAAATGCGCCCGTAGGGGCGCGATTTATCGCGCCCTCTTCCCTCCCGCCCGC
>CAXTWM010000267.1:0-7105 GCA_964247915.1 uncultured Armatimonadales bacterium | reverse complement strand
CCCCATTTGGAGACGAGGTGGCCGATCCACCCCGCCTGGAAGCCGGCGTCGGCGGGGACATTGGCATCGTTCGGGTCGTTGCCGGTCACGAGCGTGCCGTCAAGATGGACGCCGTTGCCGGCGTCGGGCAGGTACGGGTCCGTCCCCTGCTGCGCGCCGTACTTGGCGACCGAGAACGAGGGCAGCTTGGCCCGGCCGGGGCCGAGCGTGGCGACCCAGCCCAGCGTCGGGATGGTCAGCATGGCCTGGGCGCCGCCCGCCTGGGAGCCGGCGATGAAGGTGTCGCCGCGCTCACCGGGCGTCGCGCTGGCGTCGCCGATGCTCTCGAAGAAGTAGTCGCTGGCCCGGTTGTCGGCGTTGAGCAGCCAGTTGTAGCGGGTGGTGTTGTTGCCGCCCTGCCGGTTCAGCGGGGCGTTCAGGTCGGCCAGGGCGGCGGCGTCCCCGTAGGCCACGCCGTAGACCAGCGGGCTGATCGGGTGCCGACCCGCCCCGGCGTCTATCGTGATCCTGCCGGGGGCGGCCTGGGAGGCGGAGGCCAGCGCCATGTCGTCCACGAAGAAGACCGGCACGGACGACTGCCCGCTGGCGTCCTGAATCCAGACGCCGTCGAAGTTCGGCTGGCTGGCGGCCCCGAGGGCGGACAGCGGGATCGTCACCTGCGTCCAGGCGTTGGCCTGGAGCGCGGGCAGGGCATAGGCCGCCTGGGCGCTGCCGCCCAGCGTCGCCTGCACCTGAAGCCTCTGACCCCCCGCCGGGCCGCCGTTGATCCAAAAGGTCAGGGCCGTGAACGCCGCGCCCGGCTGTGCGCTGTGGTGCAGGTACAGCGCCTGGTAGGCGCCGGACTGGACCGAAATAGCATCGGCCCCCCCGTGGACGGGGCTGGTGGCGGCAAAGTCCACCGTGGCCCAGCTATAGTTCACCCAGCCGTTTTGCAGCGAGTCGGTGTAAAGGGCCTGGTCGGCGCGGGCCGGGAGGCACAGCGAGCCGGCCAGCAGGGCGCAGAAGGCCCCGACGGACAGCAGAACACGTCGCGTAGCCATGAGCGGCACTCCTCCATTTGTCTATCATTCCAACCAATTATACCACGAGACAGGCGCGGGCGGGACGAGCAAATCTCAGGGGCAGCGATTGCGCTGCGGGTCGGAAGGCGCTTGACGACACTGTCCCAGCGGTTTCTCATGTCGTACTGCGACGATACAAAAACATTTTTCTGGACGGGAGTGAAACGCACCTTTTTTCACCACATTGGTGTATAATGGTGAATAAGGAGTGTGTCATGCCTGATAAGAAGCCCAGCCGCAGCCAGCCTAAAGAGACAGTCCGAGCATCCATCAGCTTCGATTCAGAAGATTATGAAGAGTTGGAGCGACTAGCGGCAGAAAAGAAAGTATCGCTCGCCTGGGTCGTCCGCGAAGCCGTCAGCCTCTACATACAGGACGACACGCAAGAAAGCCAACCGTCGGCAAAGAAGGTTTCCCATGCCGCGTGAGCTAGATTTTCAGAACATAAAAGTAGCGCTCTCTGAGTCCCTTGCGGCAGAAGTCCCTAACGCGATGCTGGCCGGGGGTGACTCTTTGGCCTTGATCCAGAACATCCCGTCTCACAGCGTCTCGCTCATCCTGACCGACCCGCCCTATCACTCTACCAAAAAGGACAACATCTTTGGCGACACGCACTTTGCCACTGACAAAGAGTTCTTAGGGTGGATGTCCTGCTACATCAAAGAGTGGAAGCGCATTCTAAAACCCAACGGCTCCATACTCTGTTTCTGCGCCTCCGAGATGGCCGCCCGCATCGAGGTGGCCTTTCTGGAGTCGTTCAACGTGCTCTCTCAGATCGTTTGGACAAAGCCGAACGAGCCGGGCTTTGACGGGTGGAAGCAAAAGATGAAAAAGGAGGCCCTGCGCCAGTGGTACGCCCACAGCGAACGCATCATCTTTGCCGAGCCGGCTATGCACGGAAACCTGTACCGTTCCTACTTCGGAAACCTGTTAAAAGAGGCCCGGCAGCAGGCCGGCCTGACGATGAAGCAGTTGACCGAGCTAACGGGTGATTACGGGAAAGTGAACCACGGCGGGGCGGTTTCCAACTGGGAAGCAGGACGGAATACGCCCAGCCGGGAACAATACGCGAAACTATGTGAGGCTATTCTAGGCACAGGCAAGGTGCCAAGCCTGCCGCCTTACGAGGACACGATCCGGCCTTTTGTCATGGAGGCCTCCAAAGAGTTCACTGACGTTTGGACATTCCCGTCCGTCAGGCCCTACCGTGGAAAGCATCCCGCCGAGAAACCGCTTGCTATGCTGGAACATGCCATCGAGGCGACCACGTTCCCCGGAGACATCGTGCTAGACTGTTTCGCGGGATCAGGCAGTACCGCAGCGGCGGCGCTCCGGCTCGGACGCCGAGCTGTAGCAATCGAGATCGAGCCACAGTGGGTGTCCTACATCGCGGCCCGCCTGGCATTATTTTCCGAAGCGGCCGCTTGCCCTGCTGAACGCGAGCCAGCAGATGCCGATTGTTCTGCCGAGGGCGAAACCGGGCCGCGCAAAAAGCCCGCACGGCGCAAAACATACTCCTTGAAAAACTCCGAGACAGCCTCACTCACCTTTGACTAGATGCTGTCTCCGGGCATGGCTGGCGGCGGAGTCGCTTGGTCATTGCGGGCGATCACCTCTCGCATCCATTGAAGGGTCGGCTCCAGCCCCCAATCGCGCGCCACGGTATTGCAGTGATGGTGTCCCCAGCCCAAGTTGTACCGTTTATGGTTGAACTGGCCGACGCGCAGTTCCTTAATGTGAAACAGGTTCGCTGCCGTGATGGTCAGATCGTGAACTTCTCTGCCTTCCGCCTGCTTCTCCCGGCTGGCAAGCTCGGTCGCCGTAATCGGCTTGAGGCAGAGGGGACAGATCGTGACCTCATCCGCATTCAGGATGCGGGCTTCTTGCAGGCGGGCAAAATCCGCCAACCCCTTCCCGTGACAGGCTCTGTCTACAAGCTCTTTGCAAAGTAGGGGGTCTTCTGTCCCTGCCGCTGAGGCGAGTTCCATGATGCCGGGCGCTCGCCAGGCCAGGAAGGCGAGTTGCAAGCGTGTTGCTTCCAGTTCTGCCGCTGAGGCATACTCATAGACACGGATACCTGCCCCTTTAAGCGTACCCGTGGTGAAGCCCTCACGAATCGCATTCTGCCCCTGAGACGTGGTGTTGGACACACGCGCCACATAATGACCGCCTAAAGGGGCCATTCGGCTCGTCGCGGGCGAAAGCTTGAGTGTGGTCGGCGAGTACCTGTCTAATTGAGTTCTCGTCTCATAGAAGAGCAGAAGATTCCGGCCAAGTTCTAACCCTTCCCCTTCGGGGAGATCAGGACGTGCGTTAGGCGCATCATTGAGATAATACTGTTCAGGGGAGGCGAGAACGATATAACCATTCTCAAAGCCGACTGAAGAAAACAGCGCGCCGTCCCGCCACTGCTCGAAGGGAATCAGAACGGTGCTGCTCCTGAGAACACGATTCTGATATATCTGGTCATCGTCCGCACCGCGCGTCTGCCCTGTCTTGTAAAGCTTTGTTCCGATTTCCGTTGGCAGACCCGTTTTGTAAGTCCAAGTGGGTGTCCGGGATGGTCGGGCGGGAGTGTCGGCACGTCCAGTCATTAGTCGAAGCCTTCCGGCACGTCCACCCCCAGCACTTTCACGAGAAAGGCCCAGCGGTCGGCGGCTTCTTCGATGACTTTGGCGGTGGGCTTGCCGGCCCCGTGGCCGGCGCGGGTCTCGATGCGGATGAGGGCGGGGGCGTCCCCGGCC
This sequence comes from uncultured Armatimonadales bacterium, assembly GCA_964247915.1. Classification (GTDB taxonomy): domain Bacteria; phylum Armatimonadota; class Armatimonadia; order Armatimonadales; family Capsulimonadaceae; genus JANXMY01. The sequence continues at coordinate 3,300 of CAXTWM010000267.1, read as the reverse complement.
TGGGCGGCCTGCAAGGCGGCGGCGAACTTGAAGGAGTGGGCGGGGACGACGCGGTCGTCGTGGTCGCCGGTGGTGACCAGCGTGGCGGGGTAGGCGGTGCCGGGCTTCAAGTTGTGCAGGGGGGAGTAGGCGTGCAGGACGGGGAAGTCGGCGGGGACGTCGGCGGAGCCGTAGTCGGGCACCCAGCCCCAGCCGATGGTGAACTTGTGGAAGCGCAGCATATCTAAAACGCCGACGGCGGGGAGGCAGGCGCCGAAGAGGTCCGGGCGCTGGGTCAGGCACGCCCCGACCAGCAGCCCGCCGTTGGAGCCGCCGCCGATGGCGAGCTTGGGGGTGGACGTGTAGGCCTGGGCGATCAGCCACTCCCCTGCGGCGATGAAGTCGTCGAAGACGTTCTGCTTGTTGTGCCGACGGCCCGCGTCGTGCCACGCCTTGCCGTATTCGCCGCCGCCGCGCAGGTTGGCGACGGCCAGGACGCCGCCCAGTTCGAGCCAGACGACCTGGGCGGGGCTGAAGGAGGGCGTCAGCGAGATGTCGAAGCCGCCGTAGCCGTACAGGTAGGTCGGGTTTTGGCCGTCGAGCGCCAGGCCCTTCTTGTGCGTCAGGAACATCGGGACCTGGGTGCCGTCCTTGCTGGCGTAAAAGACCTGGTGCGTCTCAAAGGCGTCGGGGTCGAAGGCCACCTGGGGCTGACGGTAGACCGTGCTCGTCCCCGTGGGGATGTCGTAGCGGTACAGGGTCGTCGGGACGGTGTAGTCGGTGTAGGCGTAGAAGGTCTCGGTCTCGCGGCGCTTGCCGCCGAAGCCGCCCGCCGATCCCAGTCCGGGCAGGGCGACGTCGCGCTCCGGCGTGCCGTCCAGGCCGAAGACCTTGACCTGCGTGTGGGCGTCTTTGAGGTACGAGGCGAGGAACCGCTCGCCGACGAGGCTGACGCCCTGCAAGGTCTCCTCGGCCTGGGGGATGACCTCCTGCCACCGGGCGGGGGCGGGGTCGGCGATGTCCACGGCGACCACGCGCCCGCGCGGGGCGTCGTTGTCCGTTTCCAGCCAGAAGAGCGTCCCCTCGCGGCCCAGGAACGAGTAGGAGGCGTCGAACTCGTCCAGCAGCGCGACGATGGGGGCGTCGGGTTCGGCCAGGGACTTGTAATACAGCCGGTTCTTGCGCTCGGTCCCCTGCCGGACGGAGATGAGCAGGTAGTCGCCGTCCTCGGAGACGTAGCCGCCGAAGCTCCATTCCTTCTCATCAGGCCGCTCGTAGACCAGCGTGTCCGACTCCTGCGGGTCGCCCAGCGCATGGAAGTACAGCTTCTGGTAGTAATTCGCCTGCTGCAACTCCTCGCCGGGAGCGGGGGCGTCATAACGGCTGTAGTAGAAGCCGCTCCCGTCTTTGGCCCAGGACGCCCCCGAGAACTTGACCCAGCGCAAGTGATCGGCCAGGTCCTCGCCCGTGTCCACGTCCCGCACGCGCCACTCGTTCCAGTCCGAGCCGGCGGAGGCCAGGCCGTAGGCCATGAACCTGCCGTCCTCGCTGATGGCGTACCCGGCCAGCGCGACCGTGCCGTCCGGGGAGAGCGTGTTGGGGTCCAGCAGCACGCGCGGCTCGCCGTCCAGCGTTTCCGAAACGTACAGGACGCTCTGGGGCTGGAGGCCGTCGTTGCGCCCGTAGAAATAGCGCCCGCCTTGCCGATAGGGCAGCCCGAAACGCTCGTAATCCCAGAGCGCCGTCAGCCGCTCGCGAATCTTCTCGCGGGCGGGGATCTGGGCCAGGAAGTCGAACGTCAAGGCGTTCTCGGCCTCGATCCAGGCGCGCGTCTCGGGCGAATCGGGATCTTCCAGCCAGCGATACGGATCGGCCACGACGTTCCCGTGGTAGTCGTCGGTCTGGTCCGAAAGGCGGGCAGCAGGGTAGGCAAAGGGAGTGTTCATGGGCACGGATTCGGCGGGGATGGGCGCGATTCCTGCGCGGGCCGGCTTGCGGGTATAATCGCGACAAGACAACCGCCCCGAGCGCGTGAGGGAGACAGCCGATGACCGTGATTATTGACCTGACGCCCGCCGAAGAGGCACGGCTGGCCGCCGCCGCCCGGAACGCGGGACTGGCCCCCGCCGAAGCCGCCCGCAAACTCGTGACCGACCATCTGCCGCCCGCCGAGCGCGAGGAGGAACCGCGAGGGACCGCCGCCGCGCTCCTTCGCGGCTGGCTGCGCGACGAGGCGACGGACGACCCGGCGCAGATTCAGAAGGCGCAGAAGGCGCAAGAGGAGCTGGACGAGTTCAAGCGCAGCATCAACGCCAACCGCGCGGCGACCGGAGAGAGGCTGCCCTACCTAGGATGAGTTCCGAGGCGACAGGCTGCGTAACATCTAACATATTGAAAGGTCTTTCTGACCATCCCATTTCCATGCCAGGGCGGGTCAGACGGGCGGCGCCGCAGGGACCGCCGGTGGGGCGGGCGGCTGGGTGAGGGTGTGGTCGGCCAGGAAGTCGGCGCGGTATTTGAGGAGGGTGACGACCTCGCGCTCGTAGGGAGCAACGTCCGCCAGTGTTGTCAGGCCGTGCGCGGCCAGGACGGGCTGGACGGCGGCGGCGACTTCGGGGGCGGCGTGGCCGGTGTTGACCTTGCGGTCGAAGGCGGTCGCCATGCCCGCCTCACTGTGCAGGACATCGCCGACGTGGCCCGTGAGGGTCGCGCCGCTGGGGAGGGTGACGGTGATAGGATCGGCGGCGGGATAATAGCCGCGCTTGGCGGTCTGGATCTGGGCGACGCGGAAGGCCCGACTGCTCCGGCCCGCCGCCTGGAACACGGCGGCGAGGCGCGGATCGTGGATGGTTTTCTGCACCGCCTCCGCCCCGGTCAGCTCGGCCCCGGTAGCGGGGTCGAGGGCGGCGTAGATGCCGCCCGGCGTCACGTCAACGCCCCGGACGTGGAAGTCGCGGGCGAAGTCGCCGGGCGCGTCCGTCTTCTCCGCCGCCAGGACGGCGGCCAGGGGGCCGTCGCCGCCCGCCGCCGTGATGAACTGGATGAAGCCGACGGACACGAAGCCGGTGTCGTAGGTGTTCACGGCGTCAAAGCCGCCTTCCAGCCGCGAGACGGCCCCGACCACATGCGCCTCGAACGGCGTCAATCCCGCCGCCCGCATCAGCGCGTCCAGCTCCCCCGCCGGCATCCCCTTGAGCGACGCGCCGCCCGAGATAACGCCCTCAGCGAACCGATAGGACGGGTAGCGGGGGGAGATAGCGATGGGCGCGACGTAGGTGAGCGGCGGGCCGTCGTCCAGGGTGATGACGTACCGTTTGGGGA
>CAXTWM010000266.1:0-7128 GCA_964247915.1 uncultured Armatimonadales bacterium | reverse complement strand
CTACTTCGCCTACAACGCCGGCCGCATCGTCCGTATGCAGACGACCCTGTCCCTGACGACCAACACCCCCGGCCTCCAGTCCCTCGGCGCGGCCGGCGCCGCCGCCGGCGGCTATCCGGGCGGCTACCCCGGCGCGGGCGGCTTCGGCGGCTACCCCGGCGCGGGCGGCTTCGGCGGGGCTGCCGAAGAAGGGCGTCCGAGCGGCGGCTACCCCGGCGGCTATCCGGGCGCGGGCGGCTTCGGGGGTTATCCCGGCGGCGGCTATCCGGGCGCGGGCGGCTTCGGCGGCTATCCAGGGGCCGGCGGCTTCGGGGGCTACCCCGGCGCGGGCGGCTTCGGCGGGGGTGCCCCCGGCGGCTTCGGCGGCGGCGCGGGCAACCCCAACGCGCCCACCAAGATCGTCTACACAGAGACCAACGTCATCATCTAACAGGGAGGAGCCAGGTGTCAGTCGCAGGGGCGGGTTTCAACCACCCGCCCGCCACGGCATAACCAAACCATGTCCACCAAACTCCAACTCAGCGGCCCGGACGAAGAGCGCGAGCGCAACGAGGAACGCAAGGCCGAGCTGACCGAACACCTGGCCGAGCTGCGGACGCGCCTCATCCGCGCCTGCCTCTACGTCGTCTTCGGCATGGTCGCCGTTTACATCTTCAGTGGCCGGATCGAGACGGTGCTGATGGCCCCAATCAACACGGTCGTCAACGCCCACGCGGCCACGGCGGCTCAGGGGCAGCTCCCGCCGTTCGCTTTCCATTCCTTCACCGACGGCTTTTTCCTGACCCTCCAGATCGCCACCTTCGGCGGCCTGGTTCTTGCCCTGCCGTTCGTGATTCTGGAGCTTTGGGGCTTCATTGCCCCCGCCCTGACCGCCCACGAGAAGAAGGGCGTCTACTTCATCGCGCCCATGTCCGTCGTCCTGTTCCTCATGGGCCTGTCCTGCGCCTACCTCATCCTGCCGATGGCGGTCAAGTGGTTCCTCAGCTACATCCCGCCCGGCGCCGTCCTGCTGCAAAACCCGCTGACTTACATCGTCTTCGTCGTCAAGCTCCTGCTCGTCTTCGGCCTGCTCTTCGAGCTGCCGGTCGTCCTCATGTTCCTCGGCAAGATCGGCATCATCAACTCCGCCCTGATGATCCGCTACTGGCGTCAGATCGCCGTCGGCCTGTTCACCGTCTCAATGGTGGTCGCCCCCTCCAACGACCCCGGCACCATGCTGGCCCTCGCCATCCCGCTCACCATCCTCTTCTTCGCCTCCATCGGCCTGGTCAAGCTGGTCGAGCCGAAGGGCCTGCAAGAGTAGCCTCTGTATCCGCAAAAATACGGGATTTGCCGACTTCCCCGCGAATCCCGGCATCCCTCACAGGCTCCGGGCGCGGACTTGGCCCGGTTTGTGAATAAGAGGATAGGGTAAGCTCGCAAAGAAGGGGAACGCATCATGGTCGCCTGGGAACAGCACAATCGGGAGCGGACGGCTCAAGAAGGGATCGGCCACGGGCAAGCCAAACCGGGATGGGCCTGGCTCGCCTGGGACAGCCTGCTGCTGTTCCTGATCTGCACCGCCGACATGTGCTCGACGCTGTACTGGGTCCACACGGGCGCGGCTTCGGAGGCCAACCCCTGGATGGCCTTCTGCCTGCACCACGGCGACCTCGCCTTCTGCGCCGCCAAGCTGGTCAGCTTCCTGCCCCTGCTCGCCTTCGCCGCCTACTACCGCCCCCGCCGCCCCCGCCTCATCGCCATCTCGCTGCGCGGCACCGTCGCCCTCTACGTCGGCATCTACCTCCTCGCCGTCGGCGGCCAGTGGCTCTAGTCTTCCCGATGACCCATCAAACGAAAGCCCCTGCCTCTGGACAAGAGGCAGGGGCTTTGCTTACTCCAAGGCCCTCCCCTAACGGGGAGGGTGGCGAACTTGTGAGCCGGGAGGGGTTCCTAGATATAATACATCAGCGTCTCGACTGCCTCGCCCGTCCGCTTCGAGTCCGTCTCCTCGTTCTCCGCCAGCACCTCGATGGACGTGTTCTCCAGGATGTTCCGAATGGCGTCCCGGACCCGCCGCAGCACGCGGGCCAGTTCCGACGAGTCCGTGTTGTCGTCCGCCCACTTCGGGATCGGCATGAGCAGCCCCTCCAGATGCCGCAGCGCCTCCGCCAGCGAGACGTCGTCCGGCGCGCGGTTCAGCCGGTAGCCGCCGTGCTGCCCGCGCTTGCTTTCCAGGATGCCCGCATGGGACAGCGGCAGCAGCACCTGCTCCAGATACTTCTGGGACGTGTCGCAGCGCGCGGCCAGTTCCCCCACTTGCAGGTAGCCGTTGCCCGCGCGCCAGTTGCGGATGAGGTCGCCCAGCACGCGCAGGCCGTATTGACTCTTGGTTGTCAGTCGCATAAGAATAGCCCCCTCCCTAACAGGGAGGGGGTTGGGGATGGGTGAGAGTTACGGGCAGACTTTGGCGTCGCCGCCCTGGCCCGCGACCGTCGGCACTTCGCGCTCGATGGGGGCGCCGATGATGCTGCCCCATTCCGTCCACGAGCCGTCATAGTTCCGGGCGTTCTCGTAGCCCAGCAGGTTATACAGCACGAACCAGGTGTGCGACGACCGCTCGCCGATGCGGCAGTAGGCGATCACGTCCTTGCCTTCCGTCACACCCTTGCCGGCGTAGAACGCCTTCAACTCGTCGGCGGACTTGAACGTCCCATCGTCCTGGACCGCGTTCAGCCACGGGGCCGACTGCGCGCCGGGGATGTGGCCGCCGCGCTGGGCCGTCTCGCTCATGCCGGGCGGCGCGATCACCTTGCCCGTGAACTCGTCCGGCGAGCGGACATCAATCAGGGTCAGGTTGGGGTCGTTCAGCTTCTGGAGCACCTGGTCGCGGAAGGCCCGCAGCTCCCAGTTCGGTTCGGACGCGCGGTACTCGGTCGGGGTGGGGGAGGGGACGTCCGTCGTCAGCGCGCGGCCCTCGGCGACCCACTTCTTCCGGCCCCCGTTGATCAGCTTCAGCTTGCTCCGGTCATGCCCGTAGATCAAAAAAAGCCAATAGCCGAAGGTCGCGAACCAGTTGTTGTTGTCGCCGTAAAGCACCAGGGTATCGCCGTTGCTGATCCCCGCCTTGCTCAGAAGGCTTTCCCACTGGCCCTGGTCCGGCACGTCCCGCCGCAGGGTGTCTTCGAGTTCCGTCTGCCAGTTGAAGCCGATCGCGCCCTGGATGTGGCCCTGGGCGTAGGCTTCGGTGTCCACATCAATCTCGATCAGCTTGAACCCGCCGGAGTTCAAGTTCTCTGCGACCCAGTCGGTCTCGACAAGGACCTCGGGGTGCGCGTAAGTGCCGTCTGCCATCGTTGGTGTCTCCTATGTCTGGGGAAGTCTAGTACGCCTGCACTTCGTCCGCGCCGATGAAGCCGACGCCGACGCCGAACGCCTTCCAGAACGCGATGCTGTCGTCAATCTGCTTCTCGGTCCCGGTCAGCTCCAGCATGATATAGCCGCCCGTGTGCGGCTCGACCTGCGCCCGCCGGATGTCGGCGACGACGCCGAAGTTCCGAATCGCCTGCGCCAGCAGCGGCTGGTCCACGCGCTCGGTGGGGAACGTCAGGTTCAGCCGGACCTTCTGGGGGCTGTCTATGGTGGTGATGCTCATGGGGAAGCCTTTGTTTACATTGTCTAGCGATTTACAGGACAAAGCCGCGCGGGTAAATATACCCGCCGGGCCGAAGAGTGTCAAGTGGCCTCAAGCCCTCGTCAGGCGTCGTGGCCGGAGGGCGGCGCGAGGGGCGGGGACACATGGCCGTTCACCACCGCCTTCTCGAATTCCTGGGCCGTCTGGACGAGCTGTTGCAGCACGTTCACCGCTCCGTTCGGGCGCGTCTCCCGCCAGACGCGCTCCCTAGGGGCGAGGGGGGGCTTCGGCTGGCTGTCGTTTTTCATGGTCGGGGGGGAGGCTTTTCGTTTATTTGACATTCCAGGCTTCTTCTCTCGGGGCACGGCTCTTTTCGGCATCCGACGCGGCGATCACCAGCCCTAACACGAAACAGAATGGCCTAATATACCCGTTTATGCCGCCATTCTGATTCTCCTCTTCGGAAAAAAGTTGGGGCAGACTTGACTGGATGTTCAGCACCCCTAGGGGGATGTCTTGGTGGAACACCGGCCAACTGATGAAACTGCGGAAACGCGCTTCCTCCGTATAGGCGCGGACCTCCCGCGCCACCGCTTCGGGCTGATTGTTCAGCAGGGCCGTCAACTCTTTGCCGTCCCGTGTGTCGCCGATCCTTTGGGGCTGCTCGCTGAGGAACGCCTGGGGGGCGCCGAACAGGACGGCGAGCGGGTTCCGGTCCACCGGCAGGGCCATCTCCTGTGGGAGCGAGTCGGACGGCTCCGCCCACCGGCTCAGACGGAGGACCGCCCGGTACGCCTGCGGATGCCAGTCCGGGCCGGCAAAAAGCAGGCCCGGATAGTCGGCGCGCCGGGGGGAGCGGACGGGCGCGGCGGCCATGACGTTGGCGTTGATTTCCAGGCCGCTCCGGTCGCCGTAGAAGGCCGCCGCGACGGCCCGGATCAGTTTGAGCAGCGCGGCCAGCGCGGCATCGAGCTGCGCGGCGTCGTAGTCGCCGAGGTAGTGCGTCAGGTGGACCGTCTCGGCGAGCGACTTCAGGTAGAACCGCTGGAACGCCGCGCTGCCCGTGGCCGGGGGTGTCTCCGATTGGGGGGCTGACGGGGGCGGCGCGCTGCGGGCCGACAGCGGCTTGATCGGGCCGAGCGGCCCCTTGCGGACGGCGGGCTGGCCCGTCAGGTGGCGGTACAGGCGCTCGTAGTCCGCCGGCAGCACATAGCGGGTGAACCCTCGGGCCGGGTCCGGGATGAACCGCGCGCCGCCCGCCCCGAACAGGATCGGGACGAACCGCGCGTCCGTCACGCCGCTCCCGTACAGGCTGTTGTAGATCAGGTTGCCTTCCCACTCCACGCCCAGCCCGACGCCGGGCGCTTCCTGGCCGATGACGCGGCGGTAGTACGTCTCCGTGCAGACCATCAGAACGAAGTCGGACTCGCGGATGTGGCTGTCCATCCAGCGCGGCCAGCCCTCGGGCGGGTTCGGCTCGTACTGGTCAATGGCGGCGTCCACGCCGTCCCCGCGCAGCCGCTCGGAAAGCTCAAACACCCGGTCGGCCTGCGCCCCGCCGTCGTCCTCGTGCGCGTAGCTGATCAGAACGCGCGGGTGCGCCGCGCCCCCGGCCTCCGGCTGTGTCTGCATCGCCCTTTGTTCGCTTCGGACCCACGAGATTCCTGCCGCTTTCGCCCCCCGGCCCCCAATCCTGGGGGAGCCAGAAGAGGATCGAGGGGCCTCTTTTGCTTTATCTTGTTCCCCCAGAATTGGGGGCTAGGGGGCGAAAACTGAATGACTCTGTAAAGAAAAAGGGGGCGGGCCGCAGGTCCGCCCCCCTCTGGCTGTCTCCCCGAGGCTAATACTTCGGCACGCTCGGGTCCACGTCGTCCGACCAAGCCAGGATGCCGCCGGTCAGGTTGTGCAGCTTCCCGAACCCGGCCTCCTTGAAGATCTGCAAGGCGTCCGACGACCGCTTGCCGCTCTTGCAGTGCAGCACGATGTCATCGGCGGTGTCGAACTCGTGCAGGCGCTCCTTGACCGTCCCCAGCGGCACCAGTTTGGAGCCGGGGATGTGCCCGATGGCGTACTCATACGGCTCGCGGACATCAATCAAGGTGAACTTGTCACCCCGGTCCTGCTTCGCCTTCAGCTCGCGGGCTGTGATCTCCTCGCTGTTCGTCAGGGCCGGGGCGTCGTTGCCGCGCCCGACGCCGCAGAACTCGTCGTAGTCAATCAGGTGCGTGACGGTCGGGTGCGCGCCGCAGATCGGGCAGTTCGGGTCCTTGCGGAGCTTGAGTTCTCGGAACGACATCTTCAAGGCGTTGAATAGAACCAGCCGGCCCACCAGCGGCTGGCCCTCGCCCAGAATCAGCTTGACCACTTCAATGGCCTGGATGACCCCGATGATGCCGGGCAGGACGCCCAGGACGCCGCCCTCGGCGCACGAGGGTACCAAGCCGGGCGGCGGCGGCTCCGGGTACAGGCAGCGGTAGCACGGCCCGTCCTGGGCGTAGAAGACGCTGGCCTGGCCCTCGAACCGGAAGATGGAGCCGTAGACGTTCGGCTTGCCCAGCAGCACGCAGGCGTCATTCACCAGGTAGCGCGTCTGGAAATTATCCGTGCCGTCCGCGATGATGTCGTAGTCCTTGAGGATGTCCAGGGCGTTCTCGGACGTCAGCATGACCTCGTGCTTGACGATGTTGACATACGGGTTGATCTCCTTCAGAGTCTGCTCCGCGCTGTCTATCTTCGGCTGGCCGACCGTGCTTTCGCGGTGGACGATCTGCCGCTGCAAGTTGGTCACGTCCACCGTATCGAAGTCCACCAGTCCCAGCGTGCCCACCCCCGCCGCCGCCAGGTACATGGTCAGCGGGGCGCCCAGGCCGCCCGTGCCGACGCACAGCACGCGGGCGGCTTTCAGCCGCTTCTGGCCCTCCATCGTCACTTCCGGCATGATCAGGTGCCGCGAGTAGCGCATCACCTCGTCGTTGGACAGGTCCACCACCTCGGGATTCTGCGCCAAGTGGAACGAGGGCGCCCCGCCCGTGCCGACGGCGTCCAGTCCGCCCGCGATGCTCGGCACGATGGTCAGCGTGTCGCCGTCCTTCACCGGCGTCGCCCCCGCCTGTAGGTAGCGGCTGTCCTCGTCGTTGACGTACACGTTCACAAACGCCCGCAGCGTCCCGTCCTCATTGAACAGGTGCTTGCGGATGTCGGGGTAGTTCTCGGCCAGGTGCTGCAAGGCGTGGTCCACGGTCGCGCCGCCGACTTCCACTTCTTCCCTGTTCATCGTGTACCGCTGCATCGGGGTCGGCACAATAATCTTCACGGGCATGGGTTCAACTCCTCGGATATGTCCATAACGTCTTCGTCAAAACCGCTCCGGTCCTCGCGCAGCAGCCAGCTTCGCATCTCCTGCGGCTGGCCCTGCCGGACCGACACGATCAGGTAACAGTACCCCGGCCAGGCGTGTTCCCGGTCAAAGTTTGACGGGATCGCGGGCGCGTCCGGGTGCGAGTGGTAAAACCCCG
>CAXTWM010000265.1:0-7180 GCA_964247915.1 uncultured Armatimonadales bacterium | reverse complement strand
TCACCCCCGCCTGGATCAGCGCGTCGGCACAGGGCGGCGTCCGCCCGTGGTGCGCGCAGGGTTCCAGGGTCACAAACGCCGTCGCCCCCCGCGCCCGCTCGCCCGCGTCCCGTAGGGCGAACACCTCGGCGTGCGGCTGCCCCGGCTGCGGGTGCCAGCCCTCGCCGACGATCCGGCCCGCGCCGTCCACGAGGACGCACCCGACCATCGGGTTCGGGCTGGCGTGCCGCCCCAGGGCGGCCAGCCGCAGGGCGCGGCGCATGTAGTAAAGGTCTTCGTGCATTATTCGTGCCAAGCCGGAGGAGGCTCTTTAGAGTCAGGCGGCCTCGTGCCAAAGCCTTCAAAGTTCCGCTCCGTGAACGACTCGGTCAACACGCCCGAACTACACAGCCACTCGACAGCGGAGAACAGGTCAGAGCCAGCCTCATAAACGTTTTCGCTGTGGCGCGGGAGGATAAGAATGCGGTCCACTCGCTGGGGCTGGAAAACCAGTTCATCCCCGTCCACTGTGTCGCCAAGAATGATGCAAGTCAGCGCCTCCTCCTTGGTTAACACATCATGCCCCGCATCCCAAAACCAATACTCGTCCCACCTTTGTTGCACTTCCCGGTTCTCTTTCAGTACGCGCCAAGGCGGATAGATGCGGATGTAGGTGCCGCCCAAAACGCCTTCACCTAAAGCGGTGATGTACTCGCGATGGCCATGCGGAAAGGTAACTCCCAATGCCTCTTCCACCTCCGAGATGGCTTCATTCGACACGGGGGCTACTATCCCATTGACGACTGTGATGTCGGCAAGTGTCATATCATTCCTATCCTGATGCCTGCCTTTCCAGGAACTCGGCGAGTTGGGCGAGCGTCGGGCTGGCGGCGTGGCGGACGTAGTAGCCGGACGTGCCGACGGCGGCGGTGGCGGCCTCGTCGTCGGCCAGGCCGAGCAGCTTGCCGAGGGAGAAGCCGGCGTTGAAGTGGTCGCCCGCGCCGGTCGAGATCAGGGGGTTCTCGACGAACGGGCCGTCCACGTCGGCGGTGATCTCGCCGTGGGCGCCGACGACGGCGTAGGCGCGGGGGTGGACGACGACGGCCTCGACGGGCAGCTTGGCGCTGACAAAGGCCGCCACGGCGCGGACTTCGGAACGTCCGTGGTGGCCGCCCTCATAGCCCAGGGCCGTGCCGACGCGGAAGGCTTCCTTCTCGTTCAGGCCCAGGATCGTCGGGCCGAACTCCTGGAACCGGGACAGCAGGCGGCAGGCGGCGGCAACTTTGGCGTCGCTGTGCTTTTCGGGGTCGGCCAGGTCGAAAAAGAAGCGGCGCGGCGCGGCGGGCTGGGAGGCGAGCAGGGTCAACAGCTCCTCCCAGATCGCCGACATGGCGGGGATCATGGTCCAGTTGACCAGGGCCACGAGATCGGCCTGGGCGAACAGGCGGGCCGGGCCGCCCTCGCCCGCGCGTTCGGAGACGCGCGCCCAGGTGACGTCGTTCAGCGGCTCCAGCTTGCCGAGCATGACCTTGCCGTCCTCAAACTCGAGGGCGTCCGTGTGGCCGGGGGCGCCCAGGGAGATCAACGTGGCACGGTCGGCCATCTCGGCGAAGGCCGGGTGGACCTGCCCCTCGCCCAGCGGCCCCAGACACGTCACCTGCGGCCCGAGGGCCGCCAGGGCGTTCGCCATGATCGGGCCGTTGCCGCCCAGCTTGACGCGCTCGACGACCAGCTCCAGGTTGGTGCTCTGGCCCGCCGCGCCGATGATGCGCGTCCCCAGCTCGGTGATCTGCTCGATGGTCGTGTACTCGGTGTCGGACGCGCGCCGGTCCACGACCCGGATGATCTCGTCCACGAAGGCGTCCAGCCCGACGGTGACGGTCTTGGCGGCGTCGCCCGCCACGCTTTTCAAGCGGGCGGCGGCGCGAGCGGTCAGTTCTTTCTGCATGTGCGGCTCCTTGAGGGCATCGGTAAACGAAACGCCCGCCGGTCAGGCGGGCGTGGTCGGGGGCGGGTCGGCGCGGCTCTGGGGCAGAGAGCCGACCGCCTCCTGGAACAGTTTCTTGCGGGACTCGGCCAGGTGACGCAGGTTCTCGCGCCAGTCCAGCAGGGCTAGGGGGATCAGGGGCAGGGAGGCGAGGACGGTCAGCATCCAGTATTGTATCCAGCGGATCAGGGCGCGCTTGTCGCCCGGATGCGGCGTCGGCAGGTACGTCCCGTTCAGCCACAGGCCGAGCACGGCGAGCAGGAAGAACAGGCCCCAGAGCCGCAGGAGGCGCTGTTTGGCGGAAATGGAGTCGCGGCCCTCGGGCGTGGACCAGCGGCGCACTTCCCAGACGCCGAAGCCCCCCGCCGCGAGCAGGGCCAGGACCAGGGTGGCGCGGCCGGCCATCAGCGGCCTCCGTTCCGGGGAGGGACGGGCGGGGCGTCGGTCGCGAGGCGGCGCAGCTCGGCGACGGCGTCGGCCACGCCCTCCGGGTGGTGGAACACGGCGGAGCCGGCAATCAGGGCGTCGGCCCCGGCGCGGGCGACCAGCGGGGCGGTGTCTGAGTTGACGCCGCCGTCCACGCCGATCTCGAAGCGCAGGCCGTGGGCGGCCCGCAGCTCGGCCAGCGCGCGTATCTTTTGCAGCATCTCGGGCAGGAACGCCTGCCCGCCGAAGCCGGGGTTGACGGTCATCACCAGGACGCGGTCCAGGTCGCCCAGCACCCATTCGATGGCGCTGATCGGCGTGGCGGGGTTCAGCGCAACGCCCGCCTTCGCGCCGGCGTCCTTGATCTGGTGCAGCAGGCGGTTGAGGTGGAAGGTCGTTTCCGGGTGGATCGTCACGAGGTTGGAGCCGGCTTTGGCGAACTCGGCGACGTACTCCTCGGGCCGCTCGATCATCAGGTGCGTGTCGAACGGGACGGACGTGACGGGGCGCAGGGCGCGGACGAGCTGGGCGCCGAAGGTGATGTTGGGGACGAAATGGCCGTCCATGACGTCAATGTGGATATAGTCGGCACCCGCCGCCGTGAGTTCCTCGACGGCCTCGGCGAAGGCGCCGAAGTCGGCGGAAAGGATGGACGGCGCGATTTTGATGGGCAATGAAAACCCCTCCCCGCCCCCTCCCCCGAAGGGAGACGGGCTACAGTGTCTGCTGCTTGACGAGCTTGCCGTTGAGCAGGATGCTGAACTTCACCCGGTTGCCGAAGGCCTGGAGCGGCACGCTGATCTGCTCACCGGGGTCATGGTTCTCGTCGTATACGAGGTTCGTCCCGGTGACGTCCTGGACATCAATCTGGACGTTCTGGGTGTGATGCGCGTGGCGCGGTACGCGGAATTCGACGGTGAACTGGCGCAGGCGGGCCGTCTTCGGGGCAGGGGGCGGTGCGCTCCCGTCCAGCGTGGCCCCGCTGGCATCCGGCGTCGGCCCCGCGTCCGGCGCGGGGGTCACGACGGCGTTCGGGGGCATGACCAGCGGCACGTCCGGCTTGGCCTGGGTCGTCACCAGGATCGAGTCGCTCGGCCCGGACTCTCCGGCCGAGTTGACGGCGTTGACCGTGTAGGAATAGGTCGTGTCGGGCTTGAGGTCCGTGTCGGTGAAGTGCGTGTCGGTCAGGCCGCGGGCGATCGTCTTGGTGTCACCGTCCTGGGAGCGCAGGACGGTGTATGATTCGGCGCGCGCGGCGGCGTGCCAGTGCAGGTTCGCCTTGTCCGGCCCGTCCGCGTCGCCGGCCGCATCCGTGGGGGAATCCGGCGGCTGCTTGCCTTTGGAGACGGTGAAATTGACGGCGGTGTTGCGGGCGACCTTGCTACCGCCGTCGGGCGACTGGCGGATGACGACGCCGGAGGCGATGCGCTCGCTGTACTCCTGGGCGACGTCGCCCAGCGGCAGGCTGGCCGTCTGGAGCGCGCGGGTGGCGTAGTCCTGGGTCGTGCCGACGAGGGCGGGGACGGAAAGCAGGCGCGGGCCGAGGCTGCAATAGACGGTCACTTCCTTTCCGGCCTTGATGGTGCGGCCCTGCGGCGGGTCCTGCCGGTAGACCTGGTTCTCCGGCATGGTGTCGCTGTAGTCGCTGTCCTGGCTCTCGACGAGGGTGAAGTGCTGCTGCTCGGCGATGCGCTTGGCATCATCGAAGGTCTTGCCGATGAGGTTGGGGACCTGGATGTCGTCGGGCACGGCGGCGAAGTCTTTGACGAAGTAAAAGGTCAGGCCGATCACGGACAGGACGGCGATGACGATCATGGCCGCCGTCAGCCGCCCCAGCAGGGACGAAGGCTCGCGCAGTTCACGTTCCCGCATAGGCTGTCTTTCTTCCTCCAGGGCGCGCGCGGCGTCGGAGAGCGCCCCCTCGGCATCCGGGGCGACGGTCTCCGCGAGGGGCGCGACGAGGGTGGCATCGCCCACCGGCGGGCGAGGGACGCGCTTTTCCGCCTTCGGCCCGTCGGCCCGGTCGCCGGGCTTCTCCGCCTGGGGCGACCAGGCCAGCGACTTGCCGGTCCGCAGGGCATCCCGGATGGCCTGCAAGTCGGCCAGCAGCGTGGCGGCGGACCGGTAGCGGGCGTTGGGGTCCGGCGCGAGCGCCTTCCGCACCAGGCCGTCGAGGGCCGGGGGGACGCCGGGGTTGACGTCGCGGGGCGACGTCAGGCGCGTCCCCCCCGCCAGCGGCGGCACCCCGGTCAGCATCTCGTACAGCGTCGCGCCCAAGGCGTAGATGTCCCCGGCGTAGGAGGCTTCGCCCACCCTGAGTTCCGGGGCGAGAAAGGCCGTGCGGCCCGGCTCGTCGGCGCGGGCGGCGACGACCGCGCCGTAGGCGAAGTCGGCGGTCTTGATCTGGCCCTCGGGGCTGAGGAGGACGTGGGCGGGGCGCAGGTCGCCGTGGGCGACCCCGGCCCGGTGGGCGGCGACCAGGGCCTCGGCGACGGCCTGGGCGATGTCGGCGGCGACGGCGAGGGTGAATGGGGCGATGCGCCGGATGCGCTCCTGGAGCGTGATGCCGCGCAGGGACTCGCGCACGACGTACAGATCACCGCCCTCGGCCATGCCTTGCCCGAAGACGCGCAGGATGCCGGGGTGGTCCAGCGTCTGCGCCTCGCGCACGGCGGCCCCGAACTCCTGCCGCGCCCGCGCGTCCGCACCCAGGGCGGCGGCGGGAACCATTTGCAGGACGACGACGCGCCCCTCCTCCCGGTCGCGGGCTTTGGCGAACTGATACGGCGGCGTTTCGGGACCGGCGGCGTTGTCTAAGAGTTCATAGCGCGGATCGCTCACCTGAAGGGACAAGAACGTGATACTCCTCGGGGACTGGATTAGGGGGTCCAGTGGAACAGCGACCATGAGCCGTTGGTGTCTGGCAGATGCCATTTTAGGCCCAGGGCCGCGTCGTGCAGATCGTTGACCCGGCTGCGCCCGACCGTCCAGCGCGGCCCCTCGGCAAAGCCGACGCCGTCCACGAGAATCGGCGTCCCCCTGCGACTTTGAACGCCCTCGGTCTCGCCTTCAAAGAGGCCGGGGACGACCGTCTTGTAGCCGCGCGCCGTCTTAGTGAACCGGATCGGGACGCTCCGAACGGGCCGGCCTGCGCCGGGCCATTCGCCGTGCGCTTGGAGCAGGCCCAGCAGCGCCCCCCGCTGGGCTGGGGTCGCGCGGGCATCAAGGTACACGACGCCGGCCGGGGGCTTCGTTTTGACATTTTTCGCCGTGCTTTTCGGCGCGCAGCAGGCCGCATCCCGGTGGGCGTCCACGGCCCCGTCAATCGAGATCATGGACAGGCCGCTGACGTCCACGCCGCCATAAGCCGCCCGGTCCAGGTGGTAGACGGCGGCCAGCGCGCAGTTGTCCGGCCCGTTCTCGAACATGCACGGGCAGGCGTAGGCGCAGGAGCACTGGTGGAGCACCACCCCGTCGGCCTCGTAAGAGGGCGCGGCAGCCACGGCCCGCGTCCCGAAGAGCGGCACGAGGGCCGCCAAAGCTAAAATCATTCGCATTCGCATCGAAGTGGTGTTCTTTCTAATCTTCGTGCGCGTGTCCTTCGCGTCGGTTCGATTTGTCTTCTTTCGTGTCTTCGTTGTCCGTGTCGGCCCGGTGCAGGTAGTTCCAGGCCAGAGTCCCCGCCGAGACCAGCAGCATCAGCGCGTAGAATGCGGCCCCGGCCTGCGTGTAGACGCCGATCTGTGCGGGCAGTAAGTAGCCGCCGAAGTAAAAGACGGCGACGACCAGCACCCACACGGTCAGCAGGAGGTCGGCCCAGAGCGGCGGCTTTTCGGTCATGGTGAAGAGCGGGCGGTTGAAACCGCAGCAACGAGTTCACGAGACCTGCCTCCGCAGGTTGGGATTTGAGTCCGCGAAGGCGGACTTTGTGTTCTTGTTGCCACGACTTCAGTCGCCCGGAACTTCCGCTTCCCGGTCATGCGCCCAGCCCCTGCTGCCGCGCCAGCGCCCGGCGGAGGGCGGCTTCAGGGACGCGGTGGCCGGGGGCCGCGCGCCCGATCTCCTCCATCAGCACGAAGCGGGCTGAGCCGCCGACGCTCTTTTTGTCCCAGGCCAGCAGCCGCGCGATCTCGTCTACCGAGTGCGCCGGGTCCAATCGGACGGCGAAGCCCGCCGCGCGCAGCAGGGTCGTCAGGGCCTCGGTGTCGCCTGGCCGGGTCACGCCGACCTCTTCGCCGACCAGGGCGGCGGACACCATGCCCAGCGCGATGGCCTCGCCGTGCGTGTACGTCCGGTACTGCGTGAGCGATTCGAGCGCGTGGCCGACGGTGTGGCCGAAGTTCAGGATGGCGCGCAGACCGCCCTCGTGCTCGTCCTGCTCCACCACGCGGGCCTTGAGCGCGCAGGAGTGGGCCAGGACGTGTTCCAGGTGCGGCGAGGACAGGTCCAGCAGGCCCGCCACCTCGCGCCCCAGAAGCGCAAAGAAATCTTTGTCGCCTATTATACCATATTTGATGACTTCGGCGAGGCCGGAGCGGCGTTCGCGCAACGGCAGCGTACCCAGCGTGTCGGGGTCAATGACGACAAGGCGCGGCTGATAGAACGCCCCGATCAGGTTCTTGGCGGACCTCGCGCCCGACCCGAAGTTGACGCCGGTCTTGCCGCCGCCGCTGCTGTCCACCTGGGCGAGCAGGGTGGTCGGGATCTGCACGAAGTCCAAACCCCGCGCGTAGGACGCCGCCGCGAAGCCCGCCATGTCGCCCAAGACGCCGCCGCCCAGGGCAACGA
>CAXTWM010000264.1:0-7211 GCA_964247915.1 uncultured Armatimonadales bacterium | reverse complement strand
AAGCCTATCTCAAAGCCCTCGGCACGGGGTTTTCCCCAGCGCCGCCTCCCCCCGATCCCAGCCGCTGGACCTGCCTCGACCTACACGTCGGCCCCGGACATCGCGCCGCCCTGGTCGTGAGCGGAAGGCAGGAAAAGGAATGCCGGGCGGCGAAATGACCGCCATCAACGCCAAGAGGAATGACTATGTCTGTGTCTCGCCGCAGGCTCATCACCACCGGCGCCGCCGCCGCCGCCAGCCTGGCCCTCGGGCGGCTGGGGCTGAGGGCCGATGCCGCCCCCGCCGCCAGCGGCCCCTTCCTGCCGACGTGGGATTCGCTGGCGCAGTACCAGACGCCGGCCTGGTTCCGCGACGCCAAGTTCGGCATCTGGGCGCACTGGGGGCCGCAGTGCCAGCCCGGCCAGGGTGACTGGTACGCCCGCCATATGTACGAGACAGGCAGCCATGACTACGACTACCAGGTCGCCCACTACGGCCACCCCTCCAAAGCCGGCTTCAAAGACGTGATCCACCAGTGGCACGCCGAGGCGTGGGACCCGGAGCACCTGATCAGGCTCTACAAGGCCGCCGGCGCTAGGTACTTCATGTGCCTCGCCAGCCACCACGACAACCTGGACAACTACGACAGCAAGTACCAGACCTGGAACTCGATCGCCGTCGGACCCAAAAAAGACATCGTCGGCGGCTGGGAGAAGGCCGTGCGCGCCGCCGGACTGCGCTTCGCGGTGTCCGTCCATGCGTCCCACGCCTGGTCCTGGTACGAACCCTCGCAGGGCGCGGACAAGACCGGCCCGCTGGCGGGCGTCCCCTACGACGGCCATCTGACCAGGGCCGACGGCAAGGGGCTGTGGTGGGAGGGGCTGGACCCTCAGGAGCTGTACGCCCAGAACCACGCGCCGATGGGCCTGGAGTGGGAGTGGAACAACAACGGGCGCGGCGACCTGCCCTCCGCCGCCTACTGCGAGAAGTTCTACAACCGGGTCATGGACCTCATTGACAAGTACCACCCGGACCAGGTGTACTTCGACGACACCGTCCTGCCGCTGTACCCCATCAGCGACGTCGGCCTGCGGATCGCCGCCGGGTTTTACAACCGCAGCATGGCGCGGCACGGCGGCTGGCTGGAGGCGGTGGTCAACGGGAAGATCCTCAACGAGCAGCAGCGCCGCTGCCTGGTGTGGGACCTGGAGCGCGGCTACAGCGACCGGATCGAGCCGCTGCCGTGGCAGACCGACACCTGCATCGGCGACTGGCACTACGACATCAACCTCTACAACCGCCACGGCTACAAGAAGCCGGACCAGGTGGCCCACATGCTGGTGGACATCGTCAGCAAGAACGGCAACCTGATGCTCAACATCCCCCTGCCCGGCAGCGGCCAGCCCGACCCGGACGAGCTGGCCTTCCTGGTGGACTTCACCAGATGGATGGACATCAACGGCGAGGGCATCTACGCCACCCGCCCCTGGCACGTCTTCGGCGAAGGCCCCGCCGGCGGCGGGCCGGCGACTCGCGCGCAGGGCTTCAACGAGGGCAACTGGCGCTACACACCGCAGGACTTCCGCTTCACCCAGAAGGGCGACACCCTGTATGCCTTCGCGATGGCCTGGCCCGACGACGGCAAGCTGCTTGTCCGCTCGCTCGCCCAGGGCGCGGGCCGGGTGCAGGACGTGCGCCTGCTCGGCCATCCCGGCAGGCTGGCCTGGACGCAGACGACGGAGGGCCTGGCCCTGACACTGCCCGCCCAGAAGCCCGGCAGCTATGTGTATGGGCTGCGAATCGCCGGGCGCGGCCTCCTCCCGGTGCCGCTCGCCCCCGCCGCCATGATGCTTGCGCCCCGCGTCATCCACCCGCAGGCGGACGGCTCCGTCGTCCTGCGCGCACCCGATGCCACGATCCACGGCAGCTCACCGCAACTGGAGACCAAGGGCACCACGGACGACATCGGCTACTGGGGCACTGCCAGTGATTCCGTCTCCTGGGAGTTCACCATCCCCGCGCCGGGCCGCTACGCGGTCTCCGCCGCCTACTCCTGCGACGCCCCCGCAGCAGGCGCGGCCTTCCGGGTGGAGGCGGGCGGGCAGTCCGTAACGGGGACGACCGCGTCCACCGGCTCCTGGGACACCTTCGCGGCTCACCCGCTGGGGACGCTGACTTTCTCCCAGAGCGGCAGGCAAACCCTCTCGGTTAAACCGCAGGCCACGCCGCCCTGGATAGGCATTGCCCTGCGCTCGGTCACGCTCACCCCGGCGGGGACGTAGGCCCAGGCGCTCTAGGGCTGAACCCCCTGGGCTTCAGAAAAGCAAGCTCCCGCGACGGCACAAAGACAAGGCCGGCGGGGTACACACCCCGTCGGCCTGTTTGTCCCCTGCGCTTGGCCTTCTCAGGACCAGTTCCGCAGGATGGCGTCAATGCGCGCGAGTTCGTCCGCGCTGAACGAGAGGTTGTCCAGGGCGGCGACGTTCTGCTGGACTTGCTCGACCGTGGACGCGCCGATGAGGGCGCTGGTGACGGCGGGCAGCCGCAGGGTCCAGGCCAGCGCCATCTGCGCCAGGGTCTGATTGCGCTCCTGGGCGATGTCGTTGAGCTGGCCCAGCGTGTCCCAATGGCCCTTTTCCTGCTCCCCCCGCCACCAGCGCTGGCCGTCCTCGCCGCGCTTGCCCTGGCGCGAGTTCGGCGGCAGGCCGTGGAGGTAGCGGTCCGTCAGCGTGCCCCCGGCCAGCGGGCAGAACGGGATCACCCCCGTGCCGTGGACGGTCGTGTGCGGGAGCAGGTCCGTCTCGATGCCGCGCCCGAGCATGTTGTAGTACGGCTGGTGGATGGTGATCGGCGCCCAGTCGTGCTGGCGGCACATCTCGACGGCCTGGGCGTAGCGCGCGCCGGAGTAGCTGCTGACGCCGACATACAGCGCCTTGCCCTGCCGGACGATCAGGTCGAGCGCGGCCAGCGTCTCCTCCAGCGGGGTCTCGTTGTCGGGTCGGTGGTGGTAAAAGATGTCCACATAGTCAAGCCCCATCCTCTGGAGCGACTGGTCGAGGCTGGCGACGAGGTACTTTTTGCTGCCCCCGTCGCCGTAAGGGCCGCTCCACATCCCGTAGCCGGCTTTGGTCGAGATGATCAGCTCGTCGCGCGGCATGTCTTTCAGAATCCCGCCCACGACGCGCTCGCTGTTGCCGGGCGGCGGCCCGTAGTTGTTCGCCAAGTCGAAGTGGGTGATGCCGCTGTCGAACGCCGTGTACATGCACTGGCGGCAAACCTCTTCCATGCCCGGCTCGCCCAGCGCCTGCCAGAAGCCGAGCGAGATGAGCGGCAGCATCAGGCCGCTGTTCCCGCAGCGGCGGAAGGCCGCGTTCTCATAGCGGTCGGGCGCAAATTCGTGTGTCATAAGGGTTTTACCTCTCCTGTGGTGTCACTGTTCGCCGCTTCCTCCCCGATCTCCTGCCCGCATCGCCCCTGATTTGGAGGAACGGCTTCAGCCTGGTCGCCGCGCTGGGAGTGCCCTGAGAACACGAGGCCGGGAACACGCCCTGGCTTGACGAAGCCGCGCGGCGGCCCCATAATAGCGGTAGCCTTCCAGCGACCCGGACCCGCATGAACGAGGAAAACCGCACATGAGCCAGACCCCACCCACCGACCATCAATTCGTCTACAAGCGCCCGGCCCAGGCCGGCCTGCCTCCCAATCAGTTCGGCGCGCTTTCCGGCCCGTTCGACCACGTCACGCTCGTCCCGGAGGGGAAAACGCGGCCGGACAACAACCACGTCTACCTCTGGATTCGCGTGCCGAGCGGCCCGGTCGCGGGCGTGTTCGAGTGCGCCTTCAACATCCATTCCACCGACCAGTCCAACGTCCTGTTTACCGCCTGGGAGGAGGACCTCACCGGCAAAGCCGTCCCCTCGCCGGGCTTCACCGCCACGCCTCTCTCCTACGCCCAGTTGGGGCTGAAAGATGCGGACTTCAAGCCCGTCGCCCAGGGCGACTTGCAGACCCTGGTGACCGGTTACGCCCAGACCTGCCACGGGATGACGGCCTACGGGACCACCTATTCGGACGGGACCGGCCTGCATGACATCCATCTGAACTCCGGCGAGCCGCCCGGCAACGGGCACCCGAATCAGGTCGGCCACGACGGGGCGCTGGTCTTCTACTTCACCCCCGCTGCGCCGGCCCCGCCGGTCGCCCGCTGGATCTTCGTCCGGTTCGACACCCAGCACCTGCCCGCCTGATGGGCCACAGAAAAAGGCCGCCCGTCTCCCCTGAAACTCAGGGGAGACGGGCGGCTTTCGTCATGCGCCGACCCTCAGACTTCGTAATCCAGGGCCAGGACGTCCGCCCGGATCGGGTTAATGAACTCCTGCACCACGCGCTGATGGGCGGGGTGCGGCCCGTAAGCCTCCAGTGCTGCCCGGTTCTCCAGGCGCACGACCAGCGCGTGTGTGAAGCCCTGCGAGCGCGTGCTGAAGTTCTCCCCGCAGGTCAGGTCCAGGACGCCCGGAACCCGGCCCTTGAGCGCGCGCAGCTCGTCCATCACCCGCGTGACCGCTTCGGGGGGGGCGTCGGCGGCCCACCGAAACAGCACCAGATGCTCGATCATGTTATCCCCCATCCGTTATCCTCCCGTGATGGTCAGGGCCTTCGTCAGCGTCACCGCCCCCAGCGTTGCCTGGATCGTCACCGTTTTCGTCGCCGAGCTGTGGTAGGTGGTGATCGGGAACGTCGCACTGACGCTGCCGGCTGGGATGACGACGGCGCGGTGGACCCGCACCACTGACGAGTCGCTGCTCGACAGGCCGACGACGACATCCGTCGGGGTGACTCCGCTCAGGGTCACGGTGGCGTTGGTGATGACGGTGCCGCCGGGGACCGGAGTGGGGAAGGTCAGCGCCGCCAGAGTCGGGGTGCCGAGGGTGAGCAGGGGCAGGGTCCACATGCCCCGCCCGTGCGTCCCCGCGCCGAGCAGGCCGGTCGCGTTGACCAGCGCGAGGTCCACGACCTGGACGGTCGGCAGGCCGGCTGTTCCCGCGTTGAGCCTGCTCCAAGTGACGCCATAGTTGCCGCTGGAGAACACCCCGTCGTCGCCGCCGGCGTACAAGATGCTGGTCAGGGTGTCCATCTGGATGGCGTTGAACGGCTCGTCCGGCAGGCTGCCGGTGATGTCGTTCCAGTTCTGCCCGCCGTTCGTGGAGCGGAAGACTTTGCCGCCGCCGAAGGAGTTCTTGACGGCGAACACGTCCTGCGGGTTGTTCGGGTTGACATAGATGTCGCCCAGCCCAGGATTGCCGGGGATGCTGCGGTCCGCCCAGAGCGCGCCGTCGTTGAAGGTCGCGTAGAGGGAGCCGCCGGCCAGCGCGTAGATGGTGCTGCCGTAGACGCCGAGCGTCCTGACGACGTAGCTGCCGGGGTTAAACCCGGCGACGCCGGGGGTGCCGATGGCGGTGAATAAGTCGCCCTTATTCACGGACTCATAGATGTGGTTCGTGCCGTAGATCACGCGCGACTGGTTGGCCGGGTCCAGCTTGTAGGGGACGTAGAAGGCCGCCGGGTCCTCGCCGTCGGGCGGCTCGGCGTCGCTCCGGTTGATGCCGGTCGCCTTGCCGTTCCACGTCTGGCCGCCGTCATCCGAGCGCTCCAGCGAGATGCCGTAGTACTCGTGGTAGACCGTCTGCGGGTTGGACTGGTCCAGACGCACGAAGCCGCCGTCGCCCCCGCGCACCTGGGTCCAGGCGAGGTTGCCCGTGGTTTTCTCGGTGCCGTTGTCCTGCGACCCCCCGTAAGCGGTCTTGGGGTCCGTCGGGTGGAGCGCGATGCCGGTGAACTGGGTGGTAGCGAGGTTGGCGTTCAGGTCGGTCCAGGCCAGCGCGGCGAGATTGACGCTGCTGCCGCTGCCGGGGTTGGAGTACGGGTTCTCCAGTCGCCAGACGCCGCCGTCGTTGCCGTCCAGCAGCCGGGCGCCGTCCGCGGTGAACGTCAGCGCGTGCAGGTCCGTGTGCGGCCCTGTGTAGCCCTGGCCGATGGAGAAGTCCTGGAAGGTGCTGCCGCCGTCCCGCGAGCCGGCCAGCGCGAACAGGGTGCCATAGGTCCCGCTGTAGTTGACCACGCCGCCGACGAAAACCGTGCTGGGGTCTACGGGGCTGACCACGACCGCGTTGTCGTACCAGCCTTGCCCGCCCAGGTAGTTCGGCGCGGCCGTCTTCTGCGCCCACGTCGCGCCGCCGTCCGCCGTCTGGTACAGGCCGAGCAGACCCGCCCCGTTGGCGATGGTCTGGGCGACGGAGGCGTAGAGAGTCTGCGGCGCCGAGGGCGCGAGGGCGAGCGAGATGCGCCCCTGGCCCGACGTCGGCAGACCTGTGGTGAGTTTCGCCCAGGTCGCGCCCCCGTCCGTCGTCTTGTAAACGCCGTTGGCGGCGGCGCCGAAGACGTCGCCGATCGCCGTGTAGAGCGTCTGCGGGCTGATGGGGTCGATCACCAGGTCGGTGTAAGGGGAGTTCTGATTAAGGCCGGCCGCCGCCGTGGTGTTCGTCCAGTTCACGCCGCCGTCGGTGCTCTTCCAGACGCCCGAGTTGCCGGAGGCGCCGTTCACGCCGTAGGTGATGGTGAGGTAGACCGTGGCGGCGCTGGTGGGGTCCACGACGATCTTGGAGATGCTCCGGTGGTAGAAGGCGTTGAAGGGGCCGGGGATGACGGACCACGTCGCGCCGCCGTCGGTGGACTTGAGCAGGCCGATGCCGTACTTGGAGTCGGCGGAGAAGTTGGCCTCGCCGGTGCCGGCGTAGACGGTGTTGCGGTCGCTCGGGGCGACGGCGACGCTGCCCGTCGCCGTGTCGCCCAGGTAGTCGGTCAGCGGGACATAGCTCGCGCCGCCGTCCGTGGTCTTCCAAACGCCGCCCCCGGCGGCGGCGACGTAGAACGTGTTAACGTCGGTCGGGTCTGCGGCGATGCCGGCCACGCGCCCGGAGACGGTTTGGTTGGCTGCGCCGATTGCGCCCCCCGCGTTCAGGATACCGGCGGGGCCGATGAAGGTCCAGGCCGGGGCGCTGCCTGGGGGAGCGGGGGCTGCGTCGGGCCGTGCGCGGGGGACGAGCGGGCCGTCAGGCGCGGCGCTCCCCAGGATAGGTGCGGAGACGGCGCTGGTCCCGGACAGGACGGGCCGCTCCTGGGTAGGAGCGGGGGGGGCGGCCAGACGGTGGCGATGAAGCGGCGCGGGGATCCCC
>CAXTWM010000263.1:0-7215 GCA_964247915.1 uncultured Armatimonadales bacterium | reverse complement strand
CGGGCGCCGTCCGGTAGGGCAGGGCGGCGTCGGAGGTTTGTCCGCTGCGGGTGCCGGGGTCGTGACCGGGGGGGCGGGGGTCCAGGACAAGGGTCACACCGGCCTGCGGTCCTGACGGGGCGGGCGGGGGAATGTGGTCAGAGAGCTGAGGCGGACGCGGGGGGCGGGCCGTGCGGAAGCCGAGCAGCAGGAGAAGGCCGAGCGCGCAGACAGCGCCCGCGACGGCTCCCAGCAAGACTCGGCGCTCATAGCGTCCCATGCGGCGGCTCCCCTCAGTTCCGGCTTGTCGGGCCGTGCTTCCTCGGTTCAGTATACCACAGCATCGTGGGGATCGTGGGGGAAGAAGGTTTCTCTACGCCAGGCCGCCCAGAGCCTTGCCGATGAAGTAGGTCACGACGCCCTCCACCGCGCCCACCGCCGTCATCTCCAGGCCGCTGCTCCACCAGGAACGGACGGTGATCAGCGTCTTGGCCGCGCCCACGGCGAAGTGGGCCAGGAGCGAGACGACGGCGGCGGCGATGATGGCGGGCAGGCCGTGCAGGAACAGGAACGGGATGATCGGGATGAAGGCGCCGACGGCGGTGGACAGCGCGCCCGATCCCGCCGAAACGTAAGGGTTGCTCAGGGCGTCTTCTGTTAGGTTGAGCTGCTCGGCGGCCAGCGTCTTCAGAAGCTGCTCCGGGTCGCGGGCGAGGTGGGCGGCGACGCGCTCGGCGTCCTCGGGCGGGACGCCCTTGATCTGGAAGATCAGCGACATCTCCTCCAGCCCCTCCTCGGGGTTTTCCGCCAGCTCGGCCCGCTTGCGGTGCATCTCGGCCTCGTAGATCTCGCGCTCGCTCTTGGCGGCCAGGTACGCCCCCGACCCCATGGAGAGGGCGGAGGCAATCATGCCCGCGATGCCGGCCAGCAGGACGGTCTTGTTGTCCCCCGCCGTCGCGCCGGAGACGCCCGAGACGATGCCGAAGATCGCGCCCAGGCCGTCGTTGACGCCGTAGATGGCGTCGCCGATCCACGAGGCGGGCGACTTGTGCCCCTTGCGCGCCCGCAGGTCGTCCAGCGCCTGCTGGGGGTCCAGGGGCCGGGAGAAGTGCTGCCCGATGGGGGCGTCCACAGGGGGCACGACGGACAGGGTGGGCGCGAGCATGTGCTTGAGTGCCTTGGAGTGCGCCCGCTCGTCGGCGATGACCTTCTCCAGAATGGCGACGCTCGGTTCATCGCCCAATTCCTGTAACTGGCGGCCATAGGAGGCGACATGCTTGCGCTCCTCCATCTCGATGCGGCGCAGGGTGGCGTCCGTCCCGCCGATCCGGTTGGGCAGCGTGTCCGCAACGCCGGTCGCCGGGCCGGAGTAGTGGGGCGTCTCCGCGCCGAGTTCGGTCAGCCGCCGCTCCCAGAGCCGGGCGTGGGACTGCTCGGCGAGCGCCAGCCCTTCCAGCGTGTGCTTGCGCTTGGGGTCGGCTTCCCGGTCCGCCAGCGCCTGATAGGTGGCCGCGCCTTCCATCTCGGCCTGCCAGTTGCCTTCAATCGCTTTAATCAGGCGGCGCTTCTCGGCGTCGGTCGGCTCGGTTCCCTGCGTAATGCTCACTCGGCTCCGTCTTTCTGTTCCTGTGCCTTTTGGCACGCCGCGCAAAGCCCATAGAACTCGACCCGCTGGGCGCTGATCTGATAGCCCGACGCCCGCCCGGCCTCCGTTTGCAGCCCGCTCAGGTCTTGCAAAGACACGTCCTCAATGCGCCCGCAGCGCGTGCAGACGACGTGGGGGTGGAAGCGCGGTCGGACGCCGTCATAGTGCCGCCGCCCATCCCCGACCTCCATCTCCAGCGCCTCGCCCATGTCCCGCAGCGTCTCCAGCGTCTTGTAGACCGTCGCCAGCGACGTCATCGGGGAGACGCGCTGCACCTGGGCATAAATCTCCTCCGCGCTGGGATGGCTGTTCGACTCGACCAGAGCTTGCAAGATGCAAAGCCGCTGCGGCGTCATCCGGTGCCCGCTGTCATGGAGTTTTCGGCACATCTCCGCGATGCGCTCTTCTGTAGTCGTCTGCATATTAGGTAAAAGTCATTACTTACGGAGAACTGTTCGCAATAAGGATACCGCAAAAATGCGGGGAATGTCAACAGGGAATCATTCCCGGCTTCGCGGACTGCTGTTTTCGCACAAAGCTTTGACCAGAAGGTGTACCGTTGTGCAGGGGTTGTCCTGCTGCGGGTTGTGGCCCGTGCCATACTCGGCCAGCAAACTCTCTGCCCGCCGGATCGCCTCCGTCTGCCGGTTTAGCAGTTCGGCGTACATCGTCCGGCTGTTCTTGTGGTAACTGTGCCCGAGCCGATCTTCAAGTATCTCGTGGTACTGGCTGCGGTGCAGGGCCGCCCGATGGTCGTCAAAGTGCAGCAGATACCACAGCTCAAACGACTCGTTCGTGTAGGCCACTCGGAATCCGGCAGATTCTGCCTGACGGATAGCATTGTTGAAGTCGTCGGCGTCAAAGGAGTCACGGTCAAAGACGCACCAACTTTGGTCATAGGGGGGCCCGCCCCGTCGCTCGGCCTCGGCTTCCTTTTCACCTTTGAGGCGGATCGCTTCCCCCACCAAACTCAACGTGTTGTAGCCCGTTCCGACAGCATTCACCATCAACTGCGGCACACGGAAACCATCGAAGTAGTTCGGCTCGGTCTTCGCGCCCTCACAGACGATCAGGAAGCGCTGCAAAGGCTCCTCGGCGTCTACTAACCGTTCGCGCGATGTCCGCGCCCCCTGCGGATGGAACTGCGGGCGCGCGCTCTGCTTCCAGTTCTTCGGCCTGCGGTCAGGCATGAGCCGGCTCCCGCTCCGCTCCTTCTTCCGGCATCTCCTGACCTTGCGCCCACGGCAGGCGTGTTAGGTCGCCCAGAAACGGAATAGCTCCGTACCGGCCTTCCAAATAATTCTTCTCAAACGCGGCGTCGTTGCGAACGCGATACTCTGCCAGTGACGCCAGATGTGTCGCGCCCTGTTGATCCTTCTCCGCGAACCAAATTTGGTCCCGCCGGAACAGGCTCTTGTCGAGCAGGTTGGTATCGTGCGTGGCAAAAATAAGCTGCGCCCCTTTTGGATTGGTGAGGGGCGAATGGAATAGCTCGATAATCCGCCGCGTCATCAGCGGGTGCAGGCGGGCATCTAGCTCATCAATAAACATGGTATGGCGATTGACAAGGATTCTATGCAACGTCCCTGCCATCGCGACTAATTTGCGGGTGCCTTGTGATGCGTGCGTGTCTACATCCATTGAGACAACATCTTCCGTCTCCCCCGAGCGGCTATGTATATGATAGATGGCGTGGATACTCTGACGTGTATTCGGCGAAGGTGAAGGGTAAACGATGAGGTTATCAATCCCTAAATCCAGTTCCTGGATCAGTTCAACAATCCGTCGTCTCTGTCCTGGGTCGCGTAGATACTGTAGGGTTTCAACACGGAACTCCTCGTCCTGTAAGCCATTAGTCACATTGAAGGCATCAAACCATTCCTGTATGCGACCAGAAATCATGCCGTTGAATAGCGCCACAACCGACATAAAAAGCGCCTCTGGGCGCGTTCTCACATCCAGTCCCTTGCCTTCGTTAAAGCCAGTCCTAGCAGTGACATCCTGTTCTTCCCGCGTAAATAAAGCTACCTCTTTTGTCTTCGGCACATGGAACAGCCATTCGGAAAGGATGCGGCTTCGATCCACTTCAAATCCGTAGCGGTATTGCACTTCATTTAACAGGAAAACTACCTCGAAAAACGATGGTTGCTCCTGAGTATCCCAACTCAGTAAGAACGGCTCTAAACCAAGATCGGCGGGGGTGATTGCCTCGCGGCCCGAATCCAGCACGAACTGACGCATGAACCGTAAAGCTAATCCCAAATTGCTTTTGCCACTTGCATTAGCCCCGTACACCGCCGCCGACTTCAGCAGTCGCAGGTCTTTCTTAATAGGGATGACATTATCTTGATCTAGCGCGGGGTCATCAGACGTCAGGTTCGCGGCGATCATGCTGAAGGTCGTTCTATCGCGAAACGATTTGAAGTTGCCGACAGTAAACTCGATTAGCATAAACCCTCTTAAAAATAGATCATTATTTGCGGAAAATCCGCAAATAGCCTGCCTATCAGCTATGTTAAGTTATACCCTATTGCAGAAAGAAATAGATTACGCAGAAAAGAATGAGGCAATGGGACGCGCAAGTTGTGGGTGGTACTGGCTGACTTCGTTTTAGACAGAAACCGCGCCGGTGCGGGGCTGGAAGTCGTAGGCGCAGCCGTGGGAGGTGGGGAGGATTTTGCCGGGGTTGCACAGGCCCAGGGGGTTGAAGACGGCGCGGATGTCCTCCATCGTCCGCAGAGTCTCGGGCGGGAACAAGAGGGGCATGTGGTCGCGCTTCTCGACGCCGATGCCGTGCTCGCCGGTCAGGGTGCCGCCGACGCCGACGCAGAGTTCCAGGATTTCATGGGAGGCGGCCAGGACGCGCTTCACCTCGTCGGGGTTGCGCTCGTCAAAGAGGGTCGCGGGGTGCAGGTTGCCGTCGCCCGCGTGGAAGACGTTGGCGATGCGGAGGTCATATTTGACGCCGATGGCGGCGATGGCGCGCAGGACGTCGGGCAGCTTGGAGCGCGGGATGACGCAGTCCTGGGTGACGCACGACGGGGCCAGGCGGCCCAGCGTCCCGACGGCCTTTTTGCGGGCGGCCCACAGGTTGGCCCGGTCTTTGGGCGTCTGCGCCTGCCGGACCTCGCGCGCCCGGTTCACCCCGCACAGGGCGCGGACCCGGTCGGCCTGCGCCTCCAGGCCCGCTTCCAGGCCGTCCAGCTCGATGATGAGGATGGCCCCGGCGTCGCGGGGGAAACCGAAGTGGAAAGCGTCCTCAACCGTCTGCAAGATGACGGCGTCCATCATCTCCAGCGCGGCGGGGACGGTGCCCCCGGCGATGATGTCCGAGACGGTCTGCGTGGCCTCGTCCACCGAATCAAAGACGGCCAGAAGCGTCCGCACGGACTGCGGGGCGCGGGTCAGGCGGACGGTGGCTTCGGTGACGATGCCGAACGTCCCCTCCGAGCCGAGCGCCAGGCCGAGCAGGTCGTAGCCGTTGACATCCTCGGTCCGGTCGCCGAGCGTCACGACCTCGCCGTCCGGCAGGACCAGCTCCACGGCCAGGACGTGGTTGGCGGTGACGCCGTATTTGAGCGTGTGCGGGCCGCCGGCGTTGTTGGCGATGTTGCCGCCCAGCGTGCTCGCCCCCTGCGAGGACGGGTCGGGCGCGTACAGGTAGCCGTCCCCTGCGACCGCCTTGGTCAAGGCGATGTTGACCGCCCCGGCCTGGGCGGTCAGCCGCCGGTTCCGCAGGTCAATGTCTAAAATCCGGTTCATGCGGGCGACGCCGACCAGGATGCCGCCGGGGCAGAGCGTCCCCCCGGCAAGCCCGGTCCCGGCCCCGCGCGGCGCAAAGGGGACGCCGTGCCGGGCGCACAGCTTGACGACTTCGGCCACCTGCGCGGTCGTGCGCGGCAGGACAGTCGCCAGCGGCGCGGCCTTCTCCAGAGGATAGGCGTCGTTCTCGTAGACGGCCCGCTCGCCCCTCGCGGCCAGCACGCCGTCGTCGCCGACGATCCGTTTCAGTTCATCAAGCATAAAGTTCACTCCGGCGGGGCGGCGGGGAATTTGACGCGCGGGGTGGGCCGCTTGGCGGCGGGCGGCGTCTCACGCAGGCCGCGCTGGGACTGTTTCAGGCGGGCGCGGGCGTACAGGTAGCCCGCCGTCAGCAGGGCGAGCAGCAGCAGCATCCCTTCGTTCCGGTCCAGGGGCAGCCCGCCCCCGCGCCCGTGCCACACGGCCAGCCCCCCCGCCAGCAGCACGGCGGCCGCCATGCGGAGCGACGTGCGCCGGTGCGCCTTGCCGTTGGTTGGCTGGGGCTGAAAAACGCGACGATCCATGCCGACACCTCCGGCCTATTGTACCCTATGGGGGCGGGTTCGGGTTCCGATTGGGGTATGCTATGCCCATGTCTTCCGCCGCCACTCCCCCAAACGCCGTGTCCTTCGCCTCGCTCGGCCTGCGCGCCGAACTCCTGCGCGCCCTCGCCGACGAGGGCTACCAGACGCCGACGCCGGTTCAGGCCCAGGCCATCCCGCCGATCCTGGGTGGGCGCGATGTCCTGGCGGGGGCGCAGACCGGCACCGGCAAGACGGCGGCCTTCACGCTGCCGCTCTTGCAGCGCCTCCTCGCCTCCCCCACCCAATCGGCGGCGTCGCGCCGACCCGTGCGCGCCCTGGTCCTGACGCCGACGCGCGAGCTGGCCGCGCAGGTGGAAGAAAGCGTGCGCGTTTACGGGAAGTATCTGCCGCTGCGGACGGCCGTGATCTTCGGCGGCGTCAACATCAACCCGCAGATCGAGGCGCTGCGGGCGGGGGTGGACATCCTGGTCGCGACGCCGGGCCGCCTGCTCGATCACCTCGGGCAGAAGACGCTCGACCTGAGCCGCGTTGAGATCTTCGTGCTGGACGAGGCCGACCGGATGCTGGACATGGGGTTCATCCGGGACATCCGCCGCGTCCTCGCCTTGCTCCCCGCGCGCCGCCAGAACCTGCTGTTCTCGGCGACCTTTTCGGACGAGATTCGGGCGCTGGCCGACGGCCTGCTCCACAACCCCGTCGGCGTGGACGTGGCCCGGCGCAATGCGGAAAGCGAGCTGGTGCGCCAGTCCGTCTACCTGGCCGAGAAGGAAGACAAGCGCGCCCTGCTGACCTACCTTCTGGAAGGCGGCGGGGGCGGCGAGAGAATCGCGCAGGCCCTCGTCTTCACGCGCACCAAGTACGGCGCGGACAAGCTGGCGAAGAACCTGGGCCGGGACGGCGTTTCCGCCGCCCCCATCCACGGCGACCGCTCCCAGCCCCAGCGCACGCGCGCCCTGGCCGACTTCAAATCGGGGGCCGTGCGCGTCCTGGTGGCGACCGACATCGCCGCGCGCGGCCTGGACATTGACCAGCTCCCGCACGTCATCAACTTCGAGCTGCCCGCCGTGCCCGAGGACTACGTCCACCGCATCGGACGGACGGGCCGCGCGGGCAGCGTCGGCGACGCCTTCTCCCTGGTCAGCCCTGAAGAGCTGCCGAACCTGGCCGCCATCGAGAAGCTGCAAGGCAGGAAGATCACCCGCCGCGAAGCCCCCGGCTTCGTCCCCCCGCCCCGCCTGCCTGTAG
>CAXTWM010000262.1:2384-7225 GCA_964247915.1 uncultured Armatimonadales bacterium | reverse complement strand
CCACGCGGCTGGTGACTCTGACGGGACCGGGCGGCTCGGGGAAAACGCGGCTGGCCCTCGAAACCGCCCGTCAGATCACGGAGCGCGCCGACTGCCGGTTCACCGGCCCCGTCTGCTTTGTACCCCTGGCCGACCTGTCCGATGCCCGGCTGATCCCCGCCGCGATCGCCGAGGCCCTGGCGCTGCCCCGCGCCGCCGACGCCGAGCCGCTCGATCAGGTCGTCGCCGCGCTCGCCGCCCTGCCGCCGGGCCTGCTCGTCCTGGACAACTTCGAGCACCTCGTCGAGCGCGGCGCTCCCCTCGTTCTTTCCCTGCTGACGCGCCTGCCCAGCCTGACCTGCCTGGTCACGTCGCGCCGCCGCCTGGCCCTGCCGGGCGAGCAGGAATGCCCGGTCCCGCCGCTTCCCGTCCCGCCGCCTTCCGGGTCCGACGCGCCCGAAACGCCCGCCCTGGTGGCCCAGGCCGCCGGCGTGCAGCTCTTCGTGGACCGGGCGCAGGCCACACGCCCAGACTTCCAGCTTACGCGCGGCAACGCCGCCGCCGTGGCCGCGCTGTGCCGGAGCCTGGAAGGCATCCCCCTTGCCATCGAGCTGGTGGCGGCGCGGGCGATGGCCCTGACGCCCGCGCAGATGAACGAGCGCCTGGCGCAGCGCTTCGAGCTGCTCCACAGCCGGCGCGGGGACAAGGACAGTCGGCACCGGTCTTTGTGGGCCGCCCTGGCGTGGAGCTATGACCTGATCCCTCCGCCCTTGCAGCGCTTCTTCGCCCATCTGTCAGTTTTTCGCGGCGGCTGCACGGCGGAAGCGGCCCAGGCGGTCTGCGAGGAGCCGTCGGCGCTGGAGTTCCTGACGCAGCTCCGGGAGCGGTCCCTCGTACTCGTGGAGCACGACGGGGCGGAGCCGCGCTTCCGCCTGCTGGAAACGCTGCGCGAGTTCGCCGGGGAGCAGCTTTCGGAGGAGGACCGGGCGCGGCTGCGGGCGCGGCACGGCGACCACTTCCTCCGTCTGGCGGAAGAGTCACGGGCGGCCCTGCGTGGCCCGGAGCAGGCCCGCTGGCTGGAGCGCCTGGGGGCCGACGACGACAACCTGCGCGCCGCCCTGGACGCCGCGCACGGGGAGGCGGACGGCGTCGATACCGAGCTGCGTCTGGCGGGCGCCCTGGTGCAGTTCTGGGCCATGCGCGGCGCCCTGCGGGAGGGGCGCGGCCGCATCGAGGACGCCCTGGCCCGCATCGAGGACGCCCCGGCGAAGCTGCGCGCGGTGGCCCTCCACGGCGGGTGCTTTCTCGCCTACTGGCAGGGCGATTATCCGGCGACGCAGGCGTACAGCGAGGCCGCGCTGGGCCTTTGGCAGACGCTGGACGACCCGATCAACCTGCTCAAATCGCGTCAGATGCTGGCGAACGCCCTGCTCTATCAGGGGCGGTATGAGGAGGCGAAGGCGAGCTTCACGGAGGCTCTGGCGCAGGCGCGGGCGCTGGAGGGGGAAGGGCACAACAGCACGCCCTCGCTGGGCGGCCTGGCGATCATCGCGCACTGGCAGGGCGACTACGCCCAGGCGCGCGCGCTGTACGCCGCCGCCATCCGCATCCACGAGACGCTCGGCGATGATCGCAACCTGGCGTTCGCGCTGTACAACCAGGGCGAGATCGAGCGCGGCCTGAACGAGCCGGCGGCGGCGCAGGCGTGTCTTGAGCGCAGCCTGGCGCTCTGCCGGACACTGGGCAGCGGCCCCCTCGCGGTCGTCCAGACCAGTCTGGCCCTGGCGGCCCTAGATCGGGAGGAGTGGGAAACGGCCCGCACCCTGCTCACGGAAAGTCTGGCCCTGTCGCGCGAGACCGGGGAAGAAGGGGACACGGCGATCGCGCTGCGCGGCCTGGGACGCCTCGCCGTGCGTCAAAGATGGCCCGCCGAGGCGCGGCCCCTTCTGACCGAAAGCCTGCGCCTGCATCAGAAACAGGGCGACACGCGGCAGATCGCGCTGACGCTGGAAGAGTTCGCCGCCCTCGCCCTCGCCGAAGACGATGCGGAACAGGCCGCCCGCCTTCTCGGCGCGTCCCAGGCGCTCGGCGACACGCTTGGCGTGGTCGCCACCCCGAAGGAGGCGGAGGAAACGGAGCAGGTCGCCGCCCAAATTCGCGCCGACCTGGGCGATTCGACGTATGCATTGATGTCGGAGGAGGGGCGCGGCTGGAGGTGCGAAGAAGCCGTCGCGGCCGCGCTTCAGGGCTGAACCCGGTTAGGCCGGTGCCGGGTTCGCTACAGGTTGGTCTCGTCCCGGTCCCGCGCCGTCGTCATCACATCACGGCCCGTTTCCAGGTCGGGGGTGGGGGCAGGGCGGCGGTCAAACCAGCCGCGCACAGCCCCCACCTGCCCCGCCAGCCAGGCCCGCCCGATCTCCTCGCGCCCGAAGATGCCCTGCGGCCGGGTCAGCATCAGCACGACCAGCAGGAGCGGGTAGACCACCAGCCGGTACTCGGCGATAGGCCGCAGGGCTTCCGGCAGGACCGTCAGCAGGACGGCGGCGATTGTCACGCCGCTGATGCTGCCCAGCCCCCCCAGCACCACCATCACGACCGTATCCACCGAACGCTCGAACCGGAAGGACTCGTTGGACAGCGACGACTGGTAGTGGGCGAACAGTGCCCCGGCGATGCCCGTGAAGAAGGCGCTCAGGACAAAGGCCAGCACCTTGTACCGGGTCGTGTTGATCCCCATCGCCTCCGCCGCGATCTCGTCCTCGCGCACGGCTAGGAACGCCAGCCCGTGCATGGAGAAGCGCAGGCTGTAGGCCACCCACAGCACCAGTGCGGCAATCAGAAATACCCAGAACAGGTTCGTCAGGTGCGGCGTCGCGACGTGCGGCAGTGACTGGTCCTGGCTCGCCACGGGCAGCCCCGTGAAGGCCGTCGCGCCGTCCACCGCCTTGATGTTGCGGATGATGACCAGGATGATCTGCGCGAAGCCCAGCGTGATGATGGCGAGGTAGTCCCCGCGCAGCCGCAGCGAGGGCAGGCCGACCAGCCAGCCGATCATCGCCGCCGCTAGTCCGCCCGCCAGACTCGTCGCTAG
This sequence comes from uncultured Armatimonadales bacterium, assembly GCA_964247915.1. Lineage (GTDB taxonomy): Bacteria > Armatimonadota > Armatimonadia > Armatimonadales > Capsulimonadaceae > JANXMY01. The sequence goes on along the minus strand of CAXTWM010000262.1, from coordinate 4,155 downwards.
GACGGGCCAGGCGCCCTCCACGATCCCGACGGGCGTCCCGTCCGTCGGTAGGTGCGGGAACAAACGCGCGTGGCCGTAGGTGGACAGGGCGGCCCCGACATAGGCCCCGACCATGTAGAACCCGATGTGCCCCAGCGAGAACTGCCCCGTGAACCCGTTGACGATGTTCAGCGACACGGCCAGGATGATCGCCAGCCCGCAGCGGATGAGTATGTCCTCTTTGTACTGGTCGTGCGCCACCCGGTCCGCGCCGTACATCAGGTGGTCCACCAGCAGAAGCAGGGCAACAAGCAGGGCGACGCCCCCCATCCGCAGCCAGAGCGGGCGGGGCCGAGAAGTGCCCCCCGGTTGGATCGGCGTAGGGGGTGTTGTGACGGGGACAGCGGGCTGCTCGGGCCTCGGCGCCAGCGGTTGCGGCGTCGGGTCGAGCGTCAGCGTGCTCAGGCGGCTGTAGGCGTCGTTGATAGCCTTCAGCTTATCCTGCGCTTTCTCCTGAAGTCGCGGGTCATGGGCGAACCGATCTGGGTGCCAAACATTCGCCATGTCCCGGTACGCCTGTCGCACCTGCGTAGGTGTCGCGCCCGGTTTCAACCCAAGTTCTTCGTAATCTTCGTTCCTGACGGCCATCAAACTTTCTCCGGGGCGAACGTCCCCAGCAGGCCCGCCGGGCGCAGCAGCAGGATCACGATCAGCAGCAGGAAGGCCACGGCGTCCCGGTAGGTGCTGTCTATGCCGACGCGCGGGCCATACGCCACGACCAGCGTCTCGGCCAGCCCCATGATGATCCCGCCCAGCACGGCGCCGGGGATGTTGCCGATGCCCCCCAGCACGGCGGCGACGAACGCCTTCAGGCCGTACAGGATGCCGACATACGGGTCAAAGTGCGTGTGCTGCAAGCCGAACACCAGCACGCCCGCCGCTCCGGCCAGGGACGCGCCCAGCATGAACGTGAAGGCGATCACGCGGTCCGTGTTGATTCCCATCAAGGCCGCTGCGTCGGCGTCGAACGAGACCGCCCGGATTGCCTTGCCGACCCGCGTCCGCGTCACGATGTACGTCAGCGCGATCATCAGCGAAAGCGAGACGCCGAAGATCAGCACGTTCTCCACGGCGGGCGACAGGGTGACCAAGGGCGGGAAAAAGCGCGGGTTGGACGAGAATATCTGCTTGAGGACGCCGAAGTTCTCGATAAACAGCGAGACGCCGATGGCGGTGATCAGGGCGGTCAGCCGTGAGGCGCTGCCCGGCGTGCGCCGCCGCTGCGTCGTCCACAACAGGGCGGCCAGCCCGGCCCAGGCGAGGACGCCGATGACGACCGAAGACGCCGGAGTCCGGTTCGAGTTCAGCGCGATCTCATAAGCGACGTATCCGACCGCCGCGCCCAGGAACACGGCGGGCGCGATCCAGGCCCGCGTCCGCAGCGGACGGTAGGCGGCCTGCTCGATCACCAGCCCCAAGATGGCGCAGAGCAGCATGGCCGCCAGCAGCACCAGGATCGCGCCCAGCCAGGAGGGAACCAGCGTCCGTGCGTGCAGGAAGGCGGCCATGCCGCCGCCTAGGACGGTCGCCATGCCGATGTTGGCCGCCCCCAGCCCGGCATACGCGCCCACCATGTAAACGTCGCCGTGCGCGAAGTTGATGAGCTTGAGGACGCCGTAAACCATCGTGTAGCCCAGGGCGATCAGGGCGTAGATGGAGCCGAGCTGCAAGGCGATGAGCAGTTGTTGCGAAAGGTCGTGCATGGGTTGTTGGAAAATGCGCGAGGGCAGGG
>CAXTWM010000262.1:0-2284 GCA_964247915.1 uncultured Armatimonadales bacterium | reverse complement strand
GGGCAGGGGTCCGTATTCACCCCTCCCTAACTGGAAAGGGTCGGCGCTTGCCATCGGGGCCTTCCAGGGCTGCCAGTGCAGTAGCCAGTGCTGCGCCGGGGAGAGGTCCTACGGCTGGAACGTGGCGATGACGTTTTTGTAGTTGTCGCCCTTGATCTGTAAGACAACGGCGGACTTCCGGGCGTTCCGGTCGGCGTCCAGCGTGATGTCCCCGGTCGCCCCTTTATACCCTTTTGTCGCCGCGATGGCGTCGCGCAGCTTGGCCCGGTAGGCGTCCGAGTTGTAGTCGCCGTCGGCGGGCGTCCCGGCGGCTTTGAACGCCGCGAACAGGACGCCCGCCGCGTCATAGCCGGCCCCCGCCAGGGCGTCGGGGCTTTGGCCGCCGTAGGCCGCCTTGTAAGTGTCAATAAACTTCTTGACGACCGGGTCCTTCGGGTCCAGGGCGCTGTGGTCCGTGAAATAGCAACCTTCCAAAGCGCCGCCCGCGCCTTTGAGCAGGTCCGGCGACTCCCAGCCGTCGCCGCCCATCAGCGGCGCCTTGATGCCGACCTCGCGCGCCTGGCGGGCGATGGTGCCGACGTCGTTGTAATAGCCGGGAACGTACAGGATGTCCGGGTTGGTCGCACGGATGGTGGTCAGGGCCGACCGGAAATCAGGGTCGCCGGCCTGGTAGGTGCTGACGCTCACCACCTTGCCGCCCTGGGCGGTAAACGCCTTCTGGAAGAAGTCCTGTAGACCGTTGCTGTAGTCACTGGTCTTGTCGTAAAGCACCGCTGCCGTCTTCGCGTTCAGCGTCCCGGTCGCAAACTTGGCCGCGACCGTCCCCTGGAACGGGTCAATAAAGCAGACGCGAAAAACGTAAGGCCTATCCTGGGTCACCTTGGGGTTGGTGGACGAAGGCGAGATCATGGGCACTTTGCTGGTGTTGCAGAACGGCGCGGCCGCGATGGAGTTCTTCGAGGCGACTTCCCCCAGAACAGCAACGGCCTTGTCCTGCGTAATCAGTTTCTTCACCGCCGTCGCCGCCGCGTCCGGCTGGCCCTGGTCGTCTTCGGGCTTGCCAGTCGAGCCGACCTGGACCTTGTGCCCGTCAATACCGCCCCCCGCGTTGATCTGGGAGACCGCGAGCTGGATGCCGTTGTCGGTCGCCGTGCCGAACGTCGCCTGCGCGCCCGTCATCGAGCCGTACTCGCCGATCACAATGGCATCCGAAGCCGCGCCCCCGCCGCCTCCGCCGGACGAGGCTGTGGTGGACGACTTGTTGGCGCAGCCGCTCAGGGTGAGGGCCAGGGCCGCTGCGGAAAACAGGCAGCCGAACAAACGCGCGGAGGCGCTGGGATGAGGCATAGGACAAGACTCCTCTGAAACTAGGTATGGTATGGGCGCTGAAAAGGGTGGGCGGCGCTGCCCTGGAAGTGTCTGCCTCGGCAGTCCCGGCGCTATTCGCCGCCCCCGCCCCGGATTCCTCCCCGGCGCGCGATATTTCTTGCGCCGGCGAATGACAGCGCGCCCGCCAGGCCCGCGAGGGTGAGCAGCGACAGGTACAGGCCGAGCCGGTAGGGGGTGGGGGAGTAAGAGAACACGACGGTGTGCGCCCCCGGCGCGGTCAATCGCACGGCGCGCAGGCTGCCGCCGTAGGTCTCGATGCGCGCGGGTCGCCCGTCCGCCGTCGCCCGCCAGCCCGCCGCCTGCGTGTCCGCCAGTATCAGCCGGGTCGCCCCGGTCGTCACGCACGTCAGCGTCACCCGGTCCGGCCCCTCGTCTTGGAGCGTGACGGGGACAGGCAACCCTTCCAGGCGCGCGCGCGGCTGCCACCGCGCATTCCGGGACAGGTAGACCGATGCCCCCGGCCCATGCCCTTTGCCCGGCGGCGCGAGGGTGGGGGCGGCACGGACCGGGACCAGACCCGGCAAGGTGTCTTCGGGCGGGGTAACGCGGCAGAGGGCGATGTATTTGACGCCCAGCGCGCCCGCCAGCCTCGTCGCCCCCGCCCGCTCCTCCGGCTTGGCTTTCGGATCGAACGCCCCCGCCGCCTTGCCGTCCACGGTCTGCGCGTCTTTCAGGGCGACCGGCTCATAGCCGTAGGCGTCGCGCAGGCCGTAAGGCATCAGGAGGTTGGGCGTCAGCGTGTCCGCCCAGAGCGTTTGATAGCCGGGCACACTCCGGCGGAAGTCTCGCAGGCTGGTGAAGCGCAGCCAAACCCCCGCCGTCGGGGCCAGGATGCGCGCCTGACCCGCCCGCACGTCCGGGTCCGACTGCCCGGCGGCGATGTTCGGGGCGGGCG
>CAXTWM010000261.1:2814-7231 GCA_964247915.1 uncultured Armatimonadales bacterium | reverse complement strand
ACGGCGAGCGTAGTTCAGTTGGTTAGAACGCCAGTTTGTGGCACTGGAGGCCGTGAGTTCAAGTCTCATCGTTCGCCCTTTTTCCCCCTTTCCGAGATCACCCCGGCTGCTATCAGCAGCCGGGGTGATTTTTTGGCTAAGACGTGCGGCAGGAGAGCGATCATGGCCGCTCCCGCGCGGGCGGCGTACAGCATCAAGCCTCTTAAAACGTGTGTTCAGGCAGGTTTCCGCGCCAGCCCCAGCGCCAGCACTTCCAGGACGGCGATTGGGTCGCAGTCGTAGATGCCGCTCATGACCGCCTCGTTCGCCTCGACCACCGCCCAGCCCGCCCCGCGTATCCGGCCGACGTCCAGGACGACGGCGCGCGGCAGACGGACGCGCTCGTCGGCCAGGACGCGCTCGCCGAACCCCAGCGCCTCCCGGCCGTGTTCTTCCGTGACCCTCACCTCGCCGTGCAGCGGGTACGGCGAAAAGGTCTTCACTTGGCCGTCCAAGACGAACAGCCGGTACTCGCGTTCCCATTCCACCGGATCGGAGACTAATACCGGTTCCGCGTCCCGTTCCGCCCCCAGGTCCAGGTGCGCCCCCGGTTCGTAAATGGCGGCGGGGAAGAACTTGTCGGCGACGGGCTTGATGAACTTCGGCTCGGCCAGGAGACGCGCCCAGCCCAGCGTGGTCAGATCAATCCGGCGGCGGACGTACTCGGGGGGCAGCGCCGGCAGGAAGTCCGGCGCAGGCTCCACGACGCGCCCACCCAAAGCATCCGCCACCCGGCGGCAGAAGGTGGGGCCGCCGTGGACGGCGGCATTCCCCAGCGCCGCCCCGGACGGGAGCCGATCTTCCTCGCCCGGCGCGAGGCGCGTCACCTGAATGCCCGACCAGAAGCAGACTTCCAGGAACCGCTCAATGTTGCGCGTCTCGCGGGTCGGCAGCAACAGGTGTTCAAGGGTCATGGCATCACCGCACTCCGAACAGCGCCTTCACCGAGGGCCGCATGAGCACGACGAACGTGAACACGCCCAGGAGGGTGCCCAGCGGCATGATGAAGGTGCCGTTGAGGGCGGCCATCACGAGAAGGAAGGTGTAGTTCTTCCTGGCCCGGAGGCAGCGCCCCGCGTAGGCCGTCAGCCCCCCCAAGCGTCCAGCCGCCCAGCACAGCGATTGTTCCCATCGTAACAAATAAGTAGCCCATTCCGGGCGGGAAGAACGGGGATGGCTGCGCGGGATAAGGCGCAGGGAACGCCGGCGCGGCGGGCGGCGTGAACGCGCTCGGGTTGTGGATCATTATCGTGCCGATGACGATATGGCCGATGAACAGGCTGGAGAACAGGGCGGTGAGGCCGCCCAGGATGTAGTGGCAGAGCGTCAGCGTGTTCAGGTTCTCGTCGTCCACGCGCGCCTGGCTCCTAGTGCCCGTCAGCGTCTCGTAGTCCATCCCCGGATCGTCCAACTTGTCTCACCTCCGGCTTAGTCGCCCATTATCCCACGGTCAGTATCCCACGGTCAGTATCCCACGGTCAGTATCCCACGGCGCGGGCGTCCTTGGAGCGCGGGTCGGACGCGCCGAGACGCACGCCGGAGTGCGGGTCAACCAGGATGCCCTCGGCGTCGCCCCAGGTCGGGCTGCCGGGGAACGCGCCCGGCGCGGGGGCGAAGCGGTGGCCCTCGGCTTCCAGGGCGGCCCGCACGTCCGGCGGCACGGCTCCGGGTTCATAGCGGATCACGTCCGGGAGCCACTGGTGGTGCAGGCGCGGGGCGGCGAGGGCGCGGGGCAGGGTCAGGCCGTGGTCCACGACGTCCACGATCACTTGCAGAACCGTGCTGATGATCGTCGGCCCGCCCGGCGAGCCGATCACCAGGAACAGCCGGCCATGCCGCGTCAGGATCGTCGGCGTCATGGACGACAGCGGGCGGCGGCGCGGCCCGATGGCGTTGGCCTCACCTTGGATCAGCCCGAAGCCGTTGGGCGTGTTCGGGCGGCTGGCGAAGTCGTCCATCTCGTCGTTGAGCAGGACTCCCGTGCCCACGGCGGTGACGCCGCTGCCGTAGAGGAAGTTCAGCGTGTAGGTGTTGGCAACGGCGTTACCTTGCGCGTCCACGACCGAAAAGTGGGTCGTGTCGTGCCCCTCATATGCCTGCGGCTGGCCTTGCCCAACCTGCGCGCTCGGCGTGGCGCGGCGGAGGTCAATGGTCTTCGCCAGGTGGGCGGCGTAGGCTTTGGAGACCAGACCCCGGACGGGCACGCGCACGAAATCCGGGTCGCCGCCGAAGGCCGCGCGGTCCGCGAAGGCGCGGCGCATGGCCTCGACCAGCAGGTGATCCGTGGGGGCCGTTCCGTAGCCCAGGCGCCTGACGTCGGAGCGCTCCAGGACGTTGAGCATCTCCAGCAGGGCAAAGCCCCCCGACGAGGGCGGCGGCATCGTCAGCACCCCGCAGCCCCGGTAGGTGCCCCGGAGCGGCACCCGCTCGACCGCCCGGTAGCGGCGGAGGTCGGAGAGTGTCACCAGCCCGCCGTGCGCCGCCATGTCCCGCGCCAGCAGGCGCGCGGTGCGGCCCGTGTAGAACTCGCGCGCTCCGTGCTCCTCCAAACGCCCCAGCGTCGCGGCGAGGTCCGGCTGCCGGAAGGTTTCGCCCGCCCGGTAGGAGTTGCCGCCACGCCCGAAGACGCGCCGGCTCTCGGCGAAGCCGTTCAGCGCCTTGGCTTTTCTCAGCGACGACGCCAGCGCGGGGCTGACGACGAATCCCTGGGCGGCCAGCCGTCGGGCGGGTTCCACCACCTGCCGCCAGGACAGCCTGCCGTACCGGCGCTGGGCGAGGGCCAGCCCCGCGACGGTTCCGGGGACGCCTACCGCACGGTAGCCGACCAGCGAGGCCCCTTTGACCACGTTTCCCGCCTTGTCCAGAAACATGGCGCGGGAAGCAAGCGCGGGGGCCGTTTCACGGTAATCAATGGCCGTGCTCCTGCCGTCGGCCAGCCGGATGAGCATGAAGCCACCGCCGCCGAGGTTGCCCGCCTCGGGGTAGACCACGGCGAGCGCCAGCGCGACGGCCACGGCGGCGTCCACGGCGTTGCCGCCGCGCTCCAGCGTGTCCACGCCGACCTGCGAGGCCAGGCCGCTGGCCGAGGCCACCATGCCGTGCCGTGCCTGGGCGGACTGAGCGGCCTGGGCGGGCGCGGCGGGCAGCACGATGGACGAAAGGACCATCAGGAGAAGGGCGAAGCGGCAAGTAGGCATAGTGGCGTTATCTTCCCGCCACGCCCCCCGAGTTCCTGCTTCCCGGTATAATGTCCGCATGGACATCCACGAACGACACCAGGAGACCGGAGCCGCCTGGGACCGGGCAGCCGCCCTCTACGAGCGCGACGAGGCCGGGGACGCGGCGTTCCTGCGGGGCGGCGGCAGCCGCCTGTTCCCGCCCGAGCGCCGGATTTTAGGTGACCTGCGCCCGTGGTGCCTCCGGGCCATACACCTCCAGTGCGCGGGCGGCACCGACACCCTCTCCCTGCTGGCTCAGGGCGCGCAGGAGGTCGTCGGGACCGACATCAGCCCCCGCATGGTCGCCGTCGCCCGCCGCAAGGCCGAGGCGCTAGGGGCGCCCGCGACGTTCCACGTCTGCGACACCCTGGACGTTCCGCACGAGTTGGACGGCACGGCGGACCTGGTCTACACGGGCAAGGGGGCGCTGCCGTGGATGATGGACATCGGGGCGTGGGCGCGGGCAGCGGCGCGTCTGCTGCGACCCGGCGGGCGGCTGTACGTCTTCGAGGGGCACCCGCTGGACTGGGTGTGGGACATGGGGGCGACCGAGTACCGGCTGGACCCGGCGCGCGGCGACTACTTTTCCCATCGCCTGAACGACCGGCGCTGGCCCAACCCGCACCTCGACCGAATCGAACGCCCGGACGGGGAAAGGCCGAGGGCGTGGGAGCATCAGTGGACGCTGGGGGACGTGATCAACGCGCTCGTGGCGGCGGGGCTGGGATTGGAGCATATCGAGGAGCACCCCGACCTGTATTGGGGCCAGTTCCCCCACCTGTCCGACGACCTCGCCCGCAGACTGCCGCACACGTTCTCGCTGCTGATGCGGAAAAGCCCCTGACTATTCCTGATCCCCCGCTTGCAGCCCTTGCACCGTCCTTTGCATCGCGGCTAGGGCGTCGGCAAGAGCGGCGGCGTCCGCCGGATCAATCCGGCCATATCGTGCCCCCCGTTCGGGGGCCAGATCCGCCAGCACGTTCTGATCCAGTTCCCGGAGCAGGAGCGCGAGGTTGTAGCGCGTGGCCTCCACGGGCTGCCGCTGCGCGGTCCGGGCCGCCTCCTCGGGAGCCAAGGCTTCCACCAGGGCATCGGGGGGGGGGGGGGCGGCCCGCCGCGCCCCCCCCCCCGGGGGGCGCCGCGGCCCCCCCCCGCCCCCC
>CAXTWM010000261.1:0-2804 GCA_964247915.1 uncultured Armatimonadales bacterium | reverse complement strand
GGCCAGGAGCGCGTCCAGCCCCGCGCGGAGGCGCTCCTGGCCCAAGCCGATGCCCCGCTCGGCGACTGCCCTGCCGCCGCGATCCGCTCCATCTTCGCGACCGTGGATCGAAGCAGGGAGCGGGTGGACAGGAGATGGTTGGTCCAGCCGATGCTGAGGGGCATGAGGGAGTCCTTACGATACGTCTGCCACAGTCACTTCGCGGCCCGTCCGCGCCGACTCGTAGGCGGCCAGGACCACGCGCAGGTTCTCGCGCCCTGCCTCGCCGGGGGCCGGGCTGGGCGCCCCGTCCAAGACCGTGTCCAGATACCGCCCGATCATGGCGGCGAATCCGTCCGGATGGCCCTCGATCAGCACCTCGCGCCGGTCCGGCAGGTCGGGCCGGTGCAGGACCAGGGCGCCGAGCGGCCCGCCCAGCGTCAGCGCCCCCTCGGTCCCGTAAACGGTCAGGCCCGGCTGGGACACCCACGTTCCGGCGGCCTGTGTGGAGAAAAGGGTGCCCAGGTGCCCGCCCGCGAAGCGGACGCTCAGGGTGGACGTGTCCTCGCCCCCCAGCTCTTCCCGAAAGCGGGTGACGTGGCAGGCGACGGACTCGATCGGGCCGCCGATCTTCAGCATCAGGGCGAGCGAGTGGATGCCGCTGTCCAGGAGCTGCCCCCCGCCCGTGATCCGGGGGTCGTAGCGCCAGGCCGTTGAAAGGACCTTCCCGCCCTGCCAGTAGGCGAAAGCGGCCTGTAGCCCGACGAGCCGCCCCAGCCGACCCGCCGCGACCACCCGCTCGGCCTCGATGGCGTGGGGCAGGGTCAGGTTCGTCTCGCCGTAGAAGAGCGTGACATTGGCGTCTGAGGCCGCCGCGATCATGGCGTCGCACTCCGCCAGGGTCTTCGCCAGGGGCTTCTGGCAGAGGATGTGCTTGCCCGCCCGCGCGGCGGCGACTGCCGCCTCGGCGTGGAGATGATGCGGCGTACAGAGTTCGACCGCATCCACCTCGGGGTCGGCCAGGGCCTCTTCGAGCGTGGCGACGGCGCGGGCGTCCCCCGCCAGGGCGGCCCGTCCGGCGGCCTTGTCGGGGTCGATGTCGCAGCAGACCGTGATCCGCGCCCGGTCAGGGTACTTCCCGTAGGCGCGGATGTGTTCCTCACTGATGAGGCCGCACCCGATGAGGGCGATGTTCAAAGGTTTCATTGTCCCGCATTCTCCCCGCATTGGGGCCGGGCGGAAACCACCGTGTCAACACGCAGGCGTCAATGTGGGTGCAGACGACTTGGCATGGTTTGTGCAACGGGTATCATTACTCCTGTATGCTGCTGCCCCAGATGGTAATGACACGCAGCGCCGTCGCCGGGACAGAATCTATGCCAAACCCTCAGCAGCGACCGCCCTCCAAGAAGCCGACGGGACCGACATGGCTTTCGTTTCTGCGGGAACAGGGGCCGCTCTCCGTCATCGCGATCACGGCCCTGCTTGCGCCGCTGCTCTTGACCCCTGTGACGAGTAGAAACTGGCATGGGGCGCAGACGGTCGGCATGGAACTAGGTGCGGTCGTCGTGCTCGTCACTCTGCTGTCACGTCCCCGGTCTGTGGCCTCGCTGAAGGGGTCCTTTGACGCTCTCCCCAGTCTCCCGTCGGTCTGCCTTCATCTTTTTCTTTTGTGGGCGCTCGTTTCAGCCTTCCGCACGGCCGCCCCGGCGTTCGCGATTCAGGGGGCGCTGCCGCTGGCGGCAGGTGTGCTGATTGCAGATGTCGTGGCAACCCAAGCACGAGCGATCAATCGTCGTCTGTTCATCGCAGACGCTCTGTTGGGGGCGGGTTTACTCATTGCCCTCTCAGGGATCGCACTGTACGGGAGCAGCGGAACGCCGGTCGCGGTCGGCGTCTTCCATGATCACCAGCTTTTCGGCGCGTTCTCGATGTTGATTATCCCCTTCTCGCTTTCCATCAGTTTGGCACCGGTCGCCCCGGCCCGGAGGCTCGTAGCACAAGCAACTTCCGTGGTCTGTCTGGCGGCGTTAGTGGCGGCCCGCTGCCGCTCGGCTTGGCTCGGAGAAGCGTCGGCCCTGCTCACGTTTGGGCTTCTGCTTGTTCTCGCGGAAGCACAGAGACCAAAGGCACACACATCCTTTGTAAAGCGGCATGTCCTTCTCAGCGGAATCGGGGTGGCCACAGCGATCATCGGATTTGCCGTGGTGTTCGTCGGCACGTCGCCGGATCGGGCCGCAACGTTCGCCCGAGCGCAGACGGTCGCGAATGCCTTTCAAGACAAAGACGCTTCCACCCGGTGGCGTTTGGCCGTGTGGGCGGGGACAGAATCCATGATCGCGCAGAAACCCGTGCAAGGCTGGGGAGTCGGCAGCTACCCGCTCCGCCATTATCCGTTCACGAAGACGGGGCATCCCGCAGACGTGGTTCAGAGACAGGGTCCCAGCATCGAGGATGAGGCACACGACTCCTACTTGCAGATGGCAGCCGAGTTGGGGCTGATCGGGGCTGGCCTCTGGCTGACCGCCTGGGGAGCCTTGATAATTTTCAGCGCCCTCATGGTGCGACGCCTTGCGTCAGATCTTTTCCAACAACGGCTCTTGATTGGGGGCGTCTCCGCCATTGTGGGTCATATGGTGGATGCGCTGGCAAACCCCGGCTGGCAGTTCGGCTGCATCACGCTGTATCTGTGGATTATCCTGGGGCTGACGATGTCTTTGATCCGGCAGCCTACGGCAAGATGCCCGGCGGCCTCTCAGGCGATGGCAAGAGCCGCTCCGTGGCCGCAGAGGATCATTCTCATTGTCGTCAGTGGGGGGGTGGGT
>CAXTWM010000260.1:0-7232 GCA_964247915.1 uncultured Armatimonadales bacterium | reverse complement strand
GCCCCCGCCCCGGTCCCGGTCGCCAGCGAGGTCAGCCAGGTCTTGGGCGGCAGACTCGTGGTGACCGCATAAAAGTTCTTGTACCAGAAGAGCGTGTCGGCCTTGGCCCCGTCCAGCGTCTGGACTTTGGGCACCAGCAGGGCCGTCTGGCTCTGCAGCTGCTGAATCCGGGTGACGCTCGGCTGCAAGGCGCTGACCCGGTCACTCAGCCGGCGGTTCTCGTTCTGAGTCACCAGGATGCGGGCCGTCAGGATGAAGGCGACCGCGACGACCAGGCCGATCTCGCCGAGGATCGCGTAGAGGAGCTTGCGGATGTTCTGTTCCTGACGCCGCTTTTCTTCGCGGCGCACGGCAATCATGTTGATCGAAGGCATGGAAAGTCTCTTTTCGGGCAGAAGAAGGGCGGGGTCCCCCCGCCCGCTCTTACTCTTTGGGCTACGCCGCCTTCGCCAGCGGGTTGCGGAACCGGGGCGTCGCGGCCGCCTTTTCCGCCTGGCGGGCGGGAAGCGCGGTCAGCTCCTTGAGCGCCAGCCCGATCCCGGTGACCAGGAAGGGGTGGTTCTCCTCGGCGAAGCCGGGCGCGATGCGCGCCGAGTCGAGGGCGGGGCTGGCGAAGGGGTTCCACATCTCCACGGGGATTCCCAGGCGGGCGGCCATGTAGGCTTCCAACCCCTTCATCTTCGCGCTGCCGCCCGTGATGATGATCCGCGAGACGGGGCCGCTGGTCTGCGACGTCGTCCCCGCCGGCAGGATCGAGTTCGCCGGGTCGGCGAGCTGCGACTGGTAGTAGTTGGTGGAGCGGCGCACCTCGCGCAGCAGCTCGTCCAGCGCGGGCTGCACCGCCCGCGCCAGGCCGGCGGCTTCGGGGTCGGCGTCCGGCTGGAGCAGGGCGGTCATCTCCACCCGCGCCTTCAGCTCTTCCAGCGCGTTCCAGCCCTCGCCGGGGGCGACGGCCTTCAGCGCCTGCGTGAAGCTGTCCCCGGCGATGGGGATGTTGCGGGTCAGCGCGAACAGCCCGTTCGTGACGATGTTGACGTCCGTGGTCGTCGCGCCGATGTCCAGCAGGGCCAGGGTCGTGCCTTCGCCGGGGCGCGTCGGCGACAGGTCCACCAGCGCGCGCTGCAAGGCGAACGCCTCAATGTCCACCCCGACCGGCTCCAGGCCCGCCAGAGCCAGGGCCGCCAGCCGCGACTCCACCATGTCGTTGGGCGCGGCGACCAGCATCACGCTCATCTTGTCGTCCTCGCCGGGGACGGGGCCGGTGATCTCGAACTCGATCATGCTGTCGTCCACGTTCGACGAGATGTGCTTGGCGGCCTCGAAGCGGACGGACCGGCGCAGGACGCCCTCGGCCATTCGGGGGAGCTTGACGTGGCGGACGATGACGCTGGCCCCGCTGATCGCGGCCACGGCGGCGTTCGCCTCGATGCCCGCGCCGGCCATCAGCGCCTTGAGGGCCTGGGCGACGGCGGCCTGGTCCATGACGATCCCGTCCCGCACGGCATCCGGGGGCGTCGGCCCCACGGCGGCCTTGACGACCTGCCAGGTGCCCGGCGCGCGCCCCGCCTCGGCCTGCACCACCTTGATGAAGCGGCTGCCGACGTCCACGCCGACGACCTTCTCTTTGCCGAATATCTGTGCCAGTCCGAGCATGTAGAACACCCCCCGTAAAGCCGTCCGAAATTCTCTGCGTCCGAAATTCTCTGCTTCTGATTATTGGCGCGGGGCGGGAAAACTAGAGAGGGAATTGAGGCGGGCGAAAAGGACCATCGTGCATGAACCATGCCAACCGGGGTCCTAAGCGTGAGGGGGTCGTGGAAACCAGCGGTTTTGCTTGCTTGTGGGCGGCGGGCATGATATAATAGGGCATGAGCACTCCCCCCGCCCCGCCGCCCGGCGGCTATTACAGCGCCCCGCCCCGGAAGTCCGGCGTCAACGGCTGGAAGATCGCCGGCTTCGGCTGTCTCGGCCTGTTCCTGCTGGCCGCCGTCGGCGGCGTCCTGCTGGTCCGCAAGGTGAAGGACCAGATAGACCATCCCTCCAAGAACAGCCCCCTCGGGGTCGGCATCATCGCCGGCAAAGCGGGGATGCAGGGCGCGCTTCTGCGCCAGGCGGTCGTCGCCTACCATCAGGAAAAGGGGCAGTACCCCAAGACGCTAATGCAGCTCGTCCAGGAGGGCCGCGTGGACGGCAAGATGCTGCACAACGACCTGGACGACGACCCCAATCCGGGCCATGTCTCCTGGCGTTACACCAAGCCCGCCGAGGGGGCGCCGGGCAACACGCCCGTTCTGGAGGAGCCGTACAAGATCACGATGGGAGGCAGTGCCCAGTCGAGCCAGATCATCATCACCCTGAACGGGCAAAGCCAGGCCGGGACGCCCAGCCAGGGCGTCCCGCCCGGAAACGGGACGCCCTAGGCGGCGGGGCGGGTCAGGCTGTAGGCGTCGGCGCCCTGGCCGCGCCGGGTCTTCTCTTGCTGGGCCAGCAGGCGGTCCGTCATCGCCTGAATCGCGGTGATCGCGTGCCAGAGGCGGTCGGTCAAGTCTTCCTCACCGGGCCGCTCGTTTTTTCGGTTCATGGTCGCACTCTTCTAAGCCGGGGCATCTTGGTTCTGATCTCATTGTGGCTGTCCGAGGCCGCAGCCTCAGTGCCGGTATTGCTCGGACGTGATTCCTCAGCGGCAAGTTCCCGCCTATTTGATGGGAGGAAATTCGTTTTTCATGTGTCTGCCTGCTACCCCCCCCCCCTAATTTTTGTGGGTATACACAGACAAGACCTTATTTATGTAATGATCGGTTACTAGGAAAGACTTGGTTTGATGTGGCAACTAGAGACTCCTTTGCGGACGGGATCGAGTACCTGCATGAGCATGTGCGGGACCTGCGCCGGCAGGTGACGGAGGCGCCCCCCGGCCCGCAGACGCTGCTGGACGTCGCTTTTGAAACCATGAACAGCACCATCGAGGAGCTGCGCGTGGCCGAGGAGGAGATGCGCGCCCAGAACGAGGCGCTGGTCGCCACGCATGACGAGGTGGCGACATGGCGGCTTCACTATGAAGATTTGTTCGAGTCCGCCCCTGATGCCTATCTCGTCACCGACCCAGACGGCGTCATCCGGGAAGCGAACCGGGCCGCCGTGGGCCTGCTGGGCCTGTCCAGGCGCTTCCTCCGGGGGAAGCCGCTGGCGACCTTCATCCCGGAAGACGAGCGGCAGGCGTTCCGCCTCCTCCTCCGGGACATAGCGCAGGCGCTTGAAACGGTCGAAAGAGAAATGAACGTCAGGCCGCGCCGCCGCGAGACGATCCCAGCCGCCGTCACCCTCTCCGTCGTCCGCGACCCGCAGGGCCGCCCCACCGGCCTGCGCTGGTTGCTGCGCGACCTGACCGACCGCAACCAGGCCGAGGCCGACCGCTACCGCCTGCTGGTGGAGGAGGTCAAGGACTACGCGATCCTTCTGATGAACCCGGAGGGGCACATCGTCAGTTGGAACAGCGGGGCGGGCCGTATCCTCGGCTACGCCGAAGCGGAGGCCTTGGGTCAGCACAGCGCGCTCATCTTCACGCCGGAGGATCGGCAGCGGGGCGTGCCGGAAGGGGAGCTGCGGACCGCGCGGTCGGAAGGCCGCGCGGAGGACGAGCGCTGGCACATGCGAAAGGACGGCAGCCGCTTTTGGGGCAGCGGCGTGATGACCGCCTTGAAAGACAAAGACGGGAACCTACGCTGGTACGCGAAAGTCATGCGGGACCTCACGCAGCGCAAGGAGGAGGAGGAGCGGCTGCAAAGGGAGTATCGCCAGGAGCGTGAGATCGCCGCTACCTTCCAGCGCGCCCTGCTGCCGGAGATCGCCGAAGACGCCTTCCCCGGCCTTTCCGTCGCCACCCTCTATGAAGCCGCCTGGGCGGAGGCGCAGGTCGGCGGGGACTTTTTCGATGCCTTTGCGCTGGACGGGGGGCGGGTCGCCCTGGTCGTCGGTGACGTGTCCGGCAAGGGCCTGGCGGCGGCGGCGCACACGGCGGAAGTGAAATACGCCCTGCGGACGTACCTGCGCGAGATGCCCGACCCCGGCCGCGCCCTGTCCCGCCTGAGCGCCTTCATCTACGATAACCACCGGCTGAACGGGGACGCGGACAACGTCTTCGTGACGCTGGCCGTCGTGATCACGCGCCCCGACACGGGCGAAACGACCGCCGCCGTTGCCGGGGCGGAGCCGCCGCTGATCCTGCGGGCGAACGGGGCGACGGAGGTGTTGGCCGCATCGGGCAGCCTGCTGGGCCTGGAGCGGGATGTGGCGTATTTCGCCGAGGTCTGCGCCCTGTCGGCGGGGGACACGGTCCTGCTGGCGACGGACGGAATCACCGAAGCCCGGCGTGGGCGGGAATTCCTGGACTACGAGGGCATGGCGCGGCTTGCCCAGGGGGCGGCGGACGCCTCCCCGCACGAGATCGGCCGCGCCGTCCTGGAAGGCGCCCGCGCCTTCGCTGGCGGCTCGCTCGCCGACGATGCCTGCCTCCTGCTGGCGCGGCGGACCTAACCCGCCATCGCCAGTTCCTTCGCAAACGACGGAGCGGGAACGGCCTGCCCCTCCGGTGGGTCGGTCCAGCGGCCGTCGGACTTGATCAGGCCCACCAGCTCCGAAACGCCCTGCTCCTGGGGCACGTTCTTGACCGGTGTGCGGCCCCGGTAGAGCGTGATGACGCCGCCGCCCTTGCCGACGTAGCCGTAGTCGGCGTCCGCCATCTCCCCCGGCCCGTTCACGATGCAGCCCATCACGGCGATGTCCAGCCCGACGAGGTGGCTGGTTGCGGTTTTGACCTGCCGCAGCACGGACGTCAGCTCAAACTTGGTCCGCCCGCAGGACGGGCAGGCGATGAACTCCACCTTGGTCTTCCGCAAGCCCAACGCCTGCAAGATGTCGTAACAGGCCGGAAGCTCATTGATGGGGTCTTCGGACAGCGAGACGCGGATCGTGTCGCCGATGCCCTCGGCCAGCAGCGTCCCGATGCCCGCCGTGCTCTTGATCCGGGCGTACTCGCCGTCGCCCGCTTCGGTCACGCCCAGGTGCAGCGGGTAGTCCATGCCCAGCGCGGCCATGCGCCGCGCCATCAGGCGGTTGGCGGCCAGCATCACGGGGACGCGCGACGCTTTCAAGGAGATGACGAGGTTGCGGTAATCGTGCGCCTCGCAGATCTGGATGTACTCCAGGGCGCTCTCGACCATGCCCTCGGGCGTGTCGCCGTGCATGACCGTCAGCCGCTCGGCCAGGCTGCCGTGGTTGACGCCGATCCGCATGGCGATGTCGCGCTCGCGGCAGACCCGGATCACCGGAAGCAGCGACTCCTCGATGGCCGCCCGCTCCTCGCGGACCTCAGCGTCCGTGTACTCGTCCGCCCGCCCGCGCGGCTTGCGGAAGACGAACAGGCCGGGGTTGATGCGGACCTTGTCCACGAACCGCGCGACGGCCACGGCGATGTCACTGCCCTGGTGGTGGACGTCGGCGACCAGCGGGACGTCGTAGCCGCGCCGCCGGACCTCGGCCTGTATCTCGCCCAGGCAGTGCGCTTCGGCCAGGGTGGGGGTGGTGACGCGGACGATCTCGCAGCCGGCCTCGTGCATGGCGATGATCTGCCGGACGCAGGCGGCGACGTTGCGCGTTTCTTCGGTGATCATGCTCTGCACGACGACCGGGTGCCC
Organism: uncultured Armatimonadales bacterium; assembly: GCA_964247915.1. Taxonomy (GTDB): domain Bacteria; phylum Armatimonadota; class Armatimonadia; order Armatimonadales; family Capsulimonadaceae; genus JANXMY01. The sequence continues at coordinate 1,539 of CAXTWM010000260.1, read as the reverse complement.
GCCGCCGATGACGACAGGGCCGACGCGGACCGCGCGGGTGGCCCGGCGGGGATAGCTGAGTTCTGGACCGAGTTGGGGAAGGGGTGACTCCGGCATGACGTTCCTCCGATGCCTTTATTATACCACGCGCCCCCGCCCCCAAAGATTTTTGTGGTTTGAGAAGTCGGTACATGGTAAAATCATGTTATAATAAAAAGAATCTTCATGGCAAGTGAGAGCAGGGGAACCAAAGAGTCGTCGAGCCTGTCTTTGTTCCGCGAGCGGAACTTTCTCTGGCTGTGGCTCGCCTACGTCATCTCCAACCTCGGCGACACGGCCCTGGCGGTCGCGCTTTCCATCGCCGTTTACGACGCCACCGACAGCAAAACGCTTCTCGGCCTGTCGGTGGTCTTCGGGACGCTGCCCGTCGTGCTGTTCGGCCTGGCCGGCGGTGTCTTCGCGGACCGCTGGAACCGCCGCCGCACCATGATCGTGGCCGATCTGGGCCGCGCCCTGGCGGTCCTGCTGCTGCTCGGCATCCCCAGCGCCCACTTCGTTCGCGGCGCGCACGACGAAACGCTCTTCAACGCGCACGACATGGCCCTGGTCTACGCCGCGTCCTTCCTGGTGGCCTCGTTCTCCTGCTTCTTCTCCCCGGCCCGGCAGGGCCTCCTGCCCGTCCTGGTGCCGCGCGAAAGGCTGCTCCAGGCCAACGGGCTGATGCTGGCCGCCAATCAGGCGACGATGTTCCTCGGCCCCGCCTTGGGCGGCCTGCTGATCTTCTGGTTCCATCCGCGCGGCGTCTTCCTCTTCGACGCCGCCACGTTCGTCGCCTCCGCCCTCTTCGTCCGGCTGGTGGCGAAGGTGGCGACGCCGCCGGGTGCCAGAGCGGCGCGCGGCCTGCGGGGACTGTGGCGGGACGCCGGCGAGGGTCTGCGTTATGTCTGGACCAGCCGGGTCCTGCGGCCCGCGCTGGTCCTGCTGTCGCTCGTGGTCGCGGGAGGGGCCGTCTACAACACGCTGGAATTCCCGTTCGTCCGCGACCTCTGGGGCGGCAGCGGGCGGCAGTACGGCCTGCTCGTCTCGTTGAGCGGCCTGGCGGCCCTGCTGACCGGCCTGGCGACGGTCGGGCCGATCCGCTCCGCGCCTCCCGCGCGCCTCGTGGCCCCCGGCTTTACCGTGATGGGGCTGACGGGCCTGGTGTTCGCCGTCTCCACGAACATCTACCTCGGCGGCGCGATGATCTTCCTGATGACGGTCGCGAACACGTTCTCCAACCTGGGCCAGATGACGCTGTTCCTGGCGACCGCGCCGAACCACCTCCAGGGTCGTGTCAGCGCCACCGTCAGTCTGGTCAACAAACTTTCCATGCTGATCGGGGCCGCGCTGGCGGCCGCGCTGACCGCCCTGTTCCCCGCCGACGCAGCCCTGCGCCCCATCTTCGGCGGGTTCGGAGGGACCTATGTTCTCTGCGGGCTGCTGGCGTGGCACCTCCTGGGTCGCCTGGACCGTCCCCCCTTCGGGCCTCCCCCCCCGCCGCCCGCCCCCCCCCCCCCGTGG
>CAXTWM010000259.1:0-7240 GCA_964247915.1 uncultured Armatimonadales bacterium | reverse complement strand
GTCCACGCCCGCCCCACCCTCGTCGCCCGTCGCAGCCACACCGGCGGCGCGTCGGGGGCGCGTCAAGGCGGCGCTGCCGGGCCTGCTTGACCGAGTCCGCCGCGCTCAGGCGGCAGGAAGGGTCGGCTCCCAGGGCGCGTCGGACCTCCCGCTGTTCACGCTGGCCGCTCAAGCCAACGCTTCGGCCAGCCCCACCGACCCGGAAGGCGACCTGGCGCAGCGCGCCGCCCTGGCCCGCACGACCTACGGGGTGGATGGAACCGGCATCAAGATCGGCGTCATCTCCGACAGCGTGGACAACCTAGCCGCCGAGCAGGCGGCGGGACGCCTCGGTCCGGTGACGGTACTGACCGGCCAGAGCGGCACCCCCGGCACGGGCGAAGGCACGGCGATGCTGGAGATCGTCAACCGCATTGCCCCCGGCGCCCAGCTTTATTTCGCCACGGCGAACCCTTCCGAAGCTCAGTTCGCGACCAACATCCTGGCCTTGCAGCAGGCCGGGTGCAGCGTCATCGTGGACGACGTGGGCTACTATGACGAGCCGCCGTTCCAGGACGGCCCCGTTGCCCAGGCCGTGGACGCCGTTTCGGCGGCGGGCGCGTTCTACTTCTCCTCGGCGGGCAACGACTTCAACCTGGACCAAGACGTCCCAGGCATTGCCGACCAGTTTCTCATCCCCGCTCCGAGCCACAACGTCACGGCGGCGTGGGAAGGGGACTGGCGCGCTTCCGGCGCGGCCCTCCCCGCCGTGACCGGCACCTCCAAGGATGCCGGGCTGCCGACCCTGGCGCTTGATGCTTCAAACCACTACCAGAATCAAGTGCTGACCGACGCCAATTACACGCGCGAGATGGCTTACCTGTTCTGGGCTGACCCACAAGGGGGCGCGACGGACGACTACGACATCTATGTGTTTAACTCCGCGTTCACGAGGGTTCTGTATTCTTCCACGACCACCCAGAACGGGACGCAGAATCCGATCGAGTCTTGCAACGCCAACCAGGGCAACAAGATCGTCGTCGTCAAGGCCAGCGGGAACGGGGTACTCCTGCACCTGTTTGTAACCAGCGACGGCGCCGCCGCCCTGAACTACTCGACGCCGTCTAACACCGTCGGCCATGCCTGCGCCGCGTCCTGCTACGGCGTCGCCGCCGCAGACGCCTCAATTTCCTACGGCCAGGGGCGCGCGTTCCAGCCTTCGGACGTGACCGAATACTTCAGCTCGGACGGCCCGCGCCGGGTCTTCTTCAGCGCCGCCGGGGTGGAATACACGCCCGGCAACCGCTCCTCGACCGGCGGGCAGCTACGCTTGAAGCCGGTCCTGACCGGCTCCGACGGCGTCACGACCTACGGGTCGTTCGCCCCCTTCTACGGCACGTCGGCGGCGGCCCCGCACGACGCCGCCATCGCGGGCCTGGTGCTGTCGGCGGACCCCTTCCTGATGAGCCGCCCCACCCAGATGCTCGGCCTGCTGACCGGCTCGTGCATTCCGATTGACACCGCCTTCGGAGCCGTCCCGAACCGGGACGCCGGGTATGGCATCCTGGATGCCTACGCCGCCGTCGGGAACGCCGTCGCGGCGGCCACCCCCACGGCCGCGACGCAGAGCGTCATCGCCGCCCAGGACACGCCGGTCGCCGTCACCCTCACCGGCAGTGACCCCAACAACCGGCCACTGACCTACACCATTGTCACCGCCCCCGCCCACGGGACGCTGACCGGCACTGCGCCGAACCTGACCTACACGCCCGCCCCTGGCTACACCGGGCCGGACTCCTTCACCTTCACCGTCAGCAACGGCACCTATACGAGCGCTCCGGTGACGGTCAACGTCACGGTCAACCCGACCGCCCTGGCATCCCTGACGTTCCCCAGCCCGGTCCCCGACGGGACGGTCGTGACCGCCACCGTGAGCCTGAACGGGATCACCACGTCGGGCGTCGTCGTCGGCCTGTCCTCCAGCGACTCGTCGGTCGTCCGCGTCCACCGCGCCGTGGTCATTCCCGCCGGGAGCCAGAGCGCGACGTTCCCGATCAACACCTACCCCAGCCAGGCGACGAAGACAGTGACGATCCAGGCGTCGCTGAACGGCGTGGCGCTGCCGCAGCCCCTGACCATCACGGGCGGATAGACCGCAGGCGCAGCCCGTTCCGAGTGCCCGTGCCTCCCGCCGAACCGGCGGGAGGCTTTTCTTTTGCAAAACCGGCCGTCCGGGCGATAAAGCGCACATGAAAGTCAACACGCTGCTGCGCCCGTGGAAGGGCGACAAGCGCTTCACCCTGATGTCCCGGCAGGCCGCCGCCTGGAAGAAGGCGGGGCGGACCGAGCCGGAGATATTGGCGGCCCTGGAAGCCGAGTACGGGCGCTCCGAGCCGGTCCAGACGCTGCGCGCCGCGCCCGCGCCGTTCCAGGTCTACGGCGAGGTCGGCCCGGACATGGACATCAACCCGATCGCCGTCAGCCAGTTACAACTCGCCCTGCGGCTACCCATCGCGCTGGGGGGCGCGCTGATGCCGGACGCCCACGTCGGCTACGCCCTGCCCATCGGCGGCGTCTTCGCCGCGCACCGGGCCGTCTCGCCCGCGATGGTCGGCGTGGACATCGGCTGCCGGATGCACCTGAGCCTGTTCGACATCGCGCCGGGCGAGTTCCGGGCGCGGCGCGAGACGCTGTTCCGCGATCTGCGGGCCGTGACGACGTTCGGCCTGGGGGAAGGCGGCGCGCGGCCCGCCGATCATCCCGTCCTGGACAAAGACCGCTGGGCGCTGACCAGCCAGACGCGCGGCCTGCGCGACAAGGCGCGGCGGCAACTAGGGACGAGCGGGGGTGGCAATCACTTCGCCGAACTGGTGGTCGGGGAGCGGATAGACGCGGACAGCGGCCTGCCTGAGTCGTTTGGCGGCCTGCTGACGCACAGCGGCTCGCGCGGCGTGGGTTACGCCATCGCGAACCACTACATGCGGCTGGCCGCGCTGGAAACGGCCCGGACGGCGCGCGTCCCGAAGATGTACGAGTGGCTGAGTCTGGACGAGGATGCGGGGCGGGAATACTGGGCGGCGATGGAGCTGGCCGGGGACTTCGCGCGGGCCAATCACGAGGTCATCCACGCGGCATTTGCCCGCCGCTCCGGTCTGAAGCCCTCGGCGACGGTGCAGAACCACCACAACTTCGCATGGCGGGACGGCCCGGACCGCGTGGTCCACCGCAAAGGCGCGACGCCCGCCGAGAAAGGCGTCCTGGGCGTCATTCCCGGCAGCATGGGCAGCGCCTCCTACCTGGTGCGCGGCGAAGGCAGGCCCGAAGCGCTGCACTCCGCCTCCCACGGCGCGGGCCGCGTCGGCAGCCGGACCGCCGTCCGGGACCAGATCAGCCTGGGGGAAGTCCGGCGGCGGTTAAAGCAGCAGGACATCTGGGTGGAGGGCCTGACGGCGGAGGAAGCGCCGCCCGCCTACAAGGACATCGAGCGCGTCCTGCGGGTACAGGTGGAAGCGAGACTGGTGACGCCGCTGGCGCGGATGATGCCCATCGCCGTCATCATGGCGGGGGAATAGACGCCTTCTGTGTCTATGCTTGGTTTGGATTTTCCATTTCCACGCCGATCCGCTTCCAATACAGCCGGGTTCCGGTCAGCCCTCCGTGCGGCTTCAGCGCGTAGTCGGGTATCTCCCCGGCGAGGGTAAATCCCAGCCCCTCATACAGCCCCGACGCCCCGCCGTCGGTCGCGGTGTCGAGCACCAGGAGGGTGCGGTTCCGCTGCACGGCCAGGTCTTCGACTGCCCGCATCAAGGCCGCCGCGATGCCCCGGCCCCGGTGGCTCAGGCGGGTCATCAGCTTGGCGATCTCGGCCCGGTGCGGCTGGTTCGGCGGGCAGTCGAGCAGCAGAGTGACGGTGCCGACCAACGCCTCGCCCTCCCAGGCACCCAGAACAACCCGTTCGCCTCGCTCTGCCGCCGCCAGCGCCCCCTCCCAGAACACCCTGGCCGTTTCCGGCTCCAGCGGGTGCATGAAGCTGACCGAGCCGCCGTTCGCGACCACCTCCCTCAGTATCTCGCTCAACATCCCGCAGATTTCAGGGGAGGCGGTTAAGGCTCTGATTTCTATCCGGGACATACGGGATTGTAGCACAGGACGGCGCGGCGGTCAACGGGGGCTTTACCTCTCAACGGGGTATATAGGGGCGTGATCCTAGACTTCCATTGCCACATCACGACGCCCGGCAGTCACCTCCCCGCCGCCGAGGGCAACTACTACCGGACGCTGGCCCCCGTCAACCCCGCCAGCCGCCTGCTCGGCCAATGGACGCAGGAAGCCGTAGACCTGGCGGCGGAGCGGCTGCGGACGCCCCAGGCCCTCCAAGCCTACCGCCGCTTCGGGCCGCTGATCTACACCGAGATGTCCCGCCGCATGGTCGAGGCCGACGCCCCGACCCTGCTGGCCGAGATGGCGCAAACGGGCGTGACGCAGGCCGTCGTGGTCGCCATTGACCCGTTCGTGCCGACGCCGGAAGTGCTGGACGCTTGCCGGCATTTGCCCGGCCTGCTGCTGCCGTTCGGCTCGTGCGACCCCGCCGGCGACGACTACCCCGAACGCTTCGCCCGGCTGCTGACGGAGCCGATTTTGGGCATCAAGTTCCATTCCGACTTGCAGCGGCTCCCGCTGGACTCGCCCCGCCTGCGCGTCATGCTGCGCCTGCTGGCCGAGTCGGACCGCACCCACCTGCCCGTCTACCTGCACACCGGCAGCTTCCCCATCTACCGCCCGCTGGAGACGCCCTGGCACGTCGCCCTGCCGCGCCTCCTGTCCGAGTTCCCCACGCTTACGTTCGTCTGCGGCCACTCCGGCTGGGATGCGCCGGGTGCGGCCCTGAGAGCCGCACTGGCCCACCCGAACCTGTACCTGGAAACGAGCTGGCAGCCCCCCCGCCTGATCCGCCGCCTCTGCGACAAGCTCGGCCCGACGCGCCTGCTGTTCGGCTCCGACTACCCCCTCTTCTCCCAGCGCCGCGCCTTGCGGAACGTCAGCGCCGCCCTCTCCGCCGTAGAATTCGACATGGTGACGGCGGAGAACGCCAAGCGCCTGCTGGGACTGTGAGCCAAAGTGCCTGCGACGAGGTATACTCTTTCCAAAGGATACACTCTGATGGTCTCCCAAACACTCACCCGCGAAGAGTTCGACGCGCGGCTCGCGCAGTCCACGGAACAGGTGCGTCAGAAACGCCTGACTCTGGAAGCGCAGGCCGCCGAACTGGAAGACCTGATTGGCCGGTACTCCTCGGTCCTGGAGCGTCTGGAAGCGGGCACCGGGCACGATGCGGGGACTTCTACGAGCCAGCGGGCCAACTGAGGTGAGATCACTCAACGGCTGCCGTAGAAAGTCTGCGCGAGGCGAATGCACGGGTGTTCCACTCCTGGGAGGAGTACCCGAATCCTGCTCTGTCCTTGTTCCGAATCGTCGGGGTGATGGACACCTCCCACGACCGCTATACCCTAACGCACTTGGACTTCGACGGGAATCGCTAGAAGTCGCACCTGCTGGCTTACCTGGAGATCCGCGACGGCAAAATCTGGATACTGACGGACAACACCGAAGACGGGATCGCCCCCGAACTGGTCGCCGAAGGGATCGCCAAAAATCAAATCGTCCTCGGCTTTTACCCCTCCGAACTGCGTGAAGCAGGCGATTTTGCAACACGGTAAAGCGCTTGGCGCTTCGAAGCGTGGAGATGGCTCTATGTGTCGTGGAGTTCGACATGCCGATAGGCGAAAGCGGGTGACGGCTGGGGCTAAAAAGTGTATACTTCTCTCTAATCCCGTTCAATCTTGCAGAAGTGGAAAACTATGACTATGATCCACGGACTTCAGAGTTTCGCCCTTATATCATTTGTTTTGGGGACGTTGGCCGGAGTCCTGTATGGCGTGATCTCCCTCGCACGTCGAGTGAACTGGCGCCTAGTACCCGAACTATGTTGGAGACACCCTTCTTATGTTCCTTTACTTCTTGTTTATATCCTAATGCCTCTCGAACTCGCATGGGTGGCATTCGGCTTAATTATCGACAGCTTCGGCATAAGCCACTTTACTCAAGGACACCTTTATAACTCCACGCTAAACGGTATGAAAAACCTATTTGCACTATCTGCCCTCCTAATGATCGTACTTTTTGCTGGCGAGCAGGGTTATGTACATGGTTTGAAGCCACTGCTACAGAAGGTGCAAGCAGCAATGAAGCCTTGACAAGTGTCATAATTAAGTAGTTGTGCAGATTCTGCCCGCCGCCTCTCTTAAATCTCTCCCTCAAACACTTCTGCCGCCGCGCCCGTCATGTAGACGTGGTTGTCGGCTTCCGACCATTCAATATCCAAATCCCCGCCGGGCAGGTGGACCAGGACGCGGCGGCCTGTTTTGCCGTTGAGGACGCAGGCGACGACGGAGGCGCTGGCGCCCGTTCCGCAGGCCAGGGTTTCGGCGGCGCCGCGCTCCCAGACGCGGAAGTTGATCTCGCGGTCGGACAGGACTTCGATGAACTCGGTGTTGATGCGGCGCGGGAAGGCGGGGTGGCTTTCCACCAGGGGGCCGACGACCTCGATGGGGTAGTTCTTCACGTCCTCCACGAAGGCGACGGCGTGGGGGTTGCCCACCGAAACAGTGGTGACATGGATGGTCTGACTGCCCAGGTCCAGGGGCACGTTGACGACCGGCGCGTCGCCGTCGCCCAGTGTGGTGGGCACGTCGGCGGGCTTCAGGATCGGCTCGCCCATGTCCACACGGACGGCGGCGGCCTTGCCGTCCGACCCGGCGTGGACGTGCAGGTGCAGCAGGCCCGCGCCGGTCTCGACGGGAATCTGGGTGTCGCCGCGCGTCAGGCCACGGTCAAAAAGGAACTTGGCGAAGCAGCGGATGCCGTTGCCGCACATCTCGGCCTCGGAGCCGTCGGGGTTGAACATCCGCATGGCGAACGGCGCGTCCCGGCCCGGCAGCAGGGCGATGACGCCGTCGCCGCCGACGCCGAACTTGCGGTCGCAGAGGAAGACAGCCCGCTCCTGCGCTTCGGCCAGCCGCGCGTCGCCGTCTTGGCCGAGACAATCGACCATCACGAAGTCGTTGCCGATGCCGTGCATTTTCGTAAAGTGCATGTTGTTACCAGAAAAAGGATCGCCCCCAGCCCCCAATTCTGGGGGAGCAGGAAAAGACAGGGAGAGGCCTGCGCCACATTCCTTCCGGTCCCCCCAGAATTGGGGGCG
>CAXTWM010000258.1:0-7255 GCA_964247915.1 uncultured Armatimonadales bacterium | reverse complement strand
GCCCCTCCCAGCGCATGGCCCCGCCGCGCGGGCGCTCGGCCCTGGCGGACGTGCTGGAAGAGCCGCGCCTGCGCCGCCGGGACGTCCTGGGCATTGAAGAACTGACGCGGGAGGAGATCCTGCTGATCCTGGACGTCGCCGCGCGCCTCAAAGCCCACAAGTTCGACGCCACGCAGACGCAGTTCGCCAAAGGGCAAACGCTGGCGATGCTGTTTGAAAAGCCGTCCCTGCGAACCCGCGTGACGTTTGAAGCCGGCATGACCCAATTGGGCGGCCACGCCATCTACCTGGAAGGCCGATTGGGCGTCCGCGAGACCGTCCCGGACGTGGCCCGCAACCTGGACCGCTGGGTGGACGGCATCATGGCCCGCACCTTCGACCACCGGGCCGTCGTGGAGCTGGCCGAAAACACACACATCCCGGTTATCAACGGCCTGTCCGACCGCGAGCACCCCTGCCAGGCGCTGGCCGACTTCCAGACCCTGGCCGAGCGCAAGGGCGGCCTGGACCGCCTGGCGGGGCAAACGCTGGCTTATGTCGGCGACGGCAACAACGTCGCCCACTCGCTGATGCTGCTGGCCGCCAAAGTCGGGACCCATTTCCGGCTGGCCTGCCCCGAGGGCTACGACCCGGACCCCGCTCTGTGGCAGGCCGCCCTCGGCTTCGCGGAGGAGACCGGCGCGGCCCTCTCCCTGACCCACGACCCCGCCGAGGCCGTCCGGGACGCCGACGCCGTGTACACCGACGTCTGGGCCTCGATGGGCCAAGAAGAAGAAGCCGCCGCGCGCGCTCAGATCTTCGCGCCCTTCCAGGTCAACGCCGTCCTGATGGGGCAGGCCAAGCCGGACGCGCTGGTCATGCACTGCCTGCCCGCCCACCGGGGCGAGGAGATCAGCGCCGATGTGCTGGACGGCCCGCAGTCGGTCGTCTTCGACCAGGCCGAGAACCGCCTGCACGCCCAGAAGGCGATTCTCAGCCTGGTGCTGTGAGGGGGATTTTACACGGGCGGCTGACACCGGGCGGTTTTCACGGGGCGGGGCGTGTCGGGGCACGGGCAATCGTCCCCGGCGTGCGTCCCCGGAATGAATTCCGGGTCTTCGGTAGAGCAGTTGTCCACCTGCGTGGACAGAAGACAAGGCTCGGAGGCAGGTCCTTGGTCCAGCGGTTCCTTAGTCCTTACCCTCGGACGGCTGCACTTCTAAAGACCCGGAATTCATTCCGGGGAACGCCGCGTCGGCGTCACTGGGCCGCGTCGGCGTCACTGGGCCGCGTCGGCGTCACTGGGCCGCGTCGGCGTCACTGGGCCGCGTCGGCGTCACCTGGGCCGCGTCGGCGTCACCTGGGCCGCGTCGGCGTCACCTGACACCATCCGCCAGGGAAGGCATGACTCACTAAGGAGGGCACGATGTCACACAACTATCTGCGCCTGTTTTACCATTTCGTTTGGGCGACCTGGGACCGGGCGCCGCTGCTGACCGGGGAGGTCGAGGAACACGCCTACGCGCTGATCCGGCAGCAATGCACGACGTTGGGTGCCAAAGTCATCGCCCTCGGCGGCGTCGAAGATCATGTGCATCTGCTGGTGAGCCTGCCGGTGACGCTCAACATCGTAGACTTCATCAAGCCCGTCGAGGGCGTCTCCTCGCGGATGCTCAACGAGACCTTCGGGCGGCCCGCGTGGAGCTTCAAGTGGCAGGGCCGGTACGGCGCCATCACCGTCTGCCCGTCCCATGTCGGCCTGATCCGGGGCTACGTCGAGGGCCAGAAGCAGCACCACGCCGACGGTGCCCTCTGGGCCTCCTGCGAGAAAACAGAGACCCATGAGGACTGACTCCTCTGTCCGCGAAGGCGGACATTTGCAAGGCTAAAGACCCGGAATTCATTCCGGGGGACCCTTCCGGGCCAACAACACAAAGGAAACCATCATGCCAAAAACAGTCGTCCTCGTCTACTCCGGCGGGCTTGACACCTCCGTCGCCATCCCCATGATGCGCGAAGACTACGGCTTCGAGCGCATCGTCACCGTCACCGTGGACGTCGGCCAGCCCGCTGAAGATGTCCAATCCGCCGAAGACCGGGCCAAAGCGCTCGGCACCGAGCACTACACCGCCGACGCCAAGAAAGAGTTCGTCGAGGAATACTGCTGGCCCGCCGTCCGCGCCAACGGCGACTACCAGGGCTACCCCCTGTCCACCGCCATCGCCCGGCCCCTCATCGGCCTCAAAGCCGTCGAGGTCGCCAAAAAAGTCGGCGCGGACGCCTTCTGCCACGGCTGCACCGGCAAGGGCAACGACCAGTTCCGCATCGAGTACGTCATGCGTGCCCTGCTGCCCGACACGCCCATCATCGCCCCCATGCGCGAGCACAACTACACGCGGACCGAGGAGATCGAGTACGCCCGCGCCAAGAACATCCCCATCTCCGTTTCCGCCGACAAGATCTGGTCCATCGACGAGAACCTGTGGGGCCGCTCCATCGAGGGCGGACACCTGGAGGAGCCGAACTACGCCCCGCCCGAAGAGATCTTCCAGTGGACCAAGGGCATCGAGGCGGCCAACCCCGGCCCGCAGCTCTTGACCATCGGCTTCGAGAACGGCATCCCCGTCTCGCTCGACGGCGAGCGGCTGGACGGCCTGGCCCTGGTGACGCGGCTGAACCAGATCGCCGGCGACAACGGGGTGGGGCGCGTGGACATCATGGAGGACCGCCTGCTGGGCCTGAAAGTCCGCGAGAACTACGAGTGCCCCGCCTCCACCGTCCTGATCAGAGCACACAACGCTTTAGAGTCCCTGGTGGCGACCGCCGCCGAGCGCAAGTTCAAGCTGATGGTAGACCAGCAGTGGGGCGAATTGGCCTATTACGGCCTGTGGTTCGACCCGCTCAAAGACGATCTGGAAGCCTTCATCGGCAAGATTCAGGAGCGCGTCACCGGCACCGTCACCCTGCGCCTGTTCAAGAGCAGCCTCACCGTCGTGGGCCGCGCCTCCGAGTGGGCGCTTTACAACGAAGACCTGGCCTCCTTCGACTCCAAGACCTTCGACCAGCGCCTCTCCGTCGGCAACGTCCAGACCCACGGGATGCAGTCCCGCATGTACTGGGCCTTGAAGGAAAAGCACGGGAAGTAGACGCCGTAGGGGCGCGACGGGGCCACGGGTTGAAGAACGCCACGGGTTGAAACCCGAGGCTAGGAAGTGCCCACCGTCCAGGGGACGGAAGACCCGAGGGGTGTAGCCCTTTCTTGTGTCCCCTGGACTGCACTGGCAGACCTGGAAGGCACTGGGCTTTTTCGAGCCTCGGGTTTCAACCTGTGGCGACTTGGGCCATTCTCAGATGATAACAGGCGAGGAAGAGATCGAAGTCACGCCAAGCTGCGGCAACGTGTTCGCCGACCTGAACCTGCCGGACCCGGAACTGCTGCTGGCGAAGGCCAAGCTGTGCGTGAAAATCAGCCGATCATCCGAGAACGACGCCTCACCCGGAAGCAGGCCGCCAAACTCATGGGCCTGACCCCGCCGGACGTTACCGACCTGTTGGGGGGGCGCTTGGACAGCTTCACTTTGGATCATCTGTTCCGCTGCCTGGACGCACTCGGTCAGGAAGTGGAAATCGTCGTGCGCCCGAAGTAGACGGCTGCCAACACCGTTTCCTCGGCATGACCCGGTTTTTTGTAGGTGTCACCATGATATTGCACTGGTTAGCTGGGTACTGGTTAGCTGGGTACACGATAATACGTTTGGCGGACATGGCGATGGGTGTTCTGGGGGCGGCATTGAGCCTTGTGGTGCTGATAATGGATTTTATCACCTCCCAAAAAAAGTCTAAGCCGTTACCCTTTTGGATTTCCCTGGTAGGGATTGTTGGCGGGGGGTGTGTGTCCACTTCGTACTTCCTGAGAGGCCAAAATCAGGCGCTATGGGAGATAGGGGCAGACGTTGTGGGTTTTTCCGGGGTGCTACTGATAGCGGCTTGGGGCCAGTTGAGGAGACAGCACAACGTCAAAAGCAGAGCGACTTTTCTCCGCTTCAAGCATCCCACTCCCGCTTCCTCCGGCGAAATCTGGCCCCCGCCGCCGACTGCGCCGGGCGGCTAACGGTGGTACGGCTGCTCGGTGATGAGGCCGGGAATGTGGCGGAAGTGCTTGACAGTGCAGAGCGGTCCGCTCAGGCTCAGGGCGGTGGCGGCGACAAGCGCGGCAGGCAGAGCGCGCGGGCCAAAGGCGCGTGGGAGTGGAAAGAGCGTGGGAGTGAACTCCTGCGCTGTGGGGCGCGGACGCCCATTCTCCCCCTGCGGGGAGACAAGGATGCCCATCGTGCTCTTCTCTTTCTGTCCACGCAGGTGGACATTAGGCGTCCGCGCCCCACAGCGCAGGATTTCCAATCCCACGCGCTCTCTGTTGCCCTTACCGTCGGGGTTCAGCCCTGGGAATTGAGGTCTCGTTATGTCATCCAAACCGCCTCGCCTCCGGGGCAGACGCCGTTTTCTCGCCGCCGCGCTCCTCTTCGCCGTGTCCGCCGCCGCCCTGGCGCAGACGCGGCCCGAGGATACGGAGGTCTGGACGCCGGTCCCGCCTGTGGTCACGCCCGGCGGCGCGGGCGGCGCGGCCCCGTCCGACGCCCTGGTGCTGTTTGACGGCACGACGCTGGCGGCCTGGGCCTCCGCCGACCACCCCGACGCGCCCGCGCGCTGGACGGTCGCCGACGGCCTCCTCACCGTCCGCAAGGGCGTCGGGAACATCCAGACCCGGCGCTCGTTCACGGATTACCAGCTCCACCTGGAATGGCGCATCCCGGCGGACATCACCGGGGCGGGGCAGGAGCGCGGCAACAGCGGCGTGTTCCTGGCTTCCACCGGCCCCGGCGACGCCGGCTACGAGCTGCAAGTGCTGGACAGCTACAACAACAAGACCTATGTGAACGGGCAGGCGGGCAGCCTCTACAAGCAGTCCGCGCCCCTGGTCAATGTCTGCAAGCCGCCGGGGGAGTGGCAGAGCTACGACGTGATCTGGACCGCCCCGCGCTTCGGGGCGGACGGCGCGCTGGTGTCCCCGGCCTACGCGACGGTGCTGCAAAACGGCGTGCTGATCCAGAACCATGTGGCGTTGAAAGGCCAGACCCTGTTCGTCGGCAAGCCGTTCTACCGGAAGCACGGCCCCGCCCCCATCAAGCTACAGGCGCACGGCGACCGGAGCGCGCCCCTCAGCTTCCGCAACATCTGGGTCCGGGATCTTTGATTTTCGGAACCGCGTCCGAATACTGGGCGGTGGCGATGAGGGCGGCAGGCTGGGAGCGCGCGTGGGGAAAAGGCGCGTAGGAGTGCATGGGAAAGGCGCGCGGGATTGAAACGCCTGCGCGTTCCCTTTGCATTCCTCAAGCCCAGGGGTTCAGCCTTAAGGGTCTCCGGAATGAATTCCGGGTCTTCGTAAGTGCATCCGTCCGAGGGTAAGGACTAAGGAAATAGGAAGGACCTGCCCTCGAGCCTTGTCTTCTGTCCACGAAGGTGGACAACTGCTCTACCGAAGACCCGGAATTCATTCCGGGGACTTCATCCGGGGCCAATCAAACACGCCCCGCCACGCCGCGCCCCGTTCCGGGGACCCTTATGCAAGAGGTCTGATTATCTTCATCCAAGGCGGTCATCATGTCTTCATCAGCGCCCAAACTGTGGGCCGGGCGGTTCGCCCAGGAAACCGACGCGCTCGTGCATCGGTTCAACGCCTCGCTGCGCTTTGACCAGCGGCTGTGGCCCTATGACATCCGGGGCAGCATCGCGCATGTTCAGATGCTGGGGGAATGTGGAATAATCCCTGAATACGAGGCGCAAACCATCGCGGACGGGCTGGGAACGCTGGCCGGCGACCTCGAGGCGGGCGCGGCCACTTTGAACCCGGACGCCGAGGACGTGCACATGGCGGTCGAGACGCTGCTGACGGAGCGCCTGGGGCCGGTGGCGGGGAAGCTGCACACGGCCCGCTCGCGCAACGACCAGGTGGCGACCGATCTCAGGCTGTATGTGCGCGAGGCGATTGACGGGCTGCGGGGGCGGATCGCCGGCGTGCAGGAAACTCTTGTCATACGGGCGGAGGACCACCTTGACACCCTGCTGCCGGGCATGACGCACTTACAGCACGCGCAGCCGGTGCGATTGGCCCATCACCTGCTGGCCTACTTCTGGATGCTGGCGCGCGACGACGAGCGGCTGGGCGAGGCGCGGGCGCGGGTGAACGTCCTGCCGCTCGGGGCGGGGGCGCTGGCGGGGACGACGTTCCCGATCAACCGGCGGCGGGTCGCGGACCTGTTAAATTTCGCGGGGGTTGCCGATAACAGTCTAGACGCCGTCTCGGACCGGGACTTCGTGATTGAAACCGTTGCCGCCGTGGCATTAGTGATGATGCACCTGTCGCGGCTGTGCGAGGAGCTGATCCTGTGGAACTCGCCCGAGTTCGGGTGGGTCGAGATGGGGGACAACGTGACCACGGGCAGCTCCATCATGCCGCAGAAGAAGAACCCGGACGTGGCGGAACTGGTGCGCGGCAAGGCCGGGCGCGTCTTCGGCGATCTTGTGGGCCTGCTCTCGGTGATGAAAGGGCTGCCGCTGGCGTATAACAAGGACATGCAGGAGGACAAGGAGGGCCTGTTCGACGCGCTGGACACCGCCCACGTCTGCCTCTCGGTCCTGAACACGCTTTTGCGGAACACGACGTTCCGGGCAGACCGCATGGCGGCCTCGCTGCGCGGCGACTTCTCGACCGCGACGGACCTGGCCGACTTCCTGGTCCGGCAGGGGCTGCCGTTTCGGCAGGCGCATGAGGTGGTCGGAAAGATCGTCGGCGACTGCGTCCGGACCGGGCGCGTTTTGGAAGACCTGACGCCCGAAGACCTCCTCGCCGCGTCCGCGCTGTTCGCGGATGCGGACCCCGCCGCGCTGGTCAGCCCGCGCGGCAGCGCCGACGCCCGCGACATGGTCGGGGGGACCGGGCGCGGGGCGGTGGCGGCGCAGCTCGAACGCGCCAAGCGGCGGCTTTCGGGCCTCCCAGACGGCTAGAACCATAGCCTAGAGGATTAGATAGGATTTTGCAGCCGGAAACACAACAGCACCGTTTATACACCGTCGCCTTCGGCCTGCTGGCCGCGACGGTCGGCATCCTGGCGGGCGGCCCCGTCTTCCCGATGGTGGCCCTGGGGGCCGTCTTCGCCGGGCTGTACCTCCTGGCGGAGCGGCAGGGGTTCGCCCGCGGCGACGCGCAACTGCCATTCCA
>CAXTWM010000257.1:0-7270 GCA_964247915.1 uncultured Armatimonadales bacterium | reverse complement strand
ACCCCTACGAGGGCCTGCCCGCCAGCGAGGCCCTTAAACTGTTGCTGGCCGGCCTGAACCCGTCGCAGTGGGATGCCCTGACGGGCGAAACCGGCCTGGGGCTAGGGGACCTCTCCGACGACGGCCAGCGCAGCCTTTTTCGGGCAACCCTGCCGGCCGCGGGTGTCGCGGCGAATCCCGAATTCAATTCCTTTATCCCCGCTCCCTCTTCGACGTCCGTCACACCGGCGGCGCGAGACCTTGCTGCCGCGCGCCTGCGCCTAGGCCGGCGGATGGAGATCGAAATCCCGGTGACGGGGCAGACGAGAACGAGTGCGGGCTATCGCCCCGGCCCTGTTGCCAACGAGACCAGTTACGATGTCAACTCCGCTCCCGTTGCCGCTCGGGAGACGGTCTACGGGGCCACATTGCGCGAAATCGTGCCGAACTGTCCCAAAGACGCCGACCTGGACTATGATGCGGCATCGCTGAAGCAGAGCATTGGGGTGGAAGGGATCGCGACGGTGGGGGATTTGGTCGCCCGCGTCGGACGGGCCGCCGGGCTGGAATTGTACGTCGACCGGCGCTACGAGACGCGCCGCGTTATGCTGGTCGGACGCCGGACGGCGCGCGGCGTGGACCTGCTGCGGGCCGTGGCGTTCTGCGTCACCGGGACGTTCCGCCGGGTCGGCCCAGCCTACGTCCTGACCGACGACCTGCAGGGGACGGCCACCCGGCGGCAGCGACTGACGCGGTTCGTGCAGCAAGCCGAGATGATGCGCCACGCTGCCGTGGAGGCGGCCGGAGACAGTCTGGCGACGGCGCGCGGCGGCACAGATGCGCTGCCCTGGCTGGGTGGCCTGGGATTCAGCGATGTGCAACAGTCCTTGCCGCAGTTCAACCACTCCCTGGGGGGCGGACTGACTGTGCCATTTGCCCATCTCACGCCCGCGCAGCAGGACTACGTGCTCGCTCTAGCCCGGCAAGTCGCGTCCAGCGGCGATACCCGGCTGGATATGGGCGGGCAGTTCACGCTCCAGTCGCTGCCGCATCTCCTCCTGCTGTCCCCTGCCGTCCCAGGGCCTTTCTTCCTCGAATACTTTGATCCCTATCGGTTTTTCCAGCCCTCAATCAAGTTCCAAATGGAGCAGATGCGGCGGGAGGAGAAGGAGGTCGCCCAGGGAAACCTGCCGCCCGCTGCGCCCCGTCCTGTCCCGCCGCCTGCACTGGCGGCCGCACTTGCGCCGATCCCACGCCGCGCGGTACTGGCCGCGCCTCGCACGGCGGCAGAAGTGGACTCTGTAGTCGCTTCCATGAAGAAGATCGGCCTGAACCAGCTCTGGCTGGACGTATTTTCGGGCGGTCACTCTCGCCTGGGCAAGTCCAATGACGGCGGAGGGGACATCCTGACGGAAGCGCTGGCGCGTACAAAAGGGACGGACATCGTCGTCATCCCAGCTTTGGACCTGCTCCCCTGGGGCAGTGACACGCCCTCCGAAGCGCGCGATCTGACTGCAATGGGAGAGACATCCGACCGGCAGCAGGCGTGGAGCGGGCGTTATTACAACGCCGTCCAGAACGAATCGGGAGTCGTCTACACGCCGTCCGCCAACATCTGGGTCTGCCCCGCTGCCCCCATCGTAGAGGAAACGCTGATCGCCCTGGTACGACGCCTGGCCTCCACGCCCGGTGTCACCACGCTGGCGCTGCGCGATACGGTCCCGACCGGCTACAACCATCCACCCGGCTCAGACTTCGGCCTTTCCGACGGTGACTTGGGCTACACCGCCGCCCTGCGTCTGGCCTTGCTGCGGCGGGACCACGTTGACCCCGTGGACCTGGACAGAAGCCTTTCTCTGCCTGACGGGGCGGATGTTTCCCTCCCCGATTTCGAGCCAGCATTTGGGGACGCTGAGGGGATCAATCTTAACCAAGCGTTTCACGACTGGAACCATCTGCGTGACACGGCAAGCCGTGATCTTCTACGACACCTGTTGGCGGCGGCTCAAGAGGCGAGCGGGCGGCAGTTCCGATTTGTGATCCAGCAGCGTGGGGATACAGCCCTGGGAAACTGGTATGGTCTGTGGGAAAACTCTGATGCCCCCTTGCCGGAATTGCCCGCCGTCCCACCCGGTCATAACCCCCTACTCCTCCCGTGGGAGATAAATGGTGCGCCGATCGCACATTCGCAGTGCCGGATCGCCCTGTACGCGCTGCCCCCCTGGGCCGCCGCGTGGCCGTACAGCGCCGCCGATGTGCTCCGAAAACTGAAGCCCGGATGGGATGGCGTGGTGATGGAAGCGGGCAGCGCCCGACTCGCGCGGTTGGCGCAGAGCCTGACGCCCATAACCCCGCAGCCGGTGCCATGATGTCTCCCACGCGGGAAAAGGCCCGCAAGGCGCAGGGGCGGAAAATCAGAAGCAAGACAGGGAGGAGGTCTCGATCCGGCCTGCCCCTAGCTGTGGCGCACTTTGTTCGCCGAGGGTCGGCGTCCGGGTGAAAGACTGCGTAAGGGAGGGGCCGCCCGCGCGCATCCCGGCGGGAGGCGCGAGCGAGGGCGGCATCGCCGCTCCCTTCTGGACGAGCCGCGTCACCCTCAGCAGCGTCCACTCCCCCTGCGCCGGAGCGCCCGCCACGAGGCGCCTGGCCGCCCCCGCGCTACTGGACGCTGAGACTGCTGCGGCCTGCGGCGGGGCCGCGACCACCGGACGCTGCCCTGCCAGGGCAAGGCCCAGCGCGGCCAGGGGGATCAGGAGCAGTCCTCCGGTCGCCAGGAGGGCGCGCGGGTCACGTTTGGGTGCGGTCATCGTGCCTCAGCATAACGCCGCCCCCCCCGGTGTCAAGGACACTACGCCGCCCTCACCGTCACCGGGCCGAACTCACCGTAGCCCGTGTCCGCCAGCAGGCCGACGGCCCCGCGCGTCGGCAGGCCGTCCCCCGCCGCCGTCAGCAGGACGTCGCCGTAGCCGGCGGTGATGCCGGACGCGCTCACCGTCAGGGACAAGGTCTGCGCTTCTTCTAAAGCCCACGTCGCCGCCGACTCGGCCAGGACGCGCCGGGCGTCGTCGCGCTGCTCGATCAGGCGGACGCGGCCGTCTTCGTCCAGGACCAGCGCGACATACCGGCGCAGGCCGCGCACGGCCCCGAGGAGGCCCAGCCGCTTCGCCAGGTGCGGGAAGATCAGGGTGGAGACCGTGTAGCCCATCCACTCCCACTCGCCCTGCGTCACCATCCCGACCCCCTCGTTCTGGATGACCCGGTATGCCAGCCCCTCCCCCCAGGCTGTCTCGAACTGCGAGGCGGCGTTGACCCACGCCCGCTGCCGCCCGTCACCCTGCGCGGCCCGGCCCCAGGTGACGGCGGGGACGCCGCCCCAGGTCAGGCGGTCCACGAGGACCGTGCCGGACGCGCCCGCGTCCGACGTGAGTTCGACGCCGACGCTCGCGACCGGCTGCCCCGCTGTTTCGGGCACCGTCAGCGTCAGGGTGGCCGGCCCATCGGGCGCGAGCGTCGCTGCCTCGCCCCCCAAGAGCGTCAGCGCGTTCCCCTCGCCGTAGACGCCGACGTACAGGCGGGCCGTGATCGGCGTGGACAGGTCTGCGCCCCCTGCCACCTGGGCGGTGACGGTCTGGCCGGGGTAGAGGGTGGGGGAGGCGATCAGGTCGTAGCCGCCCTGTGCCAGCGCGGACGGCGGGATGAACGTCGCCGTGGCGACGCGGGCGGAACGGCCTGCCGCCAGATGGTGCAGGCGCAGGGCCAGTTTGCCGCCCTCGTTGCCGACCGCGACCACCCCCCGCACTTCGGGCGCGTCCTCGGCCTCGAAGCCCTGCACCGAGCCGGGCAGCGAGAAGTGGAACCGCGCGCCGTCTTTGGGGTCTGCGGGCGCTCGCCCCGCCAGGCCGCGCCCCGTGTTGACCAGGGAATACGCCTCCCGCACCGCGTCCGTGATGCACCGCCCGCCGTCCGCCGTCGGCAGGAACATCCGGTCTGCCACCGGCCCGCGCCAGTCCGGCCCGGCGTCCAAACTCGCCAGCCCGTTCTTGATGCCCAGGAGGCAGCCGACGTTGCCCGAGTTGCAGTCGGTGTCCCAGCCCGCCGTGTTCGTGATCATCAGGGACCGCTGGAAGTCATCCCGCCCGTGCAGCAGGCCCAGCAGGATGACGGCATGGTTCGGAACCATGTGGCAGTTGCCGCCGAACTTGTCGTAGCCGTAGTGGGCTTGAATCTGCCGAAGCGTCGCCCGCCAGTCGTCGCCGTTGGCGTCCGCCCACCCACGCACATCGCCCATGAGCTTGTAAATGACGCTGTCCTTGGGAATGAACTGCGCCGCCGTGTCTAGCAGGGCGTTCAGGTCGTCCCCCCCGAACGCCGCCGCCTCCATCGCCGCGACCACCTGCGCGCCGTGTCTCGCCTCGCCGTCGTGCGAGACGGAGGCGGCCAGCCCCGCAAAGTGGGCGGCCCATTCCGGGTCGCCCGGACAGACCATGCCCCAGCCGTCTATGAATATCTGCGCCCCGATCTGCTCGGCGACGATCCGCCCGTTGGTCGCGATGGAGCCGCTGTCCGGCGCGCGCATCCCCGCCTTCAGCCGCAGAAACGCCGTGTGCTCCGTGGACATGCCTAGGCCGCCCCACCACAGGATGGTCCGGCCCTCGATGATCGTGTTCCGCCACCAGTCGCCGATCTGCGCCGCCGTCAGATGGGGATCATTCCCGTTCTCCGCCAGCGCCCGGATAAACGTAAACGTCCCCGAGATGTCGTCATCGGTGACGACCAGCGGCGCGTTCAGCCTCTCATGGACGTAATAGTTCACCTCGCCCAGTTCGCGCTCGATCTTCTCGTTCGACCAGCCCTCGAACGGGCGGCCCAGGTAAACGCCGATGATCTTGCCCAGCACGCCCGCATAGACGCGCTGCGCGTAGTCGTCGGAAAGGAGATACTCGGAAGAAGTTGCCATCAGCGGCTCCCCGTCGGCGGTTTTGTTGAGTCGTCGTTCACCGGCGCCCGGCCCTTCTCCTGCCCCATATCATGCCAGGCGTGGTACAATAAAGACAGGCACCGGGTCTGTCAGCGTAGCCGCAAGGAAAATAACATGAGATGGTACATCGCTCGGCTTGAGCGTCTAGACCTGGTCATCGTTCTTTTGCTCCGGGGGTTGTGGTTTGCCTGTGCGGGTGGTGTGCTCGCCTGTGTGGGTACGGCACTGTTGGTCTGCTGGCAGAATGGCTTCACCGGCAAATGGCGGCTAGCTGTCTTGCTCTATCTCGCCTTCGCCGCTTGCTTCTACTGGCAGATGTTTCAGGTCAGACGACTGGCACAGACATTGCATAGGCTGTTATCGGCATCGGCTTTGTCCGATGAAGATTTGAACCGGTGACGCTCCGAACTGACTGAGGCCGACGTTCTGTATTACCACCCGTGTACGGCATAATACCAGTGACGAAAGCAGGCACCGATCATGGAACCATACCCTGACGTGGCGGATGCCGATGAAGAGGATGGCCTTTCACGCTTCCATTCCTTTATCATCATACAGTTAGCTCCGAGCCTCCCCTTTCAGATTTCCCTGCCGCTGCCGTTCTCACGGCACCGCCTCCAAATCGGCAAAGACAGCCTAAGACGGTTACGCAGGCGGACCCGTCTCCGCCCGGAAGATGCCGACGCGCGCGTCACGCTGGCGGCGCATCTGCTTTCGGAGAACCCCGTGCTGCCCGTCCACGCGGAGGAAGCGGCCCAGCAGCTACAGGCCGCTCTGGGGCTGATGCCGCCGGATGAGCAGCTTGGTGATCTGGCCCATCCGGCGCAGGGGAAGGCGATGGCGCATGCGTTTCTGGGCGACGCGCTGGTTCTCCTGGGCAGGCGTTCCGAGGCCCGCCGCCACTGGGAGCGGGCCGTGGCCTTAGACCCTGTTGCGCCCCCGCACGGCTTTTCGGGGCCGGCTCAAGAGATGCTGAACAAGTACCCGCTTTAACAGGGGCGGCACTCACAAAGGAGCAAACGATGAACAGTACGAAGCGTTTCACGAGACTGGCGGCGGGCTTGCTGGCCCTGTCCGGGTTGGCTGCCGCGCCGGGCGTCCGTGCGGGCCGCCCCCCGGCCGTGGTGGCGGTCTTCTCCCAGGCGGACTTCAGCTTCTCCGAGACCGTCACCCTGTACGCCGACGGCAAATACCGGCAGTCCGAGACGCAGCGGGAGGTGAAGCCCCCGCGCCGTTCCTTGCTCCAAAACCTCCTCCACTCCGACGTTGTCCTGCCGGCCTCCCTCCGCGAGCCGAAGCGGTCCGGGACCTGGCGCGTGCTGGACAAGGGCGGCGCGCCCGTCCCGCTGAAGGCCGGGGCGGTCCTGCCGCCGGACGCGGTCGTGGAGTTGAAAGGGGCGATGCCGTTCGGCATGACCTGGGACAACCGGCTGCCCTACGGGCTGTCCGGCGACCGGACCGTGCCCACCGGCTCTTTCCAGGCCGCGCCCGCGATAAAAGCAAGGGCGTGACAGCGATGGACTCTCCGATGACCCCTCAAAAGGAGCCGGAAGCGGAGCTTTCGCCATCCGAGGTCGCGCGCTACGAGGCGGCCTGGCAGCAGTACCGGGTCTGTGCGGCCCGCTACTGGCTGGTTTTCCTGGGTTACATCCCCGGCGTCATCTTTTTCGGGTGGCTGCTGTCCTTCGCCGTCAACGACACCCTAGCCCACGGCATTGTGGCGTTCGGGTGGATGGCGCTGTGGATGGTCGCGGGACAGGGCTACGCCCGGTTCCGGTGCCCGCGCTGCGGCGGCAAGTTCTTCACGAGGAGAGGTTACAGCAACACCTTCTCCGGGAAGTGCCTCCACTGCGGGTTGCCCAAGTACGCCTACGACCGCACCGTGATCCGGGACGATTTCGGCGGCGAGGGTTAGGCAGCATCGGACGTGCCGGGCACACCCCGGCCCCCAAAGCAAAAGGCAATTTCCCCGATGGCAACGACCCAATCCGTAGATGCGCTTCCGGCACAGGCGGCCTCGGAGGCAGCGGCGCGGGCCGGGCAGCCGGTCAGCGTCCGCGCGGTCCTGACCGGGCTGACCTGCGCCCTGCTGGTCTGCGGCGTCACGCCCTACAACGACTACGCGGTGGCGGCCACCTACCTGTCCGGCAACTTCTTCCCCATCGGCGCGCTGGCCGCCGTCCTGCTGCTCGTCCTGGTCGTCAACCCGGTCTTGATTGCGTGGGGGCGGCAGGGGGCGAAACCGTCTTCACCCCTCCCCCCTGGGGATGGGTCGGCGCTTGCGCCGGGGGTAGGTCCCTCCCCCCTGGGGAG
>CAXTWM010000256.1:0-7323 GCA_964247915.1 uncultured Armatimonadales bacterium | reverse complement strand
CCCGGAGAGGGGTATAAGAGCCAGGGCGCCGGGCGAGCCCGGCCCGCCGCCCGGCCCGAAGGACTGGCGCGTCGTGACGGGGGCGGCGCGGCGCGCGGTGCTGAAGACGGTCACGAGCCAACTGGCCGCGATCCGCGCCGGCGATGCGGACCGGGCGTGGTTCTTTCAGAGCCGGGGACTGCACCGCAACTTCCGCTCCGCGCAAGATTTCGAGGCGGCGATCGTGGGCGGCTACCCCGAGTTCGGCCACGCCCGAGCCGCCCGGTTCGGCCCGGTCGGCATGGACCTGGCGGGCGAGTACGCGCAGGTCGCCGTGATGGTGCAGGGCGAGAACGGCCGCTGGGCGCGCGCGAACTACCTGCTCGTCCACGAGGACGGCGGGTACAAAGTCGCGGGCGTGGAAGGCGGGCGGGCGATCAACTAGGCGGCGCTTCCGGCCCCGGCGGGGCGTCCAGGAAGGCGCGGACGCAGGCGGGGTCCCACTGTGTCCCCGCGCCGTGCTCCAGGATGCGCCGCGCCTCGGAGGGGGTCATGCCCTGGCGGTAGGGGCGGTCCGCCGTCATGGCCGCGTAGGCGTCGGCGACGGCCAGCAGGCGGGCGGCCAGCGGGATGGCCTCGCCGCCCAGCCCGTCCGGGTAGCCCGCGCCGTCCCAGCGCTCGTGGTGGTGGCGGACGGCGGCGAGGGCCGACTCGAGGCCCGGCACGGCGGCGATGAGGACGGCCCCCAGCGCCGGACACCGGCGCACCGCCTCGGTCTCCTCGTCCGTCAGCCGCGCCGGTTTGCGGAGGATCTGGTCGGGGACGCCGATCTTGCCGACGTCGTGCAGCAGCGCGGCCACGGCGACCGTGTGCCGGTCGGCCTCGGCCAGCCCGAGCCGGCGCGCGATTTTCAGCCCGTGCGCCATCACGTCCTCGGAATGACGGCGCGTGTAGCGGTCCTTGGTGTCCACCGCCGTCACCAGCGCGTCCAGCATCGAGAAGCCCTCCACGGCGCGGGACAGGGCGGCGCGCACCCGCCGGGCTTCCCCCTCCCCGCCCGCGCCGCTCTTGGCCCGCAGCAGGCGCTCGTCGGCGATCTGCATGACGGCGAGCCGGGTCGGGGCCTCGGCGGGGAACAGGGCGACGCCCACCGACAGGCCGAGGGGGACGGCGCTGTCCGATCCGGGGGGCCGGTAGCGGACGTCGCCCAGGGCCGCCGCCAGCCGCGCCCGCACCCCGTCCGCCGGGGCGTCCGGGCCGACGTCGGGGATCAGCAGGGCGAACTCGTCGCCGCCGAAGCGGGCCAGAACATCCCCCGCCCGGCAGACGGACCGCAGGACCCCGGCAACCTGGCGCAGCACCGCGTCGCCCTCGACATGGCCGTAGGCGTCGTTGAAGAACTTGAAGTTGTCCAGGTCCACGAGCACGACGGCCAGCGACGTGCCGCCCCCCTGCGCCCGTTCGACCTCTTCCTCCAGGCGCTTGTGGAAGGCGCGGTGGTTCAGCAGGCCCGTCAGCGGGTCCTGCTCGGCCTCGGCGCGCGCCTCGTCCAGCAGGCGCCGCTGCGCGCTGACGTCGCGGTAGACAGAGAAGATGGCCTCCTCGCCCCGGTAGACCATCCGCTGGAAGGCCCCGCTGGCCCAGAACGGCGTGCCGTCCGCCCGGCGCAGGCGGCACTCCCAGTTCTCGACATGCCCGCGCTCGGTGAGCGTCTGCCGCAGCGCCTCGCGGTCCTCGGGCACGGCGTAGAACTCCAGGGTGTGCCGGCCGACGACCTCCTCCTCCGGCGCGATCCCGAACAGGGCGCGGACGTGGCTGTTGGCGTAGAGGACCCGGCTGTCCTCCCAGCGCGTGATCGTCATGGGGACCGGGCCGGCCTCGGCAACCGCGCGCAGCCAGGTCTCGCTCTCGCGCAGGGCGGCCTCGGCCTGCCGGCGGGCGGTGACGTCCTTAGCGATTCCGTAGACGCCGACGACCGCCCCGTCCACGACGACCGGGACCTTGGCGATGTCCAGCGCGACCCGCCGCCCGCTCTTGTGGCGGATGGCGATCTCCTCGCGCTTCGGCGTCCCCCGCAGGACCTCCCCGAACAGCGCGCGCGTCCGCTCGCGGTCTTCGGGGATCACGAGGGGCAGGAAGTGCGTGTGCCGCAGCTCGTCGGGGCCGTACCCCGAAACCGCCCGGCAGGCGGCGTTCGCCTCCACGAAGCGCCCGTCCAGGTCGAACGTGAACACGGCGTCCACGTTCTGCTCGAAGAGGGAGCGGTAGCGCTGCTCGTTCTCTTCCAGCCGCCGCCGGGTCTCGCGCTGCTCCGTCACGTCCTGGAAGAGAACCGAAAGCCCGTCCGGGGCGGGATACGCCCGGCAGCCGAACCAGCGGCCATGAGCGGAGGACAGGGCTTCAAACTGGAGCGGCGTCCCCACCCGCATCGCCTCCTGGCAGGCGGCATGGAACCCCCCGCCGAGGCCGCCGGGGGCCACTTCCCAGAGCGGCCTGCCGGTCAGTTCCTCGCGGCGGCGCCCGAGAGCCTGGGCCGCCGTCTCGTTGACGTAGGTGACGCGCCCGTCGGCGTCCAGCGCGAGGAGGCCGTCGCTGATCCGCTCCAGAGTCGCCGCCATCGCCTCGGGGGCGGCGGGGAGTACGTCGGGGGTGAAGGTTTCGGGATAATTGTCGGGGGTGGACATGGCGCGACTCCCACACGGACAAACGACGCCCGCCTGCTGATGTAATTGTATTCTACCACGCTTTCACTTCTGCGGCAAGCGACGGTGCCCCTCGGCACATCACGCACCGCGAACATATGTTCTTTTTATGGTATAATGGAATGGTGGAGGGCGGAAAGCAGGCGGGATGTGTGGCGGAGCAAAGAGCGGCGCGGACGGAGCGCGGAGGAGCGCCTGGAAATGGCGCAGGCCGTGTGGGGGTGGCAGCCCCACGCGACGCAGCGGGGGTTGTTCTGCGCGGAGGCGTCGGTGCGGGTGGCCGCCTGCGGGCGGCGCTGGGGCAAGACCGAGTGCCTGAGCGTGGACATCGCGACCCTGGCCCTGGCCGAAGGGGGCAGCCGGCAGCTCGTCGTCGCGCCGACCGAGGCGCAGGCGCGGCTTCTGGGCGAGGCGGTGTGGGACCGGCTGGACAAGGCGCTGGCGCGGGGCGACCCCGAAGGGCGGGGGCGGACGCTGGCCGTCCGCGCCCGCCCGCACCTGGCCCTGACGGTCATGGGGCCGGACAGAGCGGTGCCGGGATCGGAAATCCTGTGCCGAACGGCGGGGCGGGATGGGCGCAACCTGCGCGGGCTGTGGGCGCACCGGATCGTCGTGGACGAGGCGGCGTATGTGCCGGACCGCGTGCTGTGCGAGGTCCTGCCGCCGATGCTGGCCCACAAGGGCGGCGAGTTCCTGCTGGCCTCCTCGCCCAACGGACGCCGCTCGGCCTTTTACCGGCTGTACGCCCTGGGCGCGGACCGGCCCCCGGCGGGCGGGGAGACGGAGGGCATTTCCTACCAATCCTTCCAGTGCCCGACGGAGGACAACGGCCACCTCGACGGCGCGTGGCTCCGGTCGCAGCGGGACGAGATGGGCGAGATGCTGTACGCGCAGGAGTTCCAGGCGCAGTTCATTGACGACTTCGGCATGGTCTTCCGCGAGGGGGACATCGAGGCCGCCGTCACCGACCTGCCGGGTGTCGCGCTGAACGCGGAGCGCACGGAGATCGAGTCCGACCCCCGGCCGGGCGGCTGCTACGCCGTCGGCATTGACTGGGGCCGCAAGTGGGACTACACCGTCGTGGCCGTGCTGGACGCCGACCGGCACCCGTTCCGGCTGGTCCACCTGAGCCGCTGGCGGGCGACCGGCTGGAACACGCAGGCCCACGAGGCGGCCCGGATCATCGCCCGGTTCCGGCCCCGGCGCGTCCTGGCCGACGGCAGCAGCCTGGGCGACCCGGTCGCCGACATGCTGGACCGGGAGATCGCGGCGCGGATCGGGCCGGGCGGCTGGCGTCCGCTCGTGGAGCGGTTCCTGTTCAGCCCGGAAAGCAAGCAGTCGCTGATCGACGGGCTGAACATCGGCCTGTCCAACCGGACGATTCAGTTCCCGCCGCTGGCCGTCCTCGTCAACGAGCTGAAAAACTTCGAGTACACGGCGGGCGGGCAGGGCCGCCTGAAGACGGCCGCGCGCGGGGCGGGCCACGACGACTGCGTCATCGCGCTGGCCCTGGCCCTGCGCGGCACCCCCGACCCCGCCGCCCGCTCGGCGGGACCGGGCCTCCTGCTCGGCTCGTCGCTGGGGCGGGGGGAGCGGGAGGAGTGGCGATAAACCTCCTGCCCGGATCACCCGGATTGAAATCCGGGTCTTTGGAAGTGCGATTGTCCACCTGCGTGGACATACAAAACCCGCGAAGCGGGCTGTCCGCGGAGGCGGACAATCGCCCTATCGAAGACCTGGAATTCATTCCAGGGGCTTTCCTTCCCCGGAAACATCCCGCGCGGCCCGTTGTCTTTTTGCGAACGTCGGTGTATAATGGCCTCAGCAGGGGCGCGTGATGGCCTTCGTGAACGGGCTGCGCCCGTCCCCCGCCCATGCGATACGGCTTGCCGCTCTGTCAGGAGGTCCGCCCGTGAACAGACCGCCCTTCCGCTGCCCCGCCCGTCGGCCCCGCCCGCCGGCGGCGCTTTTTCTTCTCCTCGCCGCCCTCCCCAGTGCGGCACTCGCCCAGAAGCCCGTTGCCAAGACGCCCACGCCGACGCCCCCGGCGTCGTTCCCTGCCACCGCCGGGCCGCCCGCCCCCAGCCAGAAGGCGATGCTGGCCGGGGACAGCCGCTTGGACCGCCCCGTCTCCCTCGACCTCATCAGCGTCCCGCTGGGTGAAGTGCTGCAACAGGAGAGCCTGGACAAGAGCACGAACACCTTGGAAGACGAGCACCGATTCCTCCTCACCGCCGCCCCCGACTGCGCCGACCTCAAGACGCAGATACGCCTGAACGGCCGCCCCCTGCGCGTGCTGATGACCGCCCTGGCCCAGATGGTGCCGGGCGTCTGGACCCGCACCCCCCACGGCTACCAGCTTTCCATGACCAGGGAGGCGACGACGGCGCGCTCGGAGTGGTGGAGCCTGTTCCTGGGCGAGCGCGCGAAGGCGCTGGCCGCCCAGCACCGGGCGGTCTTGGCCGCGATGCAGACGAAGGCGAAGCGTCGGCAGATCGGCGACCCGGAGCCGGAAGCGTCGGACCATGCGGTCGAGGAGGAAGTGGCGAACCAGCACGACTTCTTCCATACCCTGCCGCCCGCCTTGAAGGAGCAGATCGCCGCCACCATGGACGAGACCCCCTTCTATAAAGTGGGGGAGCTGAGTTATGATAACGGCAGGGAGCAGTTCGGCACGGTCGGCTGGCTGTCGCAGATGCCGCCGGAGACGCAGGAGCGGTTCAAGGGGACGATGCAGGACTACATCACCAACCACCTGGCCCCGGCCCCGCCCGCGCTCCAGAAGTACGCGACCCAGGCGAGGCAAGACCTGGCCGCTTTCGACCCCAGCCGGGTCTATTTCCTGTTCCAGAACTACGGGTTTGGGGTGATGGCGACGCCCTTCAACACCCCGCCGTCCGCCAGCCCCCTACCGGATATGCATATCCCCAGGACTGAGAAGTACCCGGCCCTGTCGCTAAACCAGAAGGAACTCGCCGACGAGGTGTACGGGGGGACCTTGACCGGGCCGGGGTGGAAGAAACAGGCCGACGACTTGCGGAAGAAGGGCGACGCCGCGCCGGAGGAGTGGAAGTTCATTATGTACATGGTGTACGGGATGGGCGACGCCGCGCCGGAGGAATGGAAGCAGTTGGCGGCTTACCAGCGCTCCCGCGTCTGGCCCAACACCCTGCCCAAGATTCCGCCCAGGGCGCACGATGACGAATCGCCCATGATCAGCCGGGCGGCGCGGACGGACTGGCTGGGGGAGCGGGGGCACATGGAGTACGTCTGCGACTACTACAGTGACTACATCTCCAACGGCAGCTACGCCATGCCCGCCGAGCAGAAGAAGCTGCCGGTGACGCGCCCGCTGGCGACCGAGCTGAACGAGATCGCCGCCCGGCACGACGTCAGTTGGTCGAAGAGCGAGGACGGCGTTTATCTGGTCCGCAACAACCGCTGGTATCGCGACGACGGCCTGGAAGCGCCCCAGCCCCTGCTGCGCCGCTGGTTCGCCCTGCTGCTCCAGACCCGCCGGCAGGACGCCGCCCGCGCGGAAAAGCTCCAGGCCGCCGCCCCGCCGGTCGCCCCATCGGCTCCCCAGCCGGCCCTGCCGACCTGGCCGCAGTCGCCGGAGGAGCGGACGGCGACCATGAAACAGACGTGGGACTGGGCGGCGGAAGTGTTCGGCGCGCTGACGCCCTGGCAGATCTACAACGGCCTGGCAATGTTCCAGCCGGAGGAACGGGATCTGGCCGCCCAGAACGACGCCTCGGAAAAGCGTCGGGAGGAGTTGAAGCGCTACATCCCGCCCAGCATCGGGTCTGGCGGCTGGGGCATCATCTCGTTTAACACCCAGAGGCCGCCGTTCAACGGCGCGGTCGGCACGCTCACGGGGCTGCCGCATACGGTGCAGCTCTACGCCAGCCTGGATGACGCGCAGCGGACGGCGCTGCTGGAAGGACGGCTGCCGGTCTCAGCCCTCAGCCCGTCGCAGCTCGCGCAGGCGATCTCGCTGCAGCCGCTGCTGCCCCAGGCCATGCAGCAATTCCCACCCCCGTCGGTCTTCCTGGGGCTGCTCTCCGGCGCGCGGAGGCCCTACCGCGTCGTCTTCGGGGATTTCCCCTGGATGCGCCTGGAGGTCTCGACGCCCCCGACGCCCGCGCCGCAGAGCGCCCCGTAGGACGAGCACGCGCCCGGTATGGATCAGCCGCCGGCCTCCCGACAGGAGGCCGGCGGCTTTTCTCATGCCCGGCGGCTTTCCGAAACATTCCGGCAACAGAACGCGGGTATTCTCATGCCTCTCCGGCACTGTCGCCCACCCTCGATTTCCCCTCAGCCTAGCAGTTTCATTGTCCACCGCCAAAAGACGTGCCGTTTCACAAAACTTGGTGTATAATGGGCGTCAGTACGTCCGACCGTTCGTTCACACTCATCATTCACATTCAGACGCATCAGGGGCAGAGCATCGAAGAAGGAGACACACGCATGACATCATTCCGTAACATCCGCAGCAAAGGCCCGATCCAGGGGGCAATGATCCCCGCCGTCGCGCTGCTGATCGGCAGCGGGCTGGCCGTGGGAACCGCGCCGCCCGCCCGCGCGCAGGCGGCGCCGTTCCTGGACACGCCCACCAACCACTGGGCCTACGAGGCCGTCC
>CAXTWM010000255.1:0-7388 GCA_964247915.1 uncultured Armatimonadales bacterium | reverse complement strand
CCCCCGCTCCGCGTCTCCGCCCTCCTCCGAACGCTCCTCAACGGCTTCCGCAGCCGGGGGCTGTGAAAATATCTTCCCGCGATCGCTTTTTCCTTGATCGCTTTTTGCCTTCGGCTGTCCATAAAAGAGCGGGAGACCGACGTGGAAGACTGGCAACTACTCAGGCGGTTCGTGGATGCGGGTTCGGAGGCGGCCTTCGCCCGGCTGATGGAGCGGCATCGGGGCCTCGTTTACAGCACCTGCCGACGTGAACTGGGCGACAGCGCCCTGGCGGAAGATGCTACCCAGGTCGTTTTTCTGGTTCTCGCACAGAAGGCCAAGTCGCTGCGGCGCGGGGTCGTCCTGAGCGGCTGGCTGTTCCAGACGGCCCGGTTCGCCGCGCGGGATCTCCGCAAGAGCGAGGGGCGGCGGCGCGTGCGTGACGAGGGAATGGGGATCGAGATGCACCGGACGGCGGCGCGGGAGCAGGAGGCGGCCTGGCGGCAGATTGATCCCCGGCTGCACGACAGCCTCGACCGGCTCGGCGCCAAAGACCGGGACGCGATCCTGCTGCGCTTCTTTGAAGACAACGGCTTCGCCGAAGTCGGGCTGGCGCTGGGGCAGACGGAGGATGCCGCCCGGCATCGGGTCAGCCGCGCCCTCGAAAAGATGCGCCGGTTCCTGGCCTCGCAGGGCGTGGCCGTCCCCGCCGCCGCATTGGGCGCGCTGCTCGCCGCCCACGCGCTGGAGCCTGCCGCCGCCTCAGCCGACGTTTCCACCGTCCCCCACTTCGGCCCCCGCGTGTATCACCTGACGCAAGGAGTATTAAAAGCCATGTGGATGAAACAGATGAGCGGCCTCGCGGCCCTCGTGATCGGCCTCGCCGCGCTCGGCGCGGGCGCGGGTCTGGTACGCGCGCTCGCGCCCAACACACCCCCGCCACACGTCGCGCCGGCCGTCGGCGCCGGAACGCGGAGGCTTCCCCCAGACGCGCGCCCCCAGGCGGCAGCCTCTACGCCGGCGAACGCACCTTCGACGCCCCAAACGCGGCGGCACCCGATCAGCGAGATACGCATCACGGGCAACAAGGTCGTCCCCACGGCGGCCATCCTGGCGGCTTTCGACATCAAGGGCGGCGAGACGGTCAGCGACGCGCAGATCATGCGGGCGCTGACGCACGTTTACAACCTCGCCTGGTTTCAGATGGTCGGGCCGTTCCAGTTGGAGCGGAAGGCCGACGGCGGGTTCCTGCTGACGCTCCCGGTCCAGGAGAACGCCGGGCTTGCCGGGACCAAGCCCGAGGAGTTCCAGGAACAGGCCGAGATCGCGGCGGCTTACAACGCCGGGGAAGACGCCCTCCACGACCATCAACCGGACCGGTTCAAGGCGATGTTCACCCCCAACTTCCGGGCGGTCGATAAGTCGGGGCGGCGGGCGACGCTGGAGGACTACCTCGCACAGATAGACGGCCCCCTCGGCCCCCAAGCGCTGATCGAGTTTGACCATCATGTGACTGATCTTCACCACTCCGGCAACCTCATGGTCGTCTCCGCCACACTGACCTGGTATCGGTGGCTCCGCCTGCCGGGGTCGCCCGACACAGGCTGCGAGGAGCAGGAACAGCGCGTGGAGGACGACTGGCACCAGTCACAAGCGGGCTGGGTGCTGGAAACCCGGAAAGCGACCGCCGACATCAAAACGAGGTCGGCACCCGAATCCTACCTGCGGATGCTCCGAAGCCGCGCGGCACGGGGATTACCGTATTGACTTTGGGACGGGGGCGGCATCAGGTATAATGCCTCATGCTGCTGACCCTCCGCACGACTCAGAACCCCGCCACCGACTTGGGCTACCTGCTGCACAAGAACCCGGCCCGCGCGCAGTCGTTTGACCTGTCCTTCGGGCAGGCGCACGTCTTCTACCCGGAAGTGACCGACGACGCCTGCACGGCCGCCCTGCTGCTGGACGTGGACCCGGTCGCCCTCGTCCGGGGCGCGCGCGGGGAGGGGCGGACGCTGGCGCAGTACGTCAACGACCGCCCCTACGTAGCCTCGTCCTTCCTCTCGGTCGCACTGGTCCAAGTGTTCGGCTCCGCGCTAGGCGGGCGCTGCCAGGACCGGCCCGAACAGGCCGCGACCCCGCTGCCGCTGGAAGCGCGGCTCCAAGTGGTGCCGAGCCGGGGCGGGGCCGAGTTCCTGCGCCGCTTGTTCGAGCCGCTGGGCTACACGGTTGGGCTGGAATCCTATCCCCTGGACGACCGCTTCCCCGATTGGGGCGAGAGTCCGTACTTCTCGGTCACGCTGGCCCAGACCGTCCGCCTGGCCGACCTGCTGACGCACCTGTACGTCCTCATCCCCACGCTCGACTCGGGCAAGCACTACGCCATCGGCGACGACGAGGTGGAAAAACTCATCCGCAAGGGCGAAGGCTGGCTGGCCGCGCACCCCGAAAAGGAGACCATTGTTCGCCGGTATCTGAAAGGTCGGCATTCCCTGGTGCGGGACGCCCTGGCGCAGCTCACCGGGGAGGAGTCGGAGGCCGAAGCCGCCGAAGCGCGGCACGATCGCGAGGAGGAGGCGGTCGAAAAGAAGATCAGCCTCCACGAGCAGCGCCTGGGCGCGGTCCTGGCGGCCCTGAAGGGCAGCGGCGCCAAGCGCGTTCTGGACCTCGGCTGCGGCGAGGGCCGCCTGCTGTCCCTGCTTCTCGCCGACCGGCAGTTCACCGAGATTCTGGGCATGGACGTGTCTTACCGTTCGCTGGAAATGGCCCAGGACAAGCTCCGTCTGGACCGCCTGCCGCCGACCCAGCGCGAGCGCATCACGCTCATTCAAGGCTCGCTCATCTACCGCGACGCCCGCTTGGCCGGCTACGACGCCGCCGCCGTGGTGGAAGTCATCGAGCACCTAGACGCGAACCGGCTGGCGTCCTTCGCCCGCGCCCTGTTCGAGTTCGCCCGGCCCCGGACGGTGGCCGTTACGACGCCGAACGTCGAGTACAACCCGAAGTTCGAGACGCTTCCGGCAGGCAAGTTCCGCCACAAGGACCACCGTTTTGAATGGACCCGCGCCGAGTTCCAATCCTGGGCCGACGGCGTCTGCGCCCGCTTCGGCTACAGCGTCCGCCTCCTGCCCATCGGCCCGGAAGACGCGGGCGTCGGAGCGCCCAGCCAGATGGCGGTGTTTGAGAGACAGGCAGCATGAGCGAAAACAATCCGCGTCCCGTAATGAGTTGGCAGGAAATACGCGCCCACGCGCAAACCCGGCCGGCGATGTTCATCGGCAGCCAAGAGACCGGCCATAAATTAGCCGTTAGAGATGTACCCCGGCTTGTTTGGCAGGCGAAAGTGTTCCGCCGCCCCTTAGCCGTGACTATCGATCTATCGCCGACACAGTATGTTGTGCGTGCCGAATGCGGGCCACTGATTAGGTCTGTCCAGAAAATATTCAGTTTCGGAACAGGCGACACATTAGGCGAACATTGGCAAGACGAGATGCGGGCGTATCGCGAGCAACAGGAAACTGACATACACCGGCGCGACTGGCGATACTGCTTTAGCGGTCCTACAGGCCCGCGTCTGGACTCGCTCTGCGGGTTCTTCATTCTAGCCTGTTATGGGGTTTGGGGGCTACGCACGAGCGATGGCCTGTGGTGCGAATCTTATCAGGAAGGTGTACCCGCCGGCAGACCCTTCTTGTTAAGCAATCCTTCGCCAATCGGCTTGCTGGCGGCGGCAACCCTGGACCCACGATGGTTTACGGGGCTGCCGTTCACGGAGGAAGACGCTCGCTTTTTTGCTGAGTTGTCGCACAGCCGCGTCGTCGGTCACAGGATGTACGGGCCGCATCCCAACTGGACGTATGGCGAGATCATCGCAAATTGGCATCCGCAAGATGATCTTATCTCCAACCGAGTGCTGACGGCGGACGGCCTACAAGAACTGCTGTGATCTAATGTGACGCGGCCTTTGCCACGGGTTGAAACCCGAGGCTGAGAAAAGCCCGCCGTCCAGGGGACGTAAAGACAAGAAGCCGTTTGCCGTAGAAAATTCTTTTCTTGCGTCCCCTGGACGCTGGGCACTCTCCAGCCTCGGGTTTCAACCCGTGGCGCTCCCCGCATCGCCTATCACCCCTGATTGTTCCAGGCAGCGAATGACAACATTACAATCCATGAACATCACCATCCCCGAACTCTCCCTCGTCGTCCTCGTCGGTGCGTCCGGCTCCGGCAAGTCCTCGTTCGCGCGGCAGCATTTCAAGTCGACCGAAACCCTGTCCTCGGACTTCTGCCGGGGGCTGGTGTCGGACGACGAGAACGACCAGGCGGCGACCAAAGACGCCTTTGACGTGCTGCACTTCGTCGCGGCCAAGCGGCTGGCGGCGGGGAAACTGGTCGTCGTGGACGCCACCAACGTCCAGCCCGAGGCGCGCAAGCCGCTGGTCGCGCTGGCGCGGGAATACCACTGCCTGCCGGTCGCCATCGTTCTGGATATGCCGGAGCGGGTCTGTCAGGACCGGAACGCCGCACGGCCAGATCGGGACTTCGGGCCGCACGTCGTCCGCAACCACATCAAGAGCCTGCGCCAGTCTTTGCGCGGCCTGGAGCGCGAGGGCTTCCGGCATACGTTCGTCCTCCACAGCCCCGAAGAGGTCACCGGGGCGACCGTGACGCGCGAGCCGCTGTACAACAACAAAAAGGGCGAGCACGGGCCGTTCGACATCATTGGGGACGTGCATGGGTGTTTTGACGAGTTAGTCAGTTTGCTGACCGAACTAGGTTACGTCGTGGACGGCCACGCGGTCACGCCGCCCCCAGGGCGCAAGGCCGTCTTCCTCGGAGACCTGGGGGACCGAGGGCCGCGCACGCCGGACGTGCTGCGGCTGGTCATGGGCATGGTGTCGGCGGGCACGGCGCTGTGCGTACCGGGCAACCACGACGTCAAGCTCTTGCGGAAGCTGCGCGGCAAGGATGTCCAGATCACGCACGGTCTGGCCGAGACGCTGGCGCAATTGGAGGGCGAGACGCCGGAGTTTGTTGGGGAGGTCAGGACGTTCCTGGACGGCCTGGTCAGCCACTACGTCTTGGACGGCGGCAAGCTGGTGGTCGCCCATGCGGGCATGAAGGCCGAAATGGCGGGGCGCGGGTCCGGGAAGGTCCGCGAGTTCGCCCTGTACGGCGAAACGACGGGCGAGACGGACGAGTTCGGCCTGCCCATCCGCTACAATTGGGCGGCGGAGTACCGGGGCGCGGCCAGTGTCGTCTACGGACACACGCCGGTTCCCTCTCCCGAATGGCTGAACCACACGATCAACATAGACACCGGCTGCGTCTTCGGCGGCAAATTGACCGCCCTGCGCTGGCCGGAGCGCGAGCTAGTCTCGGTCCCCGCCCGCGAAACCTACAGCGAGCCGGCGCGCCCGTTCCTGCCCCCCGACGAGCAGGTGCCCGCCCTGTCCGCCCAGCAGCAGCACGACGACGTGCTGGACATCGAGGACGTGACCGGTAAGCGGCTGATCGGGACGCGCCTGCACGGCAACATCACCGTCCGCGAGGAGAACGCCATCGCGGCCCTGGAAGTGATGAGCCGCTTCGCCGCCAACCCCAAGTGGCTGATCTACCTGCCGCCCACCATGTCGCCGTCCGAGACGACCGGGGAGCCGGGGCTGCTGGAACACCCCGCCGAGGCGTTCGCCTACTACCGCAATCAGGGCG
This sequence comes from uncultured Armatimonadales bacterium, assembly GCA_964247915.1. Classification (GTDB taxonomy): domain Bacteria; phylum Armatimonadota; class Armatimonadia; order Armatimonadales; family Capsulimonadaceae; genus JANXMY01. The sequence continues at coordinate 1,700 of CAXTWM010000255.1, read as the reverse complement.
TCCCCACCGTCATCTGCGAGGAGAAGCACATGGGGTCACGGGCCGTGGTCGTGGTCTGCCGGGACGAAGACGCCGCGCGGGCGCGGTTCGGCGTGGAGGGCGGGGGAATCGGCGTCTGCGTCACGCGCACGGGCCGCCCCTTCTTCGACGACCCCACTCTGGGGGCGCAGTTTCTAGCCGTCGTCCGGGATGCCCTGACCGGGAGCGGCCTGTGGGATGAACTTCAAACCGACTGGGTCTGCCTGGACTGCGAGCTGATGCCCTGGTCGGCCAAAGCCCAGGCGCTCCTCCGGGACCAATACGCCGCCGTCGGCGCGGCGGCGACAACGGCCCTCCCCCCGGTCGTGGCGGCCTTGCGTCGGGCGTCCGCCCACACGCCGGGACTGGAACCATTACTGGAGAAGTTCGAGGCGCGGGAGAAAACGGCGGCCCTCTTCGTGGACGCTTACCGGCGCTACTGCTGGCCCGTTTCGTCGCTGGCCGACTACAAGCTGGCCCCGTTCCACCTGCTGGCCTCGGAGGGGCGGACGCACACAGACCAAGATCACGGCTGGCACATGGCGACCCTGGCCCGCCTGTGCGCGGCGGACCCGAGCGGCCTGCTCCTGGCGACGCCGCACCGGGCGGTGGACATCACCGACCCCGAAAGCGTCGCCGGGGGCATCCGGTGGTGGGAGGAGCTGACCGAGAAAGGCGGTGAGGGCATGGTGGTCAAGCCCTGGGACTTCATCGCGCGCGGGCCGCGCGGCCTGGCCCAGCCCGCCGTCAAGTGCCGGGGCCGCGAGTACCTGCGGATCATCTACGGGCCGGACTACGACGCCCCCGAAAACCTGTCCCGCCTGCGGTCGCGCGGCCTGTCCGGCAAGCGGTCCCTGGCCGGGCGCGAGTTCGCGCTGGGCGTCGAGGCGCTGGAGCGGTTCGTTCGCCGCGAGCCGCTGCGCCGCATCCACGAGTGCGTCTTCGCCGTGCTGGCCCTGGAAAGCGAACCCGTAGACCCGCGCCTCTGAGATCAATCCTGGTCGCCTGCCCGGTTTAGCGCCCGGCGCGGGGCGGTAAGACGGAGGCAGAGAACGCAGGAGGAGAACAGAGTTATGGCAGAAGCGATCGGCGACCAGGCCCGGAACACGCCCGACGACGACAAGATCCATCAGGCGCAGGCGGACGGCGAGGGGGCGCAGCGGCTGACGCACGGCAGCGACGACCGGAACGAGGCGGCCGCAAAGCCGACCAACACGCCGCGCGCCCAGTCGCAGGACACGACCGGGGACGCCCTCCGCAACGACCAGCGGCAGGATGGCGTTTCGGTCGGGATGAGCGGCACGAAGACGGACCGCTCCCACGACGACCTGGGAACGCCCGTCAACGCCCCCACCCCGGCGGAAGAGCGCTGACTCGAAGAGCGCACCCGAGAAGCGGGCCGGGCTTTCCCGGCCCGCTTTTTCTCACCACATGAGAATTCCCGAAAACCGCTCCCAACCCTTGCTTTTACCAGTTGCCAATTCCAGCCCGGCGTGATATACTATCCTCAGTTGTCAGTCCGAGGGTGATGTTGTTAGCAACCCGTCTGCGGCGTTTCGCCGTGGCTGCCGTGAAGCGACCTTCACATCACCGGAGCACGTCTCTACTCAGCGCGCGGGCGTCCAGGGGTACACCTCGCGCGCCGCTGAGTCGGCGTAGCCCAATCACACGAGGTGTACCCC
>CAXTWM010000254.1:0-7414 GCA_964247915.1 uncultured Armatimonadales bacterium | reverse complement strand
GCCGTAGCCGCCCTTCTCACTCCTTTTCATGGGCATGATGTCGCGGCTGAACTCCTCGGTGAAGTTGTCCACGAAGAACGTCCCGCCTTTTACCTGCGGGCGCCCGGCGAACATCCCCGCCCCGCCCGCCGCGAAGCGTTGCGCCACCCACTCATTCCAGCCCGTGATGAAGATGAACTGCGGATCAATTTGCAGGGCGCGCTCCCACTGCTGGGCGAATTGCAGCCCTTTGTCGCTGTCCGGGGTGCGATATTCGGCGTCCACGGGCGGCTCCGCGCCGTGGCCCCACGCCGCGTCGCTGTGGTAGGAGCGGCCCAGGCTGTCCGTCGGGTGTCCGGCGACCGAGACGGGCACTTCTTCGGGCCGGTCCGGGTCGTCGTGCCAGCCCGCGCGCTGGGGGTATTTGTCAATCCACTGCCACTTGTCCTGTCCAGGGTCCCAGGCCCAGGAGTTGCGCCAGGTGAAGAAGTCCACGATTTTCGGGTCCATCGCGGAACCGTCGTCCATCCTGCCGGCCTTGTCGCCTAAAATGAGCGGCTTGCCGTCCCAGCGGAACCAGAGGTCTTTGTATTCCCCTTTGGCATAAAAGTCTTGGTACACCTGCGTGACCGTCTTGCCCGGTGCGGCGTGGGTGAGGAAGGCGACTTGCGGCGCGGGAATGCCCGACCGGCGCATGTCCGAGGCGATGCGGCAGACGAGGGTGTAGATGGCGGGATAGGTGTAGGCATTGGTGACATCAAAAAAGATCACGTCCACCCCAGCATCGGCCAGCATTTGCAGGTTATGCCGATGCACCCACGGGTCGTCAGCCAGGAAGTAGCCGACCGCCGGCTCGCCCCACCAGTGGAACGCGCCCAAAGGGCCGAAAGGATGGGCGGCGGGATCGGCGACCGTCCGCGTGTTGTCGTAGGGGCCGTCCGTGCCGTGCTGACCGTGCCAGAGGAAGTAAAAGACGCCGACGAACTTGCCGGGCCGGGGAGCGGGGGCCGTGCCCGCCGTCGGCAGCGTCCGGCCCAGCGCATCCGTGGCGACCCAGGTGTCGGGCATCAGGGCGCGGGCGGACGGCGTCTGTGCATGGCCGGGGGCCACTCCCAGGACAAGGTGGAGGCCCAGAGTCAGGATGAAGGGGCGGCTTTTCAACGGCATGGCTTTTTTTGCCTTGTCTGACCCGGCCTGAAGGCCGAGCCTACTCGGATGGGCCGCCCCCTTCGGGGCTTTGGAACAGCCTGACGAACACGGGGGATTTATCTGTAGCCCCGGAGGGGCGGCCCAACCGTGTAGCCCGGCCCTTTAGGGCCGGGGGATGTTCGGAATGAGAGAAGCCCGGAGGTTTGGTGGGCGCGTCATCGTCAGCCGCAGCAGGACAACGCCGTGGCTGGGGACGGAGGCGGCGTACCTGTCGTTGAATAGCCCCAGGTCCTTGCGGAGCCACAGGTCGCGGACGGCGTAGCGGCCCGTGATGCCCAGCGCGTGCCAGTCGGCGGTCACGGTGTCCTCCATCTCGCCCCGGTTGAACAGGCCGACGGCCAATGACCCGTCCGCCAGCTTCTTGGACCACACTTCCAGGCCGTCCGCCTGCGAGACCGGTCCGCCCGCCGCGCCCAGGCTGTCCTGGTTGACGGCCAGCACGTCCGGGTTCGTCAGCAGGGCCAGCGTCCAGGGGTCGTTGTCCGGCAGGTTGGCCCCGACCATCAGCGGCGAGGGCAGGAGCGACCAGAGCGACAGCAGGGTCATCTGCTCGTTGTGCGTGAACCGCGTCCGCCGATCCCGCCCGACGGGGCGGTTGCCGAGAGATAGATGCCCTACCGGCAGCATGTCGCCGTCCGGCCAGTGGCCGGGCGCGGCGTAAGGCCGCCAGCGCGCGCCCAGCGTGAACTCGTAGTCCAGGGCGTCCCAGCCGTCCCAGAAATCGCCCGACTCGCGCCACATGTTGGCGCGGGCGGCGACGTGATCGGCCCGAGTAATGGGCGTCTCGCCCGGCGACAGGCTGTAAACGATGGAGCGCCCGCACTTGTCAATGGCGCGGCGGACGGCCTCGATCTCGTCCGCGTGGTAGGGCGAGGAAGTGTCGTCCATCTTGACGAAATCCACGCCCCACGCGGCGTACAGCCGGAACAGCGAGTCGTAGTACGCCTGACCGGCGGGCGTGTCGCCACGCACCCCATACATATCCGGGCACCAGGGGCAAGTGTCCCCCGTCCGCGCGGCATCGGCGGCCTTGTAGCTCGACCCCTCGATCGGCAGGTTCGCTTGGACGGCGCTGCGCGGAATGCCGCGCATGATGTGGATGCCAAATTTGAGACCCATCGCGTGAACCTGATCGGCCAGCACCCGAAAGCCCTTCCCACCCGCCGCCGAGGGGAAGCGGTTGGCCGGGGGCAGCAGGCGGCCAAAGCCGTCCATCGCCAGCGTCTCGCCCGGCTCCCCGTTGTCGCGGGCCGTGACCGCCTTCGGGTCGTACCAGCGGTAATCCACCACGACGTACTGCCAGCCGAAGGGCTGCATGTTCTGGCGCAGGTAGTGGGCGTTGTCAAGCACCTGCGCCTCGTCCACCCGGCTCCCGTAGGCGTCGTAGCTGTTCCAGCCCATCGGCGGCGTCCGGGCGAGCGTCGGCCCGGCGACCAAATGCACGATGCGCGCGGCCATGCCTGCATCGTTGCGGGTGACGACCCGGACGGCGTATTCGCCTGGCTTCGCCAGCGTCCCCGTGATGATCCCCGACCGCGAGAGCGACAGCCCTCTGGGCAAGCCGGTGGCGGAATATGTCATCGGGTGCCCGCTGATGGCGGGGATTCTCCAGAGGAGTGGCGTACCGGGTCGGACGGCGACGACGGTGGGACCGTGAATCTCCGGTACTGCGGGTGCGAACGGAAAGGCGATGGTCGGCTCCCGTGCCGTCAGCGTGACCGTGTGGGGAAGCGCGCCCGTCACCTCAAACTGTGCATCAGCCCAATCGGCGTGGTCGAAGTTGTAGCCGTCGCCGCCGTCCGTGACCCGCAGCAGGACCATTTTGCGGCCCGTCAAGTCCACGTCCACGGCTTTCGGCGGCTGTCCCTGGTGCATCAGGCCGCTCGTCCACAGCGTCTTGCGTCCGTCACCCAAGACCTGGAACTCCGCACTGCCTTTGCCCGCGCCGACCTCGTCGTCAATGCCGACCGTCGCCGTGAACCGCCTCGCGCCGCCGTCCAGGGCGACGGCCAGCAGACCGCGCGCGTGCGTCCCGAACCCGTGCGCGTAGGTCTTTCCGCCCAATGTCAGCGGGTGGCCGTCCACGGACCTGTCCGGCTGGGGCTTGCCGAAGCCCTGCGTCGCCTTCGTCAAATCCAGCGACGACAGCCAGACGGCATCGTCCGCGCGAGCGGCGGAAACAAAAAGCGGGCCGAGGGCGGCCAGAGCCATGAAGATCGTGAGTATGTCTTTCATGGTTTGCGCCGCACCACCCGGCAGTCGAACAGGCCGCCCGCCATCGCGCCGGGATGGGCTTGGAAGCGCACCGTCACCTTTGATTTGCCCGCGACCAGTTCTGAGGGGATTTGGGTTACGCCGTCGAAATACTGCCCCGGCTTGTCTTCGTGTAAGGTCTGCGTGGCAACTTTCGTGCCGTCTATCAGGATGTCAAAGGCGCGGTCGCCCTCTTCGGACCCCCAGTAGGTACACACCAAGTCCTGCGGCGCGTCGGGCAACGTCTTGAGGTCGAACGAGAACCAGCCGCCGTCACGCGCATCGCGCCAGTGCGGGCCGCCGTCGGGGCCGTCGCCGGTATAGGACTTCTCGCTTTGCAGGGCGTGGTCGTGCTCCGGCTGCTGCTCGCCGGGCCGCATCTCGTCCACCGTCCGCGCGTCCAGGATGCGCGCCCGCTCCTGCGCCGCCCGGTAGTCCGTCTCCCGCGCCTGCCAGGCTTGGGGGGTGAACGTGTCCCAATAGACGGTGTAGCGCCCGAAGTAGGTGCTGTAGAACGGCTTCAGCGTGACGTCGCTGGGCCGGCCCACGCCCGCCGTGCGGAACGTCAAGGGCTGCCCGGCGACGGGTTTCAGCCACGAATCCAGCGGCGCGTTGGCTGTCACCAGAACGGGGACGCGCGGGTCGCTCACCCGGAAGTACGACCCCTGATCGTTGTCGGCATAGGGGATCGGGGCAGTCAGGCCCTCGTGGCCGAGCTGCCCGGCCAGTACGAGCGGGCCGTAGAGGATCGCGACTTTGGTCGGGTCGTCCGGCATCGCCTCTTGGTGCAGGCGCATCGGCAGCCTGATGTCCACGCGGTCGCCGCTTTTCCAAACGCGCGCTAATGTCGCGTAACTGCCCGGCCCGGACGTGACCGGCTGCGCCTGCCCGTTAACCGCAACCGTCATGCCGTGCGCCCAGGAGGGGTAGCGGACGCGGAGGGCCAGCGCGGTCGGCTTCGCGCAGGTCAGGGTCAGGCGCGTCGTGTCGCGTTCGGGGAACCGCGTTTCCTGCCGCACCGTCAGCCCTTTGCTGTGCCATTTCAGCACGGACGGGATGAACAGGTTGACGTACAAACTCTTGCCGTCGTGGAAGTAGATGCTGTCGCCGTACTTGACGTGGTTCTCCATGCCGGTGCCGACGCAGCACCAGAACGACTCGGTCGGGGAGCTGTACGTCTTGAAGTGGCCGGGCTTCAGCGAGACGTAGTAGGTCATCATGCCGCGCACCGGGTCTTGCGAGGCCAGGATATGGTTGTACAGGGCGCGCTCGTAGAAGTCGGCGTATTCGGCGCTGGGCGTCCACTCGAACAGGTGCCGAGTCAGCTTCAGCATGTTGTAGGTGTTGCAGGTCTCGGCCGTGACGGGGCTGAGGTGCTGACTCAGCTCGCCCGGCGCGTCGAAATGCTCGCCGTCTGTGTTCGCGCCGATGGCATAGGTGCGCGTGTGGACCACTCGGTCCCAGAAGTATTCCGCCGCCGTCCTGTCCTTCGGGTCGCCCGTCAGCTCATACAGCCGCGCCAGCCCGATCAGCTTGGGGATCTGCGTGTTGCCGTGCAGCCCCGCCAGGTGGTCCTCACGCAACGTCAGCGGGTCCAATACGGCCTTCTGGTAGAACTTCCGTGACAGGTCTAAATACTTCGGGTCGCCGGTGATGGCATACACATCGGCCAGGGTCTCGTTCATGCCGCCGTGCTCCTGCTCCAGCATGACCTGCCACTGGTCGTCGCTCAGGTTCCGGGTCGTGTCCACCGCCCAATCCGACAGCTTGACCAGTACGTCTTTCGCCTGCGCGCTGCCCGTATACAGGTACGCATCGCGCAGCCCGGCGAACAGCTTGTGCATGGTGTACCACGGCACCCAGCCCCGGTGGACGCCGTTCCCGTGCCCCGCCGCCACGTCGGCGAACATCGCTTTGCCGCCGGGGATAGCGGACACATACCCGCCGCCGTTCTTCTCCTGGCACAACGCCAGTTCGCCGACGATATAATCCACACGCGCCTTGACGCGCGGGTCGTGCGTCGCCCGGTACTGTAGGGACAGCGCGGACAGGTAATGGCCCAGAATATGTCCCGCCACGCCCTGGCTCTCCCACCCGCCGTAGATCGGCGCTTTGGGCGCAAGTCCCGCCTCCGTGCGGAAATTGTGCAGCAGCCGGTCGGGGTCCAGCGACAGCAGGTATGCCGTGTCCCGCCCCATCGCCGCCCGGAACGGGCTGGGGAGCAGAGTCACATCGGCCAGATCAAACGCCTGCACCCGCCCCGCCACGGCGGGGACGACTTTGTAGACGTTGCTCATAGCAGGTCTTGGGTGGGGGAGTGGGGCCGCGCCCGCCACGGTCGTTAGGAACGGCAGCAGGAGGCCGCAGGCGGAGAGAATAGGAAAGTTCTTCATGGCTATCTTTCGAGGCGAAGGCGCGTCAAGGTTGCGCTGATGATCCCTCAACGCGCACAGAGCGTTGTGGGCAAAGCTCGTGGTGAAGATTACAACCGCTGAATTCGGACGGCGTAATTACGGCAGGTTGTTGAACGTTGTAGCGTGCTCATCGAATAGCAATAGTTTGTCGGCTGTGATCGCCTGCGGATCGTGGGCACTTGCAATATCTGCTGCGGTCGCAAAAACTACGCACGACTTTCCTCCACTACTCCTTGAACTTGGGTAGATGATGCCTTTCACATCTATACCATGCTTCGCTGGGTAAACCCGGCGGAAGTATTCGGTTACTATCTGTGTCGGCACATACTCAATGTGCTCTCTTCCATCTTTCACTATGGGCTTCGACAACTCCGTTACGAAGTACCTGAGGAAAATTATGCCAGCCCTCAGATGACGATGATCAACGTCAAAAAGGCTAGGTACGTCTGGTAGCGAAGTTAGATCAAGTACAATGGTGTCTTGCGCGAGAGAAAATCTACCCACAGAAGCAGTCATGTGTTGCGTCGAACTAGCATCCCAGACTTCTAAGCAAGCTGTATTCTCGTCAAGCGCGCCGTAAAACATCGGGATGCCTGCTGGACTCATCCTATTGGCGACGGTTGCTTTATCAAGAGGGGGAGGGCCAAGATCAGCGGCAGTGGTCCAGCGGTTGCCACAAGTTCCAACACGAACGCGGAAAAGGTTTGTGCGTGCTGGGAGGGTAGTTAGAATGCCCACATTGGCTATAACACCCGCTAGAGCATCCAACATGTCAGCCGGGCTGATCTCATCCCGTTCAGCCTCACCTTCGTCTACTGTATGCATGAACAGGTAACGTGTGCCGTGCTTAACGGTATCAGCGAATGCTTTCCACCCCCAGATAAGAGACTCTGAAGGCGAGAGGCTGTAGGGATCAATTTGGCACCATTGGCGATCAAGAATCGTGGACAGGATATCGTCAAACAACTCCTCAATCTCAATCGATATGTCCAATTCTCCTGACGTCAGTAGATCATAGCTGTCGGTATAATCGCCTTGCCAGCCTCCCTCCCGTCCGTCCCAAGCCATGCTCCCGTTCGGGTCTTCCCATTCAGACTCGATGCCATCAACAATGTGACCTATTACATCGTCTATGGGAGCGGCAAACGGTGATGCTGCCGTTCGGTGACAGTAGTCGCATTCGTTCTCTACGGCATTAGCTAAGATAAACGCAGCCACTCCTCTCTCGGGTAAGCAATCGTCACACACATACTTGTCGCCAGCAGGGCCGTACCCCCGCTCCTGCATCTCTAACTGCCAATGTCCCCCCATACGACTCCACCTCCTGATTAGTGTTATATCAACACTTCTATTCTACCCGATTGCAGCCGTTTTAGTTGCGTACCATTCTATTTTCCGAGCACGATCTTGGCCCGCGTCCCCGGCCCCGCGTTCTGCATCAGGAACGTGATCTGGACGCGCCCGGTCCAATGGGCAGGGGCGTGGGCGCGGGGGGTGAGGGTGATATGGTGGAAGTCGGCGACGCGGACCACCTGGTCAGGCGGGCGGCGCGTGCCCCA
>CAXTWM010000253.1:0-7435 GCA_964247915.1 uncultured Armatimonadales bacterium | reverse complement strand
CCCCCGGCCCCCAGCTGCTCTCCGTCCGCATCGCTGACGGCCTCGCCACGGCGGACTTCTCCCGTGAGATGCGCGACAACTTCACCGGCGGCGACAGCGGCGAGACGCGCACCGTGAACGCCATCCTGAGCGCATTGGGCCGCTTCCCCACCGTCAGCCGCGTTCAGCTTCTCGTCGAAGGCAGGCCCATAGACTCGCTCGGCGGCCTGCTGTCCCTGTCCGAGCCGCTGCCTGTCATCCGCCCCGCCTCGGACGCCGTCACGGCCCCGACGCCACGCCGCTGGCTGCACCGCGCCCCCCACAGCGCCGCCGCGCCGGCCACTACGGCGACGAAAACCCACGCGCTCTGAGTCGGGACGCGACTCTTGACAGAACCCGGCGGAGACAGTATAATGGTGCTGTCTTCGTCGGGTTCTCTCATGGACAGTTAGCGTAGCGGTAGCGCACTTCCTTCACACGGAAGGGGTCACAGGTTCGAATCCTGTACTGTCCATCTGAAAACGGCTGGCCCTTGCTTCGGCGAGAGCCAGCCGTTTTTGTTATTCCAGCCGTTTTTGTTATTCCAGCCGTTTTTGTTATTCCAGCCGGAAATCCACCTCAAACGTCCGCCGCCAGGGGAGGCGGGTGCTGCCAGGTATCAGGCGCAGGTCCTCGCCGATGCCGCGCGTTTGGAGGTCGGACAGGCGGGCGGCCAGCCGCGTCTCGATGAAGGCGCAGAGGGCGGCCTGCTGGGCGGGGTCGGCCGGGTCGGGGTCGCGCCGCCCCCACCGCCGCTCGGCCTCGGCGCGCGCTTCGCGGCGGGTGACGGTTTGGTAGCCCCAGTCTTCCAAAAAGCGGTGGGCCAGGAAAATGCGCTGGGCTTGGGCGCGGTCGGGGTCGTCTCCGATGAACAGGGCGCAGGCGGCCTGGGCGACGACCACGCCCAGCGTGTTGCCCGCCGTGTTCCACGCCCCGTAAGCGGCCAGGCGGCCCGGCGCGAGCGGCGAATCCGGGGCCAGCAGCAAGGCGGTCAGCAGCGGGTCGGAGCCGTTCGGGTAGGCAACATCGGCCAGCGCGACGGGGACGCCGCGCGTCTGCCATTCGGCCAGTTCGGCGAGGAAGGCGTGATACGCGGGCGTTCGCTGCTGCCGGTCTTCGGCCAGATACTCGGGCCGGTAGTCGGTGCGCCGAGGGGACGGGGTGGCGACGCCGAGGAGGAAGTCGCAGCCGTCAAGATCGTCGGCGACTTGGCAGCCGCAGGCGCGAATCTGGCCTTCCACCGTTTCGCGCACGGGGCGGTCTTCGTAGGGGGCGACGAGGGCGTCGTCGCCCGGATGGCTGTAGACGATGCCGACGCGCGGCGTCCGCCCTGCCTGCGCCATGAGCAGGTGGGACAGCAGGGCGGAGCCGACCTCGTCCGCGCCGGGGTGCATCAGGACGCGATCTTGGAGCGCGGGGCCGATCAGGCGGGGCCAGCCGCCTAGCCAGTCCCGCTCGCGCGACGGGAAGCCCAGCGGGCTGGTGTCGTCCGACGTCAGCCGCAGCGAGGTGATCTGCCCCCGTGCGGCCATGTCCAGCAGGCCGAGGTTGACCGTATGGTTCCGCAGGCGGCGCGTGAGCCAGTCCGCCTTGAGGTCGGGCGGCAGGGCCGCGTCCAGCCGCGCCAACTCCTCGGCCTCTCCCCCCTCCCCCCGCTCGGCCTGATGCGCCAGCCGGGCGTAGCGGTAGAACTTGGTCCCCCACTGCGCCCAATAGTCCGGTTCCTCCACGGCATCGTCGGCGTTGGAAACGCGGGTGATGAGCGAGAAAGCGTGGACGGGGCAACTCGGGTTCAGGTCCGCCAGCAGGCCCAGGCGGGCAAGGACGCGGGCGGCGCTGTCCTGCGAGATGCGGGCGTTGATGAGGTTGCCGAAGCCTAAGTAATCGGCGGAGACGACAGCCGCGTCCGCCGTCGCCGCTGCCTGTTGAAGCCATGTGGCGACGGCCTCCAAGTCGGCGGGGACACGCCCCGCGCCACGGATTTCGGGCGGCGGCAACCGGACGTCCGCGCCGCCGATGGCACCGAGCATCTGCGGGTAGCGCGTGTTGACGGGGCGCTCGTCCAGCGGGACGAGGGCGATGGTGAGTGGCATCGTTGGCATAAGGGTTGAAGCCCCCAAGCCCCAATTCTGGGGGAGCAGGAGGAAGAAAGGGCGAACCTCGTGTTCGCCCTTCTACCGGGTCATCCCTAGCGCCGCCGCCCCGATGACGGCGGCCTCCGCCCCGAGCGCGGCGGGGACGACGGGGCAGCGGGCGGGGCCGGGCAGGGCAAATCGGCGAAGGACGCGGCGGGCGGGGTCCAGGAGGGCGTCTCCCAGGTCGGCCAGTCCGCCGCCGATCACGATCAAGTCCGGGTCCAAGATGTTGGCGAGGCTCGCCAGCCCGAAGCCGAGGCATTCCCCGGTGCGGGTGACGGCCTGCGCCGCCGGGCTGCTGGGGTCGCGGGCGGCTTCGGCGGCGATGTTTTCCCCCGTGATGCCCGGCCCCGCTCCGGTCATCTCGCGGTAGGTCTGGACCAGCCCTGGCCCGCTCGCCCACTCTTCCAGCGTCTTGCGCGGCGCGGCCTCGTCGGTCGTCAGCAGCAGGTGGCCGAACTCGCCGCCGGTCCAGGTCGCGCCGTGGTGGACGCGGCCACTGAGAAGAAGCGCGCCGCCGACGCCGGTTCCCAGCGCTAAGTAGAGCACGGTCGCCAGCCCACGCCCGGCCCCGAACCGCGCTTCGCCGACGGCCAGGGCGTTGACATCGTTGTCCACGGAGCAGGGCAGGCCGAAGGCGCGTTCAAAGCTCGCTTTGACCTCCGTGCCGGCCCAGCCCGGCAGGAGGTCGGTGGCCGAGACGATGACGCCGCGCCCCGCGTCCACCTGCCCGCCCGTGCCGACGCCGATGCTCGCTAGTGGCTCCGGTGCGGCCTCTCGCAGTGTCCGAGCGAAGCTCAGGACCGCTTCCAGGATGGACATGCCGCCCGTCAGCGGCGTCGGGCGGCGATCCGAGAGCGTCACGCGGCCTTCGCTCGTGACCAGACCGCCCGCAATCTTGGTGCCGCCGATGTCAATGGCGAGGTAAAGCGACATCAGGCCCGGAGCGCCCGCGCAAACCGTTCGGTGATCTGCTGCGGGCGGGTGATGGCCCCGCCGACGACGACCGCCCAGGCCCCGGCGTCCAGCGCGGCCCGCGCCTGTTCGGGCGTCGCGATGCGACCCTCGGCGATCAGGGGGACGGTCAAGACGGCGGCGAGGCGGCGGACCATGTCCAGGTCCGGCTCCTCTGACTGCGGGCTGTAGGGCGTGTAGCCGGACATGGTGGTGGAAATGAAGTCGGCCCCGGCGTCCTGGGCGTCCAGGGCCTCGTCGTCCGTGGAGATGTCCGCCAGGATGGGCTTACCCGTCTCTTCTCGGACGCGGCGAAGAAAGTCAGCCGTCAGCCCCTCCGGGTGCGGGCGGGCCGTCGCGTCCAGGGCGATGATGTCCGCGCCCGCCTCGGCCACGGCCAGGGCATCGGCCAGCGTCGGGGTGATGTAGACATCAAAACTCGGCACGTCCACTTTGGACAGGCCGATGAGGGGCAGGTCGGAGGCAGCGCGGATGGCGGCGATGTCGGCGGGGCTGTTGGCGCGGATACCGACCGCCCCGCCCGACTGAGCGGCGACGGCAAGACGGGCCATGATGTCGGCCCCGAACAGAGCCTCATGCGGCAGGGCCTGGCACGAGACGACCAGCCCGCCGCGCAGGCGGGCTGCAATTTCTGAGGGCGTCATGCGGCTAGGCCTCGGGCAGACCCGCTCCGGGGCGGACCTCGGAGCCGCCCGCCGAGACGCTTTCCAGCGTCTTCAGGGTTTCCGCCCCCGGCGTCTGGCTCTTGGCGATGTCACCCAGCGAGATCATGCCGATCAGCCGCCCGGACTCGACGACGGGCAGGCGGCGGATCTGGCGCGTGTTCATCACATGGAGGGCCTGCTCGATGGGAATGTCTTTGGGCACGGAGTCGGGGCTGGGCGTCATGCACTCGGCCAGCGTCGTTTCCGGCCCGTGCCCGCCCGCGACGGCCTTGACCACGATGTCCCGGTCGGTCACAATGCCGACCAGCGAACTGTCCTCGTCAACCAGCGGGATGACGCCGTAGTCATGGTCCCGCATCATCTTCGCCGCCTTCTGGATTGTGTCGTCCGGCCCCAGCGCCTCGGGGAACGCCGTCATTATCTGTCCGACAGTCATGCTGTTAAGCCTCCGGGCACTTTCTACCCACAACCCCCCGCGCGTTAAGCCTCCGTCCGGGGGACCGTCTCGGTCGTCAAGGACGCCGCGACCTCGAACAGCCCCAGCCCGAGCAGGGCGGCCCGCACCGCCCCCGGCTCGCCCGCCATCAATCCCGCCGCCGCGCCCAGTGCCAGCCCGCTCGTCCGGTCCAGCGCGAGGTGGGCGGGCATCGGCAGCAGTTTGGCCGCGCCCAGCTCGTAGCGAGTCAGGAGGCTGTAAACCAGAGTCGCCAGGGCGGAGCCGGTCAGCAGGTTCGTGACGGGCCGGCTCCAGCCCAGGGCGCGGGGCAGGGCGAGCAGCAGGACGACCGAGGAATAGTCCAGGACGCCGTGCGTCCGCGTCGAAAACAGTTTCATGCCGGGTTTATACCCCGTTTTTGGCCGGTTTTGCGGTAGACTAAAGGGGTATGGACCGTGTCCTGTCACAGTTTGAAGATGTCCTCGCCCTTCCCACGTCCGGTTCAGGCGTCGCAGCCTGGACGGCGCGGGAGCCGGAGGTCGGGCGGCGCGTCCTGATCAAGCGGCTGCCCGATGAGGAGGCCAAGACGCGGGCGACGCAGGCGCTGGCCCTGCGCCATCCCCGGATCGTGCCGACGCGGCGCTGGCTGCGCGACGGGGACGGCTTTTACGTCGTGCGCGACTGGGTGAGCGGCTGCAACCTGCGTCTCGCGCTGTCCGACCTGGCCCTGCGCGCCTTTGACCGCCTCCACGCCCGGCTGCTGCCCCTCCTGGACGCGCTGGACTACGCTCACGGCGCGGGGCTGGCGCACGGCGCGCTGACCGCCGAGAACGTCCTGGTGGACGAGCGGTTCCCCGACCTGGCCCTGCTGTCCGACTTCGCCCGCGCCCCCGCCGCGCCGGGCGAGACGCCGCCCCGCGCGGACTTCGTGGGCCTGTGCCAGTTGTACAAAGACTTCCTGCCCGCGCGCCCTGCCGACGACGAGGCGGGGACCGAGGCGCGGACGCGCCTGCTGCGGAACCTCTCCGAGACGCAGCAGACGACGCAGTCGGCGGAGGAGCTGCGCTACAAGCTGGACGCCATCGCCCGCATGGCCGCCCTGTTGGGCTTCGACGCCGCCGACGTGGAGGCCGAGGGCGGCGGTGCGCGGACGCGCCTGGGCGCGCGCTTGGTCTGCGCGCTGTCCCCGCCGACCGCGACGCTGGCCCCCGGCGGCGGGACGACCGTGACGCTGGCCCTGGACAATGAAGGGGATGCGCCGCTGCACGTCGAATCGGTGGCCTCGGATGTGGTCTGGCTGAACCTGCCGAACCGCTTCAACCCCGTAGACCTCGCGCCGGGCACGGGCGGCGACCTGATCTGGACCCTTTCGGGGGCGCGGCTGGAGCCGGGCGCTTACCAGGCGACACTGACCGTCCGCTCCAACGACGGCCTCCTGGCGGCGGCGCCCCCGCCCGGCGCGGCCTGGCCGGAGCAGACGGTCGCGGTCCCCGTCCTGGTCCGGGGCGTCAACCCGGAAGAAACCTATGTCGGCCCCGTCCCGCTGGCGGAGAGCCTCCTCCACCCGCCGCCGAGTCCCACGCCGGCGAGCCAGCCGACCGGCGGCGAGCACCCCGGCATCGCCTGCGTCCAGGAACCCGACCCCGGCCTGGTGCGCTACGGCCAGCACGGCGTCCTGCACCTGGGCGTCCGCAACATCGGGCCGACGCGGCTGCGGGTGGACCGGCTGCACACGCGCCCCAAATGGCTGACCTATCCCGGCGACCTGCGCGCGGTCTGGATCGAGCCGGGCGAAACGCAGTTTCTGGGCTTCGCCGTGGACGCCGTGGGTCTGGCCGGGGGCGACTACCGGGCCGAGGTGACGTTCACGACCAGCATCCTGACCGAGACGCTGCTCGGCCCCAAGCCGGTCTGGCGCGACATGACCTGCGAGGTCCGCGTCCGCGTCGTGCGCGCGGGCGCGGACGCCCTGCCGGGGGGCATGGGCAAGGCCGGCTGCGCCCCCCTCGTGCTGGCCCTGGCCTCTTCGCTGGGGCTGGTCATCCTAGGCTGGGTGATGCGGCACTAGCCCCCAGATGGAAATCCGGGTCTGCGACAGAGCAAACGTCCGCCTGCGCGGACAGAAGACGAGCCGCCGGAAACCCCTCCTATGTCCGCGCCGGCGGACAACTGCACTTCTACAGACCCGGCTTTCAATCCGGGGACATCCGAGGCCCCATGAAACCATTCCTCGCCGCTCTTGCCATCATCTTCTGCCTGCTGGCCCCGGCGTTCGCCCAGGACGTCCCGGCCCCGCTCTCGGCTGAACAGATCGCCGCGCAGATCAAGCCGCTGAAGGCCAAGACGGTGATCTTTGTGTTCGACGTGACCGAGAGCACCCGGCACGGCGGCGTCTTTAGCAATGAGCGCGAGGCCACGGCCACCCTCTTGAAGCACGGCTGTTCGCCCGGTGACCGCGTCCTCCTCATCCCCTTCGGGACGGGGTACAAGACCGTCTTCGACAAGACGCTGGCCTCACCTGCCGATGTGGCACCGCTCATTGAGCAGATCCCGCCCGCGCCCGTCCCCGGCCACGGCACCAACATCCGCTGGCCGCACCACGAGGCGCTGAAACTCATCAGCCGCGACGCGGCCTGCCCCGCCGCCGTCGTCCTGCTGACCGACTCGTTCAACGACCGGCCCGATCTCGCCGACCCAAACTACCCCAAATACCTCAGCTACTACACGCTCAAAGGGCTAACCGTCTACCCGGACACGCCCGAGAACCGGGATTACGAGCGCCTGCTGCGGACTCTCACGGCTCGAGGCTGCCTGCATCAGTACGGGGTCGGCGTCGGCATCGCGCCGGACGGCCGACCCGTCGAGCGCCTCCCGGTCGGCCCCGGCCAGGGTGACAGCGACGCCGGGGCGACGACCCAGGCCCCCACCGTCCTCGCCCCCACCGGCACGCAGAAGACCGGCTCGTTCCTGCCGCTCCTGCTCGGCCTGCTGCTCGCCGCCCTGCTGCTGGGCCTGCTGTTCTGGTTTCTGACGCGCCGCCGCTCCGTCCCCCTGCGCCTCAAACTCGGCGACCGGGGCCTGCCGCGCGACTTCCGGCTCCTGCCCGGCGCCAAGCTGGCCCTGGGCGGGGCGCCCGGCACGGCACCCCACAGCGCGGATGTCTTCCCCCTGGCGGGGCTGGCCGCGCCCATCGCCTTCATCCAGGC
>CAXTWM010000252.1:0-7443 GCA_964247915.1 uncultured Armatimonadales bacterium | reverse complement strand
AACGGGAACAGTGGGGGGAGCAGTGGTGGCAGCGGGCCGACGACGTTGGCGCGCACCCAGATCGCGGAACTGAACGGCCAGCTCTCCACGACGGCGGCTCTGTACCACACGACGACCGACCGGCCCGGCATCCACAAGAACGTCGGCGGGGCGCCGGCCCTGGCGGGCGCCAGCGGCTACCACCTCTCGCTGATGGGGGCCGTCCTGCCGTTCTCGCCGGGCGAGGTCGTCTCTTTCGAGGGCCAGCAGCACCTGATCCGCCACGTCAAGATCACCGGCTACCCGCAGCAGACGACCGCCACGCAGGAGTTCTGGCTCCAGCCCCTGACCCTCCCCCTGGAGCCGCAGCGCGTGCCGCCGCGCTGGCATTCGCGGGCGGTCTGGGCCTATGTGACGGCCAACGAGCACGACCCGCAGCAGCAGGGGCGCGTCCAAGTCGAGTTCGACTGGGAGCACCTGCACCCCCAGACGTCGGCGGCCCGCGCCTGGCTGCACACCCTGACCCCCTACGGCGGCGGCATGAAGCCCGACGCGCAGGGGAGGGCGGCGGAATACAACGGGTTCTACTCCCTGCCCGAAGTCGGCGAGCGCGTCCTGGTCGAGTTCCTGGGCGAGTGGGACTCGGAGGCGGTCATCGTGGGGGCGGTGCGTGAGCACCCGGTCTCGGTCCACCACAACCCCAGCCACGCCAAGCGCTGGCGTACGCCCGCCGGGAACGAGATCAGCCTGGTCAGCCGGGGCGGGACCGAGGTGGTGCAGATGCACACCCAGGACCACCTCGTCTTCGAGAGCCAGGTCAGCGGCGGCGGCCAGAGCGTCACGATCCTGTGCGGCGACGACAAGGAGAACGTGATCCACTTCCAGACAGGGTCCGGCGGCAGCCGCCTGGACGTCCGCACGGCGGGCGACCTGCTGCTGGGGGCGGGGGGCCACCTCCAGATCGAGGGCAAGAGCGTCCAGGTCAAGGCGAACGGCGGCGACGTGCGCCTGGACGGCTCACCGGACATCTTCTTCGACAGCGGGGCGCGCTCGCTGCCGCCCGCCGCCGTGACCCCGTTCGTCGAGGAGATCCTGCCGGTCGTCAAGCCCAAACCCAAGACCTGGATCGAGATCCACCTTAAGGACGACCAGGGCAAGGCCCTCGCCGGCGAGCGGTATCAGATCCGCCTGCCCGACGGCACCACGCAGCACGGCCTGCTGGACGAACACGGCAAGGCGCGCGTCGAGGGTGTCGAGCCGGGCAGCGCTCGCGTCTCGTTCCCGGATGTGGACGGCGACGACTGGCATCCCGGCTAGGGATTGCCCTGGCACAGCAACGATCCAACAAAAAGGACTACAGGAACAGGACTGGAGCGAATGAGCGAAGACGGAATATACGGATCTCCTGTGGCACGGGAGAAGTTTGCGCGCGAGCACCCCGATTACGGTAATCCCCACCCTTCAGCGCGGCCCCCGGCTCGGACGCCGGCGCAGGGGGGGCATCCTCCCCTCCCTCATAAGCCGCCCGTACAGAAACATGTCGCCGTGCCGACGACCCAGCAGCACCATTTCGTCAAGAAGACCTGCCACCTGATCGAGTTCAGCGCCGAATGCGAACACGGCGGGCGGAAGGCGGTCAAGGAGAAGGATGGAGAGTATTCCCTGAGCGTCGTCCCGCATGAGAGCGGCGGGCCGGGCCAGGGCAACACCAAGACGTCGGTGGGCGCGGGCACCAAGCCGGTGCGGACGGATGCCCAGGTGAAAGCGGAGGACAAGCACCGGACTCAGACGGCGCACGACCTCGAGACCGAACACCAGCGGCTGGAAAAGCGAGCAGCCAAACTTGCGGCGCGCAAGGACACGAACACGCGCAACTACCGGCGGACGGTGTCGCGCCTGAACCGGGACCGGGGTAGCCATGCCGCGCGCCAGGGCGAGTTCATCCGGGACAACAGGGCAAAGAACTACTTCGGCGCCGAGCTTTATCTGGACCAGGGCGACCCCACCGTTGACGACAAGATGACGTTCCGGGCGAAGATGGCCCGGCATTGCAGCAAGCACCCGGCCTGGGCGCTGTGGGACTGCTCCACCAACGAATGGGTGGACATCCACCAGGGGGCGGAATGGCCCACGGACGCGCTGCTGCCGCCCGTGATTGACTACAGCGCGATGCCGTCGGTCCTGCCGAAGATCCTCACCGGCGCGAACGCCTATTGGCTGAAGAGGCTGGAGCCGCGCCTGTACAAAGTCCACCTCTACACCTGCGAAGGCGATGAGGTGATTCACGTCAAGGTGTACCCGCTCGTCGAATCAGGCATAGACATCTCCATCGAGCACGAGGGCGACAAAAACGAGCCGGGTAAGGGGAGTTGGGCTGCGCGCATCAAGGAGAGCAAGGAAAAGTTCGAGACCGTCGTGGGGACGATCTCGCGCGTCGCGCCGGGCGGCGGCTCCGTGGCGCTGGAGATCCTGCCGGAAGGGAAGCTGTCCCTCCTCAACAAATGGGTGGAAGAAGAGAAGACCAGCGAGGTCGTGTGGGAGGCCGACGCGCTGGTCAAGGCGACCATCATCAAGCTGACGATCCTGCGACCCATCATCGCCGAGCTTCCCGAACTGCTGATGCGCGCAATCCGTTCGGTCGCCGACGCGGGAATCGATATCAAGCTCACAATGGAAGCCTCGGTCAACGTGACGTGCAAATGGAAACAAGCGCCCGAAAAGGAGCTGCAATTCGAACCCAGTGGGGGGGTAGGCGGGGAAGTGAACCTGGGCGTGTGGGCGCACCTGCACATCGGCATGCCGATCCTCAACTCGAACGTCCTCTCCGCCGAGGCCGAAGCCAAGACGGGCCTGGAGTTCTCGTCCACGATCGCCCCGAACTCGGAGGGGGGGGAGGAAAAAGTCGCCATCGACGTCAAAGGCCAGTGGAAGCACCCGCTGCTGGTCACCGGCTCCGTGACGTTCCTCGGTGGGAAGCCGCAGACCTTCGCTAAGGACCTGCTTGGCTCCCTGCCCGAACACTCTTTTGGGAAGTTCCATCCTTGGTGATCTTGCCACCGAGCGCCTTATGACACACACAGCAACGCGGAGTCGATGGGCGGAGGCGGTCCTCTGGGGAGGGGCGGCGCTCCTGCTCGGCGGCTGCCGTGCAACGCCGGGACCGAAGCCGCCTCAGACCGCGCCTCAGACTACGCCTCCCCCGTCCAGGTCGTCCGCAGCGCCCACATCGGCGCCTTCCGCCTCTTCAGGAAAGAAGCACATGGATTACTACCAGCTACTCGCCAACTATGAGGAGCTTAAGCTCGACATCCGGGTCAACGACATGCCGGTCGAGTTGAGCGGCGAAAAGAGCGGCGGCGGCATTCACGCCATCAACAACCTTCTGACGGGGGCGGACAACACGATCACCGTCCTCCCGAAGCCCGCGCGCGGCGCGGCCCACGCGCAGACGGGCGCCTCGATGCACATCAACGTCACCTCCTTCGGCGGCCAGGGCGGCAGTGGGAAGGTCCTTTACAACTACGAGTGGAAGCTCAAAAACCCGGAGGAGGCGCTGCCGAGCGTCCGGGGGCAGTTCCGGGCCGCGCCACCGTCCGAGCCGTTGAGCTGGCAGAACGCGACCAGGGTTCAGCTCACCGCCGCCGACAAGGCAGGCATCATCGCCCAAATCCAGCGGCTGCACCAGGCCCTGGAGGCGAAGAACCTGTCCCAGACGACCGATCTGCTCTCCTCGGAGGTTCACGACCAAGCGGTCGGCTTCGGGCTGCCGCTGGCCGACGTTCAGGCCAGCCAGCGCCAGTTCTACCAGCAGCAGTTCGCCTCGCCGACCTGGCGCCTCAGCCCGATTAACGAAAGCGCTCTGGAATACACCATTTACGGTGATGGGCGCGTCGTCCTGGTACACACCCGTGACGGCCGCAAGGTCTTCACGTCCACGCCGGACAAGGACGGCTCCTCCGTGGTTTTTGACCCCTATCTTTCCCTCATTAACGGGCACTGGGTCATCGTCAAGTGAGTCGCCAGGAAGTGAGTCGCCAGGCCGCCAACACCCTCGCCCCGCCGCCGCGCGCCGTGCCAGGACTGACGCCCGTTTACCTCGCGCTGATCACGACGCAGGTCGGCTGGCTGCTCCTGGCCGCCGGGGGGTGGGCCTTCTGGAACTACTGCGCGTTCGGAGCCGATGTCAAGGCCCTCCTATTCCACGCCCCCCTGCGGACGGTGCCCCGGGCCGTGACCGCCGTCGACCCCCCGCGGCGGCGGGGGGGGGGGGGGCGGGCGGAGTCCCGCCACTCCAGCCACGTCCCGACGCGGCCCATCTATGCGGTCCGCTATGCCTTCGCCCTGCCCGGAGGAGGCGCCGGCGCCGGCGTCTCCTACATCGGGGGCGACGAAACCGGCGTGGCGGCTGCTCCCTCGGCAGGGCAGGAGGAGGATGCCGGGCAGACGCTCCGGCCCGGTCTGCCTGTGCCGGTCGAGTGCGTCCGCAGCCACCCTACGACCTCGCGCGTCCGGGGGATGCGGTCGAACGTCTACCCTCCGTTCGTCCTGATCTCGCTGGCTTTCCCCGCCGGGGGCATCTTCTTCCTGTTGCCGGGACTACGCAGTTTCCGCCGCATCCGCGCCCTGCTGGCGTCGGGCGTGGAGGACGCAACGCACGAGAATCTGGAAGATCCGGCGGGCCGTTTGCAGAGCCTGCCCATCAGCGGCCCCGCCGCCGGGTGGCTGGGCATCCGGGACGGCCAGCTCCATGCCCCCAGCGTGTGGGGCTTCGGCCTCGTGTCACTCCTGCCGGCCCTCACCCTGATTGGAAACGGAGTCTTTATCGTCAACCACTGGGCCGACATCGCCTACACCTGGCACACGCTCACCGGTGGATAAGCCCCACCCAGATCGGCTGCCTACTTCGGCCCGCGCGCCTGGCAGAGCGCGCCGCCGGTCACGCTCGACGCCACCGAGGCGGGCGTCCGTTCCCTGATCCAGTACCTCCGTGATGCGATTGGGCCAACGCCGGGGCGATCTTCTACCCGCTCAAGGTCCTCCTGGGTCACGGGCGCTAACCAAGAAAGAGGTCCCCAATGCGATCTTCCATCGCTCTCGCCGTCATGCTTCTGCGGCTGCCCTTCGGAGCCTGTGCGGCGGGGCCGCTCCGGGCCGCCCCCGCAGTTTCTCACCCGTCGGCCCCTCCGAAGAACAAGCTCTCGGCCAACGCCGACGGGTTCCCCCGCCCGCAGGCGTACAAGACGGGGACGCCGGAACGGGCGCTGGCCGAGTTCCTGACCGCCTGGAGCGGCAAAGACTTCGCGCGCATGGCCCAGGCCACGGACATCACCTGGAAGCACACCGATCCGGCTCCGGCGCAAGCGCTGCACAAGCAGTTCGCGCCTGTTTCCCTGGTCGGTGCCCGAATCATCGGGCCGGGTCAGGATGAGTGGTCGCCGACGCCCACGGAGAACATCGTCAACCTCAGAATGACGCTGCGCTATCGCTCCTACAACGGGCTGCACACGCAGACGCTGTCCGCCACGGTGATGCGGGAGGTGCGGCCCTATGTCCAGAACCGCGCGGGGACGTGGGGAGTCAACCCGGAGTTCACGGTCGAGCTTGACAAATAACCCAGTCAGCAGTTGGGGACCATGAAGAGGGACAGCATCAGCAGGCGAACAGGCCTGGCAAGGGGAGCGGCAGGCATCCTCCCGCTCCTTATGATCCCCGCCGTCTTTGCTGACCCGCCATCCAACATCCCGCACATCGGGAAGCCGGAGACAGTCAAAAAGACAGCCCCAAAGGGTGAACATCGTGTGACCAGCGCCGCCTACACGCAGGATGTCCGTTCCTTCAGCCAGATCGTGACCGTGACACTCAACGGCTGGCCCATCGCGGACGTAGTGGGCGGGCAGGACGCCGGCCTGATCAACTACGCCGTCATAGACGGCGCCAATCATCTGGCCGCCACCATTGCCGCGCCGCCCGGAGGCAAGAAGGCAGACCTGGTGGGCACCGCGATGGTGCTGATCCAGAAGGACGACGCCACCGTCTTCGCCCTCAAATGGAAGGCGGACGCCACGCCCCCGCAGCCGCTGCCCATCCACAAGGAACTCACCTTCGAGTCCGGCACCCACTTCGGCCCGCGCGTTTGGCAAAGCGCCCCGCAGATCACGCTCGACACCGCCACCAAGCAGACTATCCGCGCCCAGATCCACCGCTTCCACGACACCCTGGACGCCAAGGACCTGGACGGCATGGTCAGGATGTTCGCCGTGCGCGACCGCGAGGACGCCCTCTCGCACGGCGAGGCGCCCCAGCAGAACGCCATAGCCGCCCGCGAGGACTACCAGGAGATGCTGTCTAGACCGCACTGGCGCATGGAGCCGGTCCACGACGACCACTTGCAGTTCTACCTGATAGCCGACAAGCGGGTGGTGCTGGTGGACTACGGGCCGGACAGCGGGGTACTGGAGACGGTGCCCGACGCCAGCGGCGATGTGAACGGCTTCCACCTGTATCTGTCCCTCGTGAACGGCCAGTGGACGATCGTGCGATGAGCGACATGACCGATGGAAAAGCATCAGTAGATGGCGGCCCGTTTGGCCCGTCGGCGGAGGGGGCTGCCCTCACACCCGCCCCGCGCCCGGTGCCGCCGCTCTTAAAGGCCTACCTGCATATCCTCTACAGCCTCCCCGGCGTGTTCCTGCTCGGCTTCGGCCTGCTCGGCTTTCTCGGCTTCGGGGTCAACAGCGACTGGAAGGCGGCGTCGTTCCTCCTACCGACCGCGACCACGCGCGGCACCGTGACCGGCCAGCACCGGGCTTATGGCTCCCTCGGGGGCAGCCGGAATGGAAGCAGCGGCAGCATCCCCATCCACGCCCTCACCTACACGTTCGCCGGGCCGGATGGCACCCCCTGCCACGGCGTCTCCTACACCAGCGCCGACGACGCCTACCAACTGGACACGAGTACGGCGCCGGACCCGGACACCCCGGTGGGCATGGCCGTCTCCGTCGAGTATGTGAAGGGGCACCCCACACTCTCGCGCATCCGCCACCTCCGCACCGGCGTCTTCGGGGCCTATGCGCTGGGCACCATCGTCTTCCCGCTGGCGGGCCTGTTCTTCCTGCGGGGCGGTCTTCGGCTGGCCCGCCGCACCTGCGCGATGCTGGCCGGGGGGCGCCAGGACCCGAAGACGGGCAACCTGTACCCGCCGCCGGGGCAGGAGCAGCCCAAGGAGCGGCCGGAGGGCTACGAAGTGACCAGCTTCATGACCGGCCCACCGCGCATCCGGGAAGGTCAGCTTTATGCACCGGCTCTGCCGCGCGTGCTTCTGGTCTTCGGCCTGCTGGCCGTGATGCTGCTAGTGGACATAGCCGTCTTCGGGCAGGCGGTGCGGCACTTGGGCTACTAGTGCGGCGAATCAAGATGGAGAATCGAGAGGGAACGAGTCATGAACGATCCTGAACTTTCGCGCAG
>CAXTWM010000251.1:0-7454 GCA_964247915.1 uncultured Armatimonadales bacterium | reverse complement strand
CGCCGAAGCCGCCCCCGCTGAACGGGCCAAGCCGTTCGCAAAGGCGAAGGCCCCCGGAACGACGGAGACGGACACGCCTTCCGTGACGGCGACGCCCTTCAAGCCCCTCGCCCCCGCCCTGAACGACGACATGCCGACCGTGCCGAAGGTGACACCCTTGGTGACGATGACGCCGCCCCCCGCCGAGAAGCCCAAAGCGCCGTCCGGGCCGCTCGTCATCCCGCCGTCCCTGGCCGACGACGGCACCAAGCACGAGTACGTCCTGCCGCCGCTGGAACTGCTCAACGAAGCCCCGCCCAAGCCCGTCCACCACGAGTCCGCCGCGCTGGAAAAGCAGGCGGTCCTGATGCAGACTTTGAACGACTTCAAGATCGGCGCGAACGTCGCCCAGGTCGCGATGGGGCCGACCGTGACGCGCTACGAAGTCCAATTGGAGCCGGGCATCCTGGTCAAGAAGATCGTCGCGCTGGCCGACAACCTCGCCATGTCCCTGGCCGCCATTGACGTCCGCGTCGAGGCCCCCATCCCCGGCAAGGCCGCCATCGGCATTGAAGTCCCCAACGACGTCTGCCAGATGGTGTCCCTGCGCGAGTGCCTGGCGACGAATGAGTTCATGTCGGCAGCCTCCAAGTTGACCTTCGCCTTGGGCAAGGACGTGTCCGGGGAGTTCAAGTACGCCGACCTGACCCGGATGCCGCACCTGCTGGTCGGCGGCAGCACCAACAGCGGCAAGAGCGTCTGCCTCAACGTCATCATCAGTTCGATTATCTACCGCGCCACGCCGCGTGAAGTCAAGTTCGTGATGATTGACCCCAAGCGCGTCGAGCTGTCCCTGTACGACGGCATCCCGCACCTGCTGGCCCCGGTCATCAAGGACGTCAAGCAAGCGGCGGGCATCTTCCGGTCAGTCCTCAAAGAGATGGAAGAGCGGTACGACCGCTTCGCCCGGATCGGGACGCGCAACATTGACGGCTTCAACGGCCGCGTCCCGCCCGAAGAGCGTCTGCCCTACATCGTCGTGGTCGTGGACGAGCTGGCCGACCTGATGATGCAGCAGGGGCCGGAAGTCGAGACGTCCATCTGCCGCCTCGCCCAGCTCGCCCGCGCGACCGGCATCCACCTGGTCATCGCCACCCAGCGGCCCTCCGTGGACGTCATCACGGGCACGATCAAGGCCAACATTTCCTCCCGCATCGCCTTCGCCGTGGCAACGCAAGTGGACAGCCGCACCATCATTGACATGCCCGGCGCGGACCGGCTCATCGGGCGCGGCGACATGCTGTTCATGCCGATTGACGCCGCTAAGCCCATCCGCGTCCAGGGCTGTTACGTCGGCGAGCGCGAGACCGAGGAGCTGGTCAAGTACCTGCGCGAGCAGGAAGAGGCCGTTTACACCATGATCCCGTCCGAGACCGGCGGGGGCGGCGGCTACGGCAACGACGAGGACGACGACGGCTCCTCCGACGAGTTGTTTGAACCCTGCATCCGCTGGCTGGTTTTGCAAGGCCAGTGCTCCACGTCCAGCTTGCAGCGCAAGTTCAAGATCGGCTACACCCGCGCCGCCCGCCTGGTCGAAGTCATGGAAGCCAAAGGCATCGTCGGCTCCCAGGACGGCGTCAAGCCCCGCGAGATCATGCTCCAAAAGGAAAACGTGGAAGCCTTCTTCGCGGGTAGCCAGCAAGGGGACTTGGGGCAGTAATATCCTTTTCGGTTAGCAGCAGGCAAATGAGGAAAGTCAAACGATAGAACAGGATGACCGAAACCGCCCACGTCCCCCGGTGCAATGCGCCAAACATGGTTCCACGCAATACTGTCTGATTTGCCGACATCTTCGAGAGCAATCCAGCTTGAGTTTCTATGCCAACGCCGCTGAAAAACACGCGCCAGCTCAGGCTTGGTGCGGGGCGTGTGACCAGATACTCAATGAGGAGCGCGGTTGGAGTGATCGCGCCGATGGATTTGCAGACTGGAGACTTCTCTGTGCGATCTGCTATAAGGAGACTCTGACCAGGCATGAGTTTATTGCCTGGGTAGTTGGCAGTGACGAAGAAGAACTATCGGGCTAAACATGATTGCAGCATTGATCTGTCCCCTAGCGGGCGGATGATCTGCTACAGCCTAACCATCTAACCATAATCAGAGGCGGGAATGAGAAAACGATTTGTTCAGAGCGTTCAGAGACACGCTCGATCTATTGGTTATCTATTAGGCATTATCGGAGCAGTGACGGCCTATGGTTTTCTGGTTTTAGTGACTTGCACGGGCTTCCACTGGTGGCACCCGCTTTGGAGTGCTGAGACTGGACGAGTTATGCTTATCACTCTCGTTATTCTTTGCATCCCTTACATCTTGCTCTACGCGCTTCGCCTCTGGCTGAAAGCCAAAGCCTACAAAAAGCATGGGTATGACTACTCCATAATACAGACGTTGATTGTTTCTACAGAGACATTCACCGGATTTATTCTATGTGCGGTCTGGGGGCTACTCGTTCTCGCAAATCAGCCCTCTACATTGCCGCTCAAGCTATTGGCTGGGGTATGGGTAATGGGATTTGTGGGGCTTGTCGTGTTGCGGGTTTATGAATTACGGCGGCAACGAGGGCGGAGTTTATCCTGATGTGAATGGAGAACCACGGCTATCAGCGGAGACGAAGCCGAGCAAAAAACTGATGCCGGGAGCGGCGGCGGAGCGTATGAAGTCGAGATCGTAGATTACCATTGATCGAAGCCCGCACGGCGGAACGTGGGCGTACACTCGTGGAGCGAACCGAGAGCATGAGTCGGCAGCACCCAGGCCAGGCACAGGAAAGGGATGACACCATCATGCAGACCCAGCCGGAGAGGTACGGGAGCGAGGTTGATCTAAGGGAAATCCACCCCGGTGAAATACTGAGGGAGGATTTTTTAGTGCCGATGAACCTAACAGCCTATAAGCTCTCGAAGAGCATCGACGTTCCACAGACACGGATCGCAGAAATCCTGAAAGGACAGCGGAGCATTACGGCGGATACGGCACACCGCCTGGCACGCTTCTTTGGAACATCCGCCCAGCTTTGGCTGAACCTTCAGAACCATTACGACCTGGAGAAAGCCGAAACACAGAACCGCGCCAAGTACGAACAGATTCCAGCCTATGTGTAGACATGGCAGGATCGGATAAGGACGGGGCGGCCAAGTACCAAGCTTGGCCGCCCCGTCCCTTTTTGCGCCTCCGGCGACCTAAAGACAGGCGGGACGGCGCTTACTCCGTGAGGCCGAGCTGCGACAGCAGGAAGGCGTAGTCGAAGGCGGTCTCGCGGAGGGCGTCGTAGCGGCCCGACGAGCCGCCGTGGCCCGCGCCCAGGTTGGTCTTGAGCAGGAGGACCGCGTCGCCCGTTCCCAGGGCGCGCAGCTTGGCGGTGTATTTGGCCGCCTCCCAGTACATGACCTGGCTGTCGTTCAGGGAGGTCTTGACCAGCATCGCGGGATAAGGCTTGGCGGCCAGGTTGGTGTAGGGGCAGTACGTTCTCATGTAGTCGTAGTCGGCTTTGACGTTCGGGTTGCCCCACTCCAGGTATTCGCCGACGGTCAGCGGCAGGGTGGCGTCCAGCATCGTGTTCAGGACGTCCACGAAGGGGACGTGGGAGAGCACGGCGCGGAACAGGTCCGGGCGCAGGTTCACGACCGCGCCCATCAGCAGGCCGCCCGCGCTGCCGCCCTGGATGGCGAGGCGGGCCGGGGACGTGTAGCCCTCCCCGATGAGGTGCTCGGCGCAGGCGATGAAGTCGGTGAACGTGTTACGCTTCCGGTGCAGCTTGCCCGCCTCGCGCCATTCCTCCCCTAGCTCGCCGCCCCCCCGGATGTGGGCGACGGCGACCGTGACGCCCCGGTCCAGCAGGCTGACCCGGCCCGAGGAGAAGGACACGGGGTAGGCGAAGCCGTAGGAGCCGTAGCCGTGGAGCAGCAGCGGGGCCGTGCCGTCGGCGGGGACGCCTTTCTTGGACACCAGCGAGATCGGGACCAGCGTCCCGTCGGACGCGCGCGCGTGGAGGCGCACGGAGACGTACTGCTCCGGGTCGTAGCCGCCCAGCACGGGCGTCCGTTTAAGCAGTGTGGCCGCCTGCGTGTTCATGTCGTAGTCATACACGGAGGCGGGCGTGACGAGCGACTGGTACTGGTAACGGACGACGGGGGTGTCGAACTCGGGATTGGCGTCCAGGCGGACGGAGTAGGCCGGTTCGGGGAATGAGACCAGGTGGGCGTCGCCGCCCCCGGCCCGCTCATCAGTCCCCAGGGCGATGACGCGGAGCTGTTCCAGGCCGCCCTCGCGCTCCGAAATGACGGCGTGGGACGTGAAAAAGGCCATGCCCTCGCGCGTGACTTTCGGGTCGTGCGGCAGGAACTCCGTCCACTCGGCGGGCGCGTCGAGCGGCGCGGACACGATGCGGAAGTTCTTAGCGTCTTTGTCGGTGCGGACGTAGAACCGGTCGCCGTGGTGGTCTACATAATAACGGTGGTCGGTCTCGCGCGGGCGGACCAGGCTCCATTCGGCTTCGGGTGTGCCGCTCGGCAGATAGCGCACTTCGGTCGTCTTGGACGACGCCGACGTCAGGAACAGGAACGCTTGGGAGCGCGAGCGCTGGACGTAAACGCTGTAAAGCGCGTCCGTTTCCTCGTACAGCAGTGCGTCCTGAGACTCACCGAGCGGGTGGCGGAGCAGGCGGTAGGACCGCTTGGCCTCGTCCTCGACCGTGTAGAACAGCGTCCTGTTGTCCCCGGCCCAGGCGACCGAGACCGTTTTCTCGATCCGGTCGGGCAGAAGCTCCCCCGTCCGTAGGTCTTCTTGCAGCGTGTACTGCCGGAAGCCGGTCACGTCCGTCGAATAAGCCAGCAGGTTCCCGTCGTCGCTGACCGCGTATGTGCCCAACCCGAGATAGGAATGGCCCTCGGCCAGCGCGTTCAGGTCCAGCGTGACCTGCTCTTCCGCCTCCAAACTCCCCTGTTTTCGGCACCGGATCGGGTACTGTCGGCCCTCCTCGGTGCGGCTGTAGTAGAAGTAGTCGCCGTAGCGGTACGGCACGCTCAGGTCGGTCTCCTGGATGCGCCCCTTCATCTCCTGGTACAGCGTCTCCTGCAACGCCTCGGTCGGGGCCGTCACGGCGTCCGTGTAGGCGTTCTCGGCCTCCAGGTAGGCGAGGACATCGGGATTGTCCTTTTCGCGCAGCCAGGCGTAGTCGTCCACGCGGACGTCGCCGTGGATCGTGTCGGTTTTGGGGATCGTCTTCGCGACGGGCGGGAGGAGGTCGGTCATCTAAAGCTGCTCTTTCTGTTCCAGGTAGGCGGTGAGTGTTGAAAAGGGAGAAGATCGCCCCCTAGCCCCCACCCCAATAAAATCTTAATTCTGGGGGAATCGGAATAAGATTCAGGCCGGGCTTTTCTTCTCTGGCTCCCCCAGAATTGGGGGCCGGGGGGCGATCCGGTCTTCTAGGTAGGCAGTGAGGGCGTCCGCATAGTCCGTCATGCCGCGATAGGCGATGGTGGCGGGCGGGAGGCTGCGGACGTGGGCCAGCAGGGTTCGGCGGCGCTGGGGGTCGGCGGCGACCTCGGAGATCGGGGTCAGGTAGGTGTGTATCGTGAACAGTATCCCCTCCGTGCGGGGCAGGCGGCTCAGGGTCTGCCGCTCCGCCCGCAGGAAGCAGCGCTCCCCAGCGTTTTCGGGCGTGACGCCGCTGCGCCCCTCGGTCCATTCGGGGGCAAGCGCGGGGGCGAGGTTCAGCCGGTCCGTGGCGGGCAGGGTCCAGTTCCAGCGCAGGGCGGCCCGCCCCGGCTTCAGGCGGCGCAGGAGCAGGTCGGACGCGCGCCCGGCCCCCGCCGCAAAGCCCGGCACCTCGGCATGAACGTCCCCGAACGACTTGCCGATCTTGTCCCCCAGGCACCAGCCGGAGCCGAAGCACAGCGTCCCCGCCGCGCAAACGGCCTCGCCGCCCGCCCCCGCCGTCATCAGCACCAGGTCTTCCTGGAACTGCCGCCCCAGCCAGTCCAAAGGCGCTTGGGGCAGCGTGTCCCGTTCGCCGAGCCGGAACCGGGTCGTTTCGCCGCGCAGGTGATTGGTCCACGTCCACACGTCCCCCGCCCGGTCCAGCGCGAAGAACTGCGGCCAGTCCCGCGCCGCCCCGACCAGCAGCCGTCCCAGCGCCTCCCAGGCCAGACTTTCGGCCTGGGGCGGGCAATGGAAGTAATAGGGCAGGCTGCCGTCCAGGATCGCCTCCTTGAGCGCCATCTGCGCGGCGAAGCGGTCCGGCTCCACGTCCAGCAGCGGCCCCGCCCAGGCCGCCGCGTCCATGCGGAGCGCGTACTTTTCCGGCGGCAGCGGCAGGGGGCGAACATGGGAGCAGTATACCCGAGTTCCACCCGGCCTGAAGGCCAGGTCTACTCGGATGGGCCGCCCCTTCGGGGCTGTAGATACGCCGTTCGTTATCAGCAGCCTGTTCCAAAGCCCCGCCCTCCGGGTCTGCCAGTGCAGAAGGGGCGGCCCTTCCGTGTAGACCGGCCCTTCAGGGCCGGGTCAAGCTAGCCAAACGGTTAGCCTCCCCGCCCCCTCCTTTGGCGGATGCGCCGCACCCGACGCGCGGAGTACCATAGACCCATCAACACGGAAGGTCCAACGCGCCCCTTTTGAGGCACGGGATGGGTCTTATATTACGAGCCAAAGGAAACACAGCACTATGACACAGGAAACCAATACATCCGCACTAGCCGCCCTGTCGGCGGAACTCGCCGGCGTGGTCGCCCGCGTCGGGCCGTCTGTGGTCCGCGTGGACGACGGCAGCCGACTGACGGCGACCGGCATCCTCTGGTCCGAAGACGGCGTGGTCCTGACCACCTCGCACGGGGTCGAGCGCGACGACGACTTGACGGTGGAACTCGCCGACGGGACGCGGCTGGCCGCCACGCTGGTCGGGCGCGACCCCGAAACGGACCTGGCCGTCCTGCGCGTCCCGGCGACCGGGCTGACGCCCGTGACCCAGGCCGACCCCGAGGCGGTGCAGGTCGGCCAGATCGTGCTGGCCCTGGGCCGCCCCGGCGAGTCGGGCCTGTCGGCCACGCTGGGCATCATCAGCGCGCGGCAGGACGCGCAGGACGGGGGGCGGCCCGAGTACGTCCTGCACACGGACGCCACGCTTTACCCCGGCTTTTCGGGCGGGCCGCTGGTGAACGTCGCGGGCGAGGTCGTCGGCCTGACCAACCTGGGCTTCGGTCGCGGCCTGGGCTTCGCGCTGGGCCTGCCCATCCTGACCCATGTTGCCGACGCGCTGCTGGCGGGCGGCGCGGTCCGGCGCGGGTATCTGGGCGTCAGCACGCAGTCCGTCCCGCTGCCCCAGAGCCTCCAAACGGCGCTGGGTCTGTCCCAGGAGCGCGGCCTGCTGGTCGTGCAGGTGGAAAGCGCCAGCCCCGCCGACGCGGCGGGGCTGGCGC
>CAXTWM010000250.1:6090-7594 GCA_964247915.1 uncultured Armatimonadales bacterium | reverse complement strand
CACCCTACAACCCCTAAACCCCCCCCCCGCCACCCAACCCGCCCGACAATTCGCACCCCCCCCCGGCGCGGGGTGGCGAGCCGGGGTGGGTTCTTTGGGTTCTACCGCGCTGCCGTCTTCTTCGCCAGCGCCGCCTCGATCGCGGAGTCCAGTTCCGGCCCGCGCGGCCCGACCGCTTGGATCGTGCCGTCACGCCCGATTAGCAGGCCGAAGGGAATCCCCGCGACGCCATAGCGATGGGGGACCGTGCTCCCCCACCCCTTGCCGTCGAAGACTTGTCGCCAGGGCATGTGGTTCCGCTGGAGGAACGCCGTCAGCGCCCCCCGGTCCTGGTCCAGCGACACCCCCAGCACGTCGAAGCCCTGCGCGTGGTACTTGTGGTAGGCGGCGATGACGTTTGGCATCTCCCCCACGCACGGCCCGCACCAGGTCGCCCAGAAGTCCAGGAGGACGACCTTCCCCCGATACTGCGCCAGCGTGAGCGGCCGGCCCAAAAGGTCGTTGGCCGCGATGGGGAACGGGCGCGCGCCCGGAACCAGGCGCGGGTCGTACATCGGCGGCCGCGAAGCCTGCGCCGACGGGATGAGCTTTTTGACGCCCGCCGGGGGCGTGAAGGCGAAGTCCCGCGTGGTCAGAACGGGGTCTGCGGTGAGGCGCGTCGCAGTCTCCGTGAGCACGGTCAGGGGGCTGCCGGCAGAACCGGCCTTGCGCTCCATCAGGCGCCGCAGCAGGTGATCTTTGCGGCCCACCGCCAGCGAAAGCGTGAGGCCGGGCGACCGCCGCGTGACGGGCGACGTGACGACCACAACATCCACGGCCACGCCGCCGACGACGCCCGCCTTCGCCCCGGCCACCCCGACACCGGGCCGGACCAGGAGGCGGGTCAGGAGGGCGGGACGTGCCAGAAAGGCGGGCAGCAGCGCCCCCGTCTGGCCCAGGACCTCGGCAATGGCGTCGGAGCCGGAGGGGGATGCCTGACGGGCGTACTGCTTGTCGCGGACCGAGTAGATGATCAGGTTCTTGCCGTCGGCGCTGAACTGGACGACGGGGCCGGTCTTGTCGGCGATGGCGGCCCTGGCCTGGTTCGGCCGGCGGAACGCCAGGGTGATCGTCCGCTTCCGGGCGCCTGTGGCGGCATACTCCTGGACCACGACGGTAGCCCTCACACCGGAAAGCGCCTGGTGCGCGGCGGCCATCTCATCCAGGAGGGTGCGCGCCTGCGGGTCAATCCGGCTGCCCAGCTGGGCATGGGCGGCCATCGGCCCGGCGAGCAGCGCCAGGCCCAGGGCGGTCACGCCGAGCGGGCGACAAAACAAGGACGACATAAACCCCTCCACTCACGGACGGAACGCCGAACGGGCACAGCCCGATCCGGCGTTTCGCTTTACGCTGCCGTTACTTGGACCGGCTGCCGGTCCGGTTGACGCGGGGCGGGGTGGCCGCGCCGGTCGTGGGGGGGGGGGGGCCCCGCCGGGCCCCCCCCCCCCCCCCGCGGGGGGGCCCC
>CAXTWM010000250.1:0-6080 GCA_964247915.1 uncultured Armatimonadales bacterium | reverse complement strand
CGTGCGCGGGTTCGGCCCGCGCATTCCGCCCGCCCCCGGCAGGCTGGTGGCCGCCGTCCCGCCGCCCGCCTTCTTGCCCTTGGCCTGCGCCCGGCGCTCGGCCCGGTTCAGCGACGTGGACAGGGCCGGCGTTTCCGTCCCGGCCTCATTCGCCGCCTCCGGCTGCGCCTGCACTTCTT
This sequence comes from uncultured Armatimonadales bacterium, assembly GCA_964247915.1. Classification (GTDB taxonomy): domain Bacteria; phylum Armatimonadota; class Armatimonadia; order Armatimonadales; family Capsulimonadaceae; genus JANXMY01. The sequence goes on along the minus strand of CAXTWM010000250.1, from coordinate 5,901 downwards.
CGGTCAGGCTCGGTTCCCCCGTGCCGCCGCCCGTTTCTTGTTGTGCCATCAGAAGGGTTCTCCTTTACTCCCCCCAGGGCTGAACCCCTGGGCTTTATCAGTGCAAGCCCCCGAGGGTAAGGGCGAAGAGGCCCCCGCGCCCGATGGCATTGATGCCCGCGCAGGCGGGGATTTGCTCTTTTACAGCCCTGCCGTTCAGGGCAGGGAATCAGCCTCTACCCCCCAGTATACCCCGCCCGCGCTTCCAATCGCGGCAGGGCGTACCGGAGCAGCGCCTGCATGTTGACCACATCTTCCTGGTTATACAGCAGCAGCAGCCGACGCGCCTCCTCGGCATCCCGCCCGCCCCGCCGCCACGCCCGCCAGAGCCGCACCGCGTCCATCCCGCCCAGCCCGTCCGTTTCGGGCGTCCGCACAACGCCAAGCGCCGACTCGATGCGCTTCAAGCCGCCCGTGTGCCCCAGCCGCTTGAGCAGCGGGCACAGGTCCACATGGAAGCGGTCGGCGAAGACGGACTGGAGCACGGGGAACCGGCGCTGGAGGAACGGCACGTCGAACCCGGTCCCGAAAAAGGTGACGAAGCCGTCATAATCCTGGGCCTCATACGCGAACTGCGCCAGGTTCTCGCCCTTGACATAAAAGTGCGTCTCGTCCCCGTCGTACAGCCCGATGACGGTGATCGAGTCGGCGCTCAGGCCCCCGTTCGTCTCGATGTCCAGATACCCGATCTTTGGGAACTGCCCCACCGCCCGCCAGTGCTCCCGCCGGGGCAGGTTCCGCGCGAAGTAGTCCGCCCGCCCCTCGTCCAGCGCCAGGAGGCTGTCCTCCACCGTCCCGCGCAGGACGCCCTTGTGGCGCGGGGCAAGTTTCAGCGACGCGGCCCGCTCCAGATACTCCCCCCACGACCCCACCCCCTGCGCCCACAGCGACTGCTCCGTCGCGGGGCCGACGCCGGGGGCATGGATAAACGTCGCGGTGAGCATGACGCCCTTAGTATGGCGGGCGGGCGGGGGATTTGTCAAGAAGGGATTGGATGAGGGGCTTTAAGCAGGTGATAAGATTGAAGCATTCACGTTAGGTACACCTGCCGCGACGACGAGAGCTAAGAGGCGCTAACAAAAATGCCTAACTGGGTAGAACCCGAGCATGGCAAAAGAACTGGTTCCCGATGAACTCTGGGCGGTGGTCGAGCCGCTCCTGCCTGCCCATCGTGCCCAGCCTGGCAGGCGCGGCAGGCCGCCTGTCCCCGACCGCGCCGCTCTGACGGGCATCCTGTTCGTGCTAGAGAGCGGCATCCCGTGGGAGATGCTGCCCCAAGAGATGTGCTGCGGCAGCGGGATGACCTGCTGGCGTCGCCTGCGCGATTGGCACAAGGCCCGCGTCTGGCAGACGCTCCACGAGGCGCTCCTGGCGAGGCTGGAAGCGGCCCACCTGATTGACTGGAGCCGCGCCAGCGTGGACAGCATCTTCGTCCGCGCCAAGGGCGCGAAAAAGGGGGGCCTCAGAGCCAGGCGGTCGGCCCGTCGCCTGTGGACCGGGGCCGCGCGGGGACGAAGCGCCATCAGGCGGTAGACAGGAACGGCCTGCCGCTGGCGACGGTCCTGTCGGGGGCGCACGTCCCGGATGGGAAGAGGCTGCTGGCGACGGTGGACGCGATCCCGTCCGTGCGTGGCAAACGGGGCAGGCCGCGCCACCGCCCGGAGAAAGTTCACGCAGACAAGGCTTACGATGACAAGAAGTTGCGGCGCGGCCTCAGGGCGCGCGGGATCGTGCCGCGCATCGCCAGGCGCGGGATCGAGAGCGGCGAGAAGTTGGGGCGCTACCGCTGGGTGGCGGAGCGCACGTTCAGCTGGCAGCAGGGGGCAAGGCGTCTGCGGGTGCGTGATGAGCGGCGCGACGACATCTACGAGGCGTTCGTCAAGATCGAGAACGCGCTTGTCTGCTGGGGGCGGCTCAACGGGCATTTTTGTTAGGGCCTCTAATTGTTTACGCACAGCGCACATCAATCGCAATCTAGAATTGGGATGCTTGTTCTTTTTCGAAGCAAGCAATCTCAAGTAAATGAACAACTAATGGCAATTTTCTTCCCGCTGCCAATTGGACTGGAGACAGGCCGTGGTTATTTACTACACAGGGATCAGCGCCTTTTTCAAGAAGTGCTTTTGTAAGTTCCAATGATAGATCTTCATTGCCAAAATCGCCCATCAGTAACAATGCTGTATTTCCATCGTCATCTAACGCATTTACATCAGCGCCTTTTTCGAGGAGAAGTTTGACACCTAAACTATTACCCCACATAGTCGCTTCCATAAGAGCAGTACCGCCCCCAGCCTCACGTTGATTAATATCAGCTCCGTATGCAATTAACTCGTTCGCAACAAGCACATTCCCTCTTCCTTCAAAGGCTATTATTATCAAGGGTTTTTGTTCGATAACTTGATTAGGAGATTGCCCATTTGCCATTGCCGATTTAACATAGGGCAAGTCGGCAGAATAAACGGCCCTTGCCAGCCTCATTGGTCTCATTTCTTCCAAACCCTCTAAAGGACAAGAAAATAAAGGACAAGAAAATAACAAGGCTAAGATAATAAAATTATCATAAACCTAATTACTTTAATCGCCCTTGACAATCATTAGGGTATTCCTACATAGCGCCTAAAAACAGGATGCTGACCTGGTCTAAAGCCCCAAGAGCTTACTGTAATTATTCCTGGCGGATTGTCTGCCGCACTGGCACTTGCGGTTGCAAGATTGCCATTGTCATCCGTCACTACTATGCCAGAATGTCCGGTTGCATCACGATATTGGTGCGCCTCAGCAATAATATCCCCTGGTTGTGGTGTAGGCACAACCTCCCATCCTGGTATATCGAAAGTCGGATTTGCCCATTGGCCTGCTAGTACCGGGAACTGTTTTGATCCTATGCCAAACCAGTTGTATAGCCTACCCCCATTTATTAAAGGAACATTTGCTTGTGCCCACCCTGATACCTCATAAACGAACAGGTTACATTTTTCGGTACTCGGGCCGAAAGGAGGGCGACTTTGACTGTAATCCCAAAGATTACTTCCTTTTAGGCTCTTGGCGTAGTTCGCTATCCTTTTGCGTATATCATCAACAGATAGCTGCGGTGAGGAAGCAGGAAGTTCGGCAGCATCCGCGTCCGAGATTAGAACAACCATACTCAGCGGCTGAATGTTGTCGTTCTGAGGCTCGCCTTCAAGGGACGTAATTGGGACGTTGACACTTGAATTAGTAGTATCCGCTGCTGCTCCTGTATCTGGCGATACCCTGATCTGGAGTGCTCCAACGCTCTGATAGCCACCTGCCGTATACATACGCCCATACACGCGGTCATTGATGCGGCTCCAGGGCGTGTTCTCTGGGCCGCCGGTCGCATCCGACTGTGTACGCGGAATGAGCGAGTTCACTCCCGCCTGTGTATTAGCGCTAGCTAACTGCGACTGGAAGTTTTCCAGTTCAATGATGCTCTTGCCGACATCGCCTAGTTCGCCGCCCGCAAGCGCACTGTCAAAGCTGCCAAAGCCAGCTTTTGGCCCATACTTGTTGTAGGTATCTTTAATCTGATCCAGTTGGCTTCCTGCAAGGTCACGTTTGTAGTCAGAAAGATATTGATCTGCGATAGCCTGTTCATTAGAGGGTAGTTGCTCATAGCGCAACCCAGCCTGCAAGTCCCATGACATATGCTGGACCTGCCAAGATGGAACCGAAGCCGCTGCCGCCCGCGCGTTCAGGGTTGTAATCATGGCTGCTCGCTTTCCTTTAATGGGAGCGAGTAAATATAAATGCCCGCTGGGACTATGAGCACTGTGCTTCATGCAATTGCATCGCACTTTGAACTCATAATCGCCGGGGGGCAACATAATAGAGCCATTGGTAGTCTTGGCAAGTTGCGACAAAGCAGACTGTGTGTTACCCGCAGGTTGAAACGTCTGCCCCGGCAATTCTGGAACGGTTGGGAACGTGGCGTCGGCACTCGAAACGGTAGGGGCGTCCTGTCCTAATCTCTTGGCGAGTTCTTTTAGTAGCTGCTTTCTGGCAAAATCCTTTCCCTTGCCAAAAATGCTGCTTGGATCAAGGCCAGGAAAGCCGCCAAACTGCGCCTTGGCGGGCACAGCGAACAGCGAAAGCAACAGCAGAAAAGCAGTTGTAAGGTGAGTGTAGGCGCGCATGGCTGGTTTTCTTCCGAGAACAGCAAAAACGATAGGTAGAACGTGTTCGTAGAAACGCAGGGCTAGAGAGCGGCAGCGCGGGTACAGCAGGACGCGGCCAAAGAGAGAAGGCAAGGCAGGCGAGTAGCCTGTCTTGCCTATTATACAGCAGAACGCTTGCTATTGCAAGCAGGAAGAAAATAATTTTTGCCCTTGCTCTGTCAGTTCACGGAGCGGGTGGTGGCGAAAACGACCTCGTAGTTCTCGTCCCCGAAGCGCGGGTCGTTCGCGTACAGAGGCTCCCATTCGTCCGATGTGCGGGGGCCGATGCGGAAGGTCAGCATCGCGAGGGAGGCGCGCAGGCGGGCCAGGAAGGAGGAGAACAGCGGCAGATCTTCGGGGAACATGGCTTTCTTCCTCCTTCCCCCGCGAACGGGTTCCCAAACGGGGCAGTCGGCGGCGTCAGGGCAGGGTCGGCTTGAGCGCGGAGAAGTCCAGCGTCATTTCGGGCAGGAGCACGTCGGGGGGCGTCGGTTTCTGGTGGAAGTTAAAGCAGTCCAACATGTCGTTCGCTTGGGCGTCGCGGGTCGCCAGGGGGGCCAGGCCGAAACGCTCCTCGATCAGCTTCAAGGGGGAGGTGAAGTCGAAGCGCGTGTGGCAGACCGCGCCGGGCTTGGCGTAGGGGGAGATCACCAGGGTCGGGACGCGCGGGCCGTAGCCGTACTGGTCCACCGAGGGCGGCGGGACGTGGTCGTAGAAGCCGCCGTAGTCGTCCCAGGTGACGATGATCGCCGTGTCCTTCCACGCGCTGCTCCGCATGATCGCGTTCACCAGGTCCGAGACGTGGCGCATCCCGCGCGCCGAGTCGGCGGGCGGGTGCTCGCTGTCCACGCCGGTCGGCACGATCCAGCAGACCTCGGGCAGCGTCCCCGCCTTCGCGTCCGCATAGAACTGGTCCAGGCCGACCAGATGGGACATCAGCGCGGGGCTGCGCTGGAACTGCTTGAAGCCCGGCATTGGGTTCCACAGGCTGTGCTTGCGCGGGTTCGGCTTCTCGTCATAGTACTTCCACGAAACGCCGGACCGCTCCAGCAGCTCGGCCATCGTCGGGAACGTATAAACGCCGTCCTGCCCGGCGAGGTTCGGCGGCGGGTTGTTGACCAGCCCGCCGGACCGCGCCGCGACGGTGTACAGGTGGTTCGGCTCGCTCGGCCCCGCGACGGACGAGAAGAAGGCATCACAGAGCGTATACCGGCGCGCGTACTCCCAGTAGTTCGGGATTTCGTGCCAGTCGTAGTACGACAGCGTGTTCCGCACCCAGTCCGGCGTCGGCCCAGGGGGCGGCTGGGCAAGATGATGGGTCGGCAGCTGCCCCGCCGCCACCGCTTCGCCCTCCGCGCCCTGGGGGGCGACGGACCGCAGCAGGGCGGCCAGTTCAAAGGGGCCAAGCTGCCCGTCCCCGTTGCGGTCGTACTGATTCAGCCAGGCTGCGGCCTGGGCGGGGGCTTGGGCCGCGCCCATCGCCTTCAGCAGCAGCGGGGCGGCCGGGATCGCCCGCGCCAGTTCCGAAGCGTCCAGCTTGCCATCGCCGTCGGCGTCAAAGCGCCCGATCAGGGCGCGGGCGCGCTGGAGCGGGCGTGCCCGGCCTCCCCCGGCCCCTCCCGCCTGCTGGAGCGCGCCGCTGACCGGCATGATGTCTTCCGGGTCCATGGTCGGCAGCGTCCCCTTC
>CAXTWM010000249.1:0-7604 GCA_964247915.1 uncultured Armatimonadales bacterium | reverse complement strand
GCTTTGGGCGGCAGGACTTTCGCCAGCACTTCGACCATCTCATCGACGACCGTGAGCATCCGGGCGGGGGTGTCGGGGGTCGCCAGGAACACGATGTCGGGCAGGAACTGGTGCTGCATGTAGGTCCGGGACAGCTTGCGGATGGCGTCCGGCGTCAAGTGCGTCCCCAAAAACCGGACGGCGACGCGGCGCTTTTCGGCGACGACCGAGGAGATGCCGACCTCGTGGCAGCGCAGGCGCAGGCGCAAGAGCGCGAGCAGGTTCCAGACCGGGCGCGGCGGGTCGCCGTAGCGGTCCTCAAACTCGTCCTGGATGCGCTGGACATCGGCGGTCTTGCGGACGGCGGTGAGCTTCTTGTACATCAGAATCCGCTCGGCCTCGCTCGGAATGTAGACGCTGGGGATGAGCGCGTCGAGCGGCAGGGCGACCTGGGGCAGCTCGAACTCGGTCTCCATCGGCTCGCCCTTCATCTCGTTGATAGCCTGGGAAAGAAGCTGCGTGTACAGGTCGAAGCCGACGGTGGCGACCGTCCCGGACTGGGCCGCGCCGAGCAGGTTGCCGGCGCCGCGTATCTCCAGGTCGCGCAGGGCGACCTTGTAGCCGCTTCCTAAATCCTGGAACTCGCGCAGGGCGCTCAGACGCTTTTCGGCCACCTCGCTTAACTGCTTGTCCTTGCGGTACAGGAGATAAGCGTAGCCCTGACGGCGCGAGCGGCCCACGCGGCCCCTTAACTGGTAGAGCTGGGCCAGGCCGAGCCTGTCGGCGTTGTCCACGACGATGGTGTTGACGTTGGAGATGTCCAGGCCGCTCTCGACGATGGTGGTGCAAACCAGCACGTCGAACTCGCGGTCGCCGAAGCGGAGCATGACGTCTTCCAAGTCGTCCTCGTGCATCTGGCCGTGGGCGATCTCGACGCGGGCCGTCGGAGCCAGCCGGCGGACCCTCTCGGCGACGTGCGAAATGCTCTCGATCCGGTTGTGCAGGAAGTAGATCTGGCCGCCCCGGTCCAGCTCGCGCAGGATGACCTCGCGGACCAGCTCGTCGTCGTACTCCTTGACGAACGTCTTGATCGCCATGCGCCCCTCCGGCGGGTCGTCAATCAGCGACATGTCGCGGATGCCCGACAGGGACATGTGCAGCGTCCGGGGAATGGGGGTCGCCGTCAGAGTCAGCACGTCCACGTTGCGCTTCATCTGCTTGATGCGCTCCTTGTGGGCGACGCCGAATCGCTGCTCCTCGTCCACGACCAATAGCCCCAGCTTGTGGAAGTTGACGTCCTTGGCGAGAATCTTGTGCGTCCCGACCACGATATCCACCGTCCCGTCGGCCAGCCCTTTCAAGGTCTGATTCGCCTCCGCCTTGGAGACGAAGCGGGACAGCATCTCGATGCGGACGGGATAGGCGGCCAGGCGCTCCCGGAACGTGCCCAGGTGCTGCTGGGCCAAAATCGTGGTCGGGCACAGGACGGCGACCTGACGGCCCGAGTTGACGACCTTGAAGGCGGCCCGGATGGCGACCTCGGTCTTGCCGTAGCCGACGTCGCCGCAGATGAGCCGGTCCATTGGCTTGTCGTCTTCCAGGTCCTTCTTGACGTCCTCGATGGCGGCCAACTGGTCGGGCGTCTCCTGGTACGGGAAGGCGTCCTCCATCTCCTGCTGCCAGGGGGTATCGGGCGGCATGGCGTGGCCCGTCGCGGCCTTGCGGGCGGCGTACAGCTTGATGAGGTCGGCGGCCATCTCCTGGACCTGCTTTTTGGCCTTTCTGGTCGCCCGCGCCCAGTCGCCGCTGTTGAGCCGGGTGACGGTCGGCGGCGAGTCGGCCGACCCGATATACTTCTGGACCCGGTCCACCTGGTCGGTCGGGACATAAACTTTGTCGCCGCCATCGTATTCGAGCAGCAGGTAGTCGCGCTCGGCCCCGTCGGTCCCTTTGAGCTTGGTCAGCCCGCCGTAGCGCCCGATGCCGTGCAGGATGTGGACGACGAAATCCCCCTCGCGCAGTTCGAGGTACGAGGTGATCTTCAGGCCCTCTTTGAAGGCCCGTTTGGGCGGCTTCTGGTGGGCGCGGTGCCCGAAGATGTCCGTGTCCGTGGCGAGCATCAGGTTCGCCTCGGGCAGCTTGAAGCCGCCCAAGACGGAGCCGGGGATGACGAAGACGCCGGCCTCGCCGCCGTTTTCTAATCGGTCCAGTGGGGACGCGGGGACCTTATGCTCGGCGAGTATCTGCCGCATCCGCTCCCCCTGCTCGGTCACGATGACGCAGCGGAAGCGCGCGCCGAGCCAGCCGTCGAGCGCCTCAAAGAAGGCGGGCAGGCGGGCCGCGAAGTTCTCCATCGCCCCGGCCTGGGTGGGGATGCTCTGGGCGATCTTGACCCCGTCCAGGCCGCGCCCGAGCAGAGCGAGGAGAATCACCCCCCGCCCCCCAATTCTGGGGGAGTCAGAGGAAGCTCCGTCTCTTCCTGCTCCCCCAGAATTGGGGGCGGGGGGGGCAATCAGGCTTGTCACCGTCTCGAAGCCGCAGGCGTGGGGCATGTCGGGCGTCAGGTACTCGCCGCGCGCGGCCCGCGCCGCCATGATCTCGGCGATCTCGGTCTCGCGCTGCTCCCAGCGTGCCTTGGCCTGGCTCGGCTCGTCCAGGATGATCAGGGCGTCGTCAGGGATGTAGTCCAGGGCGCACACGGCGTCGGGGGAGAGGTAGGGCAGGTAGTACTCCATCGCGTCGAAGTAGGCATGGGACTGGAGGAGCGCGATGTCGCCCTCGACCCGCTCCTCCAGCCGCTCCGCGTGCTCCGCGCCCCGGTCGTCCAGGTTGGCCTTCTTCAACGCCTGCACGCGGCCCGGCAGCTCGCGCGCCAGACGCGCGACGGCGTCGGCCACGGCGGCGTCCTCGTAAGGGATTTCGCGCACGGCTACCACCATCAGCGATTCGACCTTGCCGACCGAGCGCTGGGTCTCGACGTCGAAGGGCCGGATGCTCTCGATGTCGTCGCCGAAGAAGTCCACGCGGAACGGCAGCGCGGCGTCGCCGGGGAAGATGTCCAAAATCCCGCCGCGCCGGGTCCACTGCCCCGCCTGTTCGACGGCCTCAACGCGCTCATAGCCGAAGCCCACCAGCGAGCGCTCCAGGCCGCCGATGTCCACGGCCTCGCCGACAGTCAGTTCGACGCGCCGGTCCTTCAACGCTTCCGGGCGGACGGTCCGCTGGAGCCACGCGCCGATGGGGCCGACGGCGACGCGCGCCGCCCCGCGCGCCATCTTTTGCAGGGCCGAAACGCGCTGCCCCGTCTGCGCCAGGTCGGGGGCGCCTTCGGCGAAGATCAGCGTCTCGGTGGACGACACCAGGCTGGTCAGCCCGTCTTCCACGCCGTACCGGGCCAGGTCGGCGGCCAGACGGGCGGCCTGCTCGGCGTTATAGGAGATCACGACAAGGGGCCGGCCCATATCCCGCCCGAGCTGCGCCAGCAGCCAGCCTTTGGCCGGCACGGGCAGCCCTTCCAGTTGGGTCACGCCGCCCCGCGCGACGGCCTTCTTGAGTTCCTGATACGCGGGGTAGTCTTCCGCCAGACTGGGCAGTTCACGCAGATCCATTCACTGTTCCTTCTACGGCCTGCGACGCACAAAATGGCCTCGGCAGGGTTTCCCGCCCAAGCCTCCGCCGCGTCTTTTTGCCGGTTCATTATACCCGCTCCGGCGGCACAAAAAAGCCCGCCGCCTGCCCCCCGTTTGGAGGTGATGCAGGCGGCGGGCCTCTGATGCCCCGTAGGTCTGAGCGGGATTACTCCCCGCTTGCTTCGGCGCTCGCCCCAGGACAGGCGTTGGGCTGGAAGGTCTGGACCACCCCCCCCTCGCCGTTGAGGGCGGTGGAGGTCAGGTCCACGCCGCCCGTGCTGGTGCCCCAGATGATGTGGTCGGCGAAGACGCTGGTGCCCCAGATGATATGGGAGGCGGTCAGCGTGCTCGCCCCCGAGATGGCGCTCGTCCCCCAGATGATGTGCAGGTCGGTCAGGCCCGTGCCCCAGATGATGTGGGAGGCGGACAGCAGGCCGGTCGCGCCGATGGTGACGTTGCCGCTGCTGTCCTGAGCCAGCGTGGGGCTGAGGGCGGGCTGCGTGGCGACCAGCGTGTTCTTCAGGGCTGCGGGGATGTCGAGGTAGCCCGCGCCGTAGGTGCAGGGGTCGGCAACGCCGGTGGGGCCGACCCACTTGTCGGCGGAGACCATCAGGCGAGCCTTGACGGTGTCCGGGGACAGGTTGGGGCTGGCCTGGAGCAGCAGGGCGGCGGCCCCGGCGACCACGGGGGCCGCCATCGAGGTCCCCGACAGCCGGAAGTAGGTCGGGGAGGCGCTGGGCATCGGGACGCCGATGTAGCTCGACATCGGGATCTGGTTGGCGGGGAAGCTGCTGTAAAGGTAGCTGGCGGACGTCCCCAGGGAGATCACCTGGTTGCCGGGCGCGAGGATGTCGGGCTTCAGCACCAGGTCCAGGCGGGAGGGGCCGCGCCCGGAGTAGGACGCGATCCGGTCGTGGGCGCGCTGGCCGTCGGCGGACTTCATCGCGCCGACGGTGATGACGCGGGGGTCGTTGCCGGGCGAGTTGATGCTCCCGTAGGCCGTCCCCCAGCCCTCGTTGGCCGCGCCGGGGACGTTCAGGGCGCTGGCCCGCCCGCCGTTGCCCGCCGCACAGACCACGACGATGCCGGCCTTCCAGGCGGCCTCGACGGCCTGGCAGAGCGGGTCGGTCGTGTAGCTCTCGCCCACGGGATGCCCCAGAGACAGGTTCATCACCCGGATGTTGTACTTGGCCTTGTTGGCGACCGCCCACTGGATTCCGGTGATGACCGTGGCGACGCTGCCCTGGCCGCTCTTGTCCAGCACGCGCACGCCCACCAGCCCGGCGCTGCGCGCGACGCCATAGTAGGAATGGGTGTAGTAGAAGGCGCCCGACGAGTACGCCCCGTTGCCCGCGACGATGCCCGCGACGTGCGTCCCGTGCCCGCAGGCGTCGAACGTGCTGGGGTCTTTAGGGACGAAGCTGACGCCGGCGAGGACGCGGCCGGAGATGTCGGCGTAGGGGAAGACGCCGCTGTCTATGACGGCGACGGTGACGCCCTGGCCGGTCAGGCCGTACTGCTGGAAGGCGGTGTCGGCCCCGCTGGAAGCCTCGGTGAACTCGTCGCACTTTCGGACCGACAGATCGGCGGAGAGTCGTGCGACAAAGGGCAGGGCGGCGACTTGGGCCAGGCTGCGGGTGGGCACCGTGGCCGAGACGGACCCGATGAGCGGCAGGCGGCGGGTGACGTCCGCCCCCAGCGCGCGCAGCCGCGCCTGCCGGGCTGGGGAAAGGTCGCCATCCAGTTTGAGGATGACGGACGACCGGCCCGAGGCGGGCTTGGCGGCCAGCAGCGGGGCGAGGAAGGCGTCGGCTTTGGCGGAGGGCGAGTCCGCCTGCGCGGCGGGGCCGGCCAGCAGCGCGCCGACCAGCCCCAGGGACAGCGCCGCGACTGCGGACGCCCCCGCGTGGTTGTGTTTGGTGAACCGTTTCATGTGTCTTTCCCTCGTAATCGTCGCTGCTTGGCGGCCCGGCGGCCATCCCCCGGTCGTGCCGGGGAAGAAGGCCCGTAGCTTTGCGTCCCTGGGTTTCCACAGGTTTGCTCTTGTCGCTTGCGAAGGATGTGGTCAGGTGGTCCCGTACCCGAGGAAGCGTGTCGCCCGTTCGGCGGCCCGGCCGTCTGCGCGTGTTGGGATTTGCACAGACCCGTGGGCTTTGCGTCCCGGCCTCGCAGCCGGTTTGCCCTGATCGGGGGCGGAGACCATCCGGGTTGATTATAGGGAGTTGAGGAGGGGACCGTCACTGAAAGAAGTGCGGGAAAACGAGGAAGCGCGGTACAATAAGGGCGATCTGTCTATGAATGGTGGACCGATGGAAAACAGTGCGTAAACTCTTCACCCCACCGGGCAGGCAGCCAAACGGCCAGGCATGGCAGCCGCTGTACGAACGCCCCTATGTCCGCACCGACGGCGGTGCCGTTTATCAGCCGCCACGGTGGAGGGAGAGCCATACCGGGAGGGAAATGACGGTCGCCCGTCTTCTCGCCGATCACGGGCATGATGTCGTGTTGCTGCCGCCCAGCAGGATACCGGCTGTCAAAGCGTCGGATGCGGTTGTCGTCCCTTCTGGGGGCGAAGGCTCCGAGTTTTGGGAGTTCAAGCGATTAACTGACGGGGCGACGAATGCACAAGAATACGCGCAACGGAGCATCCGAGAAGGAAAAAAGCAAGCCGGAACGATTGTGCTGTTCTTGTCTGAAGACGTCACACCAATGGGCGGCATGAACGCCATTAATCGTGGGGTTTTGAACGCCTTGCGGTATGATGTGCAGGGCAGGGTGGAAAAGGTAGTCGTGCTCGATCGTACCGGCGCGATACAGATTTTGAGCCGGGAGGCATTGGAAAATGGACGGAGTTTTTCAGAACTTTAAAGATGTGATCAGTCGCGCGCAGCTCGCGGGGTTTCCTGATCTGGCAAAGCTGGTGCTGCGGGGCAAGGTTGACTACGCCGTGGAACGCGGCGACATCACGCTGCGTCAGGCGGCGGAACTGGACGAACTGCTGGGCCGCGACCTGTCCGAACGCTATGCGGATGTCCTGGAGATTGCGACGTTCGGCGACCTGGACGCGCCGCATGGGGCCGCTTCAGGGAAGACGCCGGTCCTGCGTTAACTGTTCAGGCGCGGGTCACGCCGCGTCCACCAGCCTCAACACGGGCGCGTCGTGGGCGGCCAGACTATCCCGTCTCGGCTCGGCCAGGGCGCCCAGCTTGTGCTGGGTCTTTTCGCGGTACATGCGGGCGTCGGCGGCGGCCAGCAGGGCGGTGCAGTCGCGGCCGTCGGCGGGGGAGCAGCCCCAGCCGATGGAGACGCCCAGCCGCAGGCGGCCCAGGGTCTCGTGCGTCAGGCCGGGGTCGTAGGACAGCACGGCGTCGCACAGCCGCTGGGACATCGCCTGCGCCTCGGCCATGCCCGCCCCGCGCAGGGCGACCAGGAACTCGTCGCCGCCGTAGCGCGCAACGACGTCCGAATCGCGAACCGCCCCGCAGAAGATCTCGGCCAGGTCGCAGAGCACCTGGTCGCCCTTCGGGTGGCCGAAGTTGTCGTTGATGGGCTTGAAGCTGTCCAGGTCCAGGCAGAGCAGGGCCATCGCCTCCCCCTCCGCGCACAGCGCGTCCACATGCCCGGTCAGGTAGCGCAGATTGTACAGGCCCGTCAGCGCGTCGGTGTTGGCGTGCGAGCGCGTCCGGTCGAACAGCAGGCCGTTGTAAAGCGCGAGGGCGGCCCGCTCGGCGATGGTTTCGAGGAGCTGCTGGTCGTGCGGCCCGAACGCGCCCTCGTCGGGGTGGTACAGGTTGATCGTGCCCAGAGTCTCGCCCGCGTGGACGATGGGGACGATCAGGGCGGTTCGCAGCGCCACCCACGGCCCCGTCGGCATGTCCGGCAGCCGCAGGTCGTCCGGGTCGTAGGGGCCGCGGTAGGTTTCGCGGCGGGTCGCAACCCCGAGGGAACGGCTGGGCAGCCCGCCCGCCCGCGCGCCGCGCAGCCGTTCCCTCGGGG
>CAXTWM010000248.1:0-7604 GCA_964247915.1 uncultured Armatimonadales bacterium | reverse complement strand
GGCGCGATCTCGATGGTCTGCCAGCACCTCGGCTGCACCGTCGCCGCCTCGCCGACCGGCTACGACTGCCCCTGCCACGGCTCCAAGTACGACGACATGGGGAACGTCACCCACGGCCCCGCCCAGATCGCGCTGTTCTGGTTCGACATCGCCCTGACCCCGAGCGGCGACCTGGAAGTGGACAAAAGCAAGAAGTACAACGAGCCGGGCCACTATTACACGGTCACTTAAGTCACGCAATGGCTGCCCCGGAAATGAATTCCGGGTAGACGGCCTGCGTAGCATCGGTCATTCAACGCCTTTCTAGAAAGCCAAGCGCCATGAGCGTCAAAGAACTTCGACCCGGCGGCCCCGTCCCGCCGAACGGCACCGGCAACGGGCGGCGGCCCTCCCACGACGGCCCGCTCACCAAGCTCAACAAGGCCATCTACCGGCAGGCCCCCGAGGTCTGGGACAATCTGCACCCGCGCGTGCTGGGCCACAACGTCTACAAGTCCATTTACCGGACGACGGCCTTCCCCAAGACGGAGCGCGAGCGGTCCGAGGCGTTCTTTAATTCGTTCCTGCTGCACATCCAGCCGGCCAAGATCGAGAAGCACGCCCTCCGGTTCACCTACACCTTTGGGCTGGGCTTGCTGTCGCTGTACCTGTTCCTGATCCTGACGCTGTCGGGCCTGCTGCTGATGTTTGTGTACGTCCCGTCCACCGAGCAGGCGTACCTGCGGATGCAGGACCTTCATTCCAGCGTCTCGTTCGGCTACATCCTGCGCGGGATGCACTTCTGGGCGGCCAACGCCATGATCGCCGCCGTGTTCTTCCATATGTGCCGCGTCTTCTACACCGGCGCCTATAAAGCGCCGCGCGAGTTCAACTGGGTCATCGGCGTGATCCTGATGGTCTTGACGCTGGTTCTGGGCTTCACCGGGTATCTGCTGCCGTGGGACCAGCTCGCCTTCTGGGCCATCACGGTCGGCGCGGGCATCGCGGGCAAGGCGAACTGGATTCCCGACCACATCAACCCGCTGCTGACATCGGCGCACCTGCCGCCCGCCGTCCCGCCGCTCGGCGACCTGACGCGCTGGGGCCTGCTGGGGGCTGACACGGTGGGTCAGGAGGCGCTGATCCGCTTCTACGTCCTCCATGTTGCCATCCTGCCGGTCATCATGGGCATCTTCATCATTTACCACATGTGGCGCATCCGCAAGGACGGCGGCATTTCCAGCCCGAAAGAGTCGCCGGAGTAAGTTCCCCTGGACGAGCGGTTGAAAACCGCTCGCTGGGAGAGGCGTCCTTCGGACGTCGGCGAAGATTACACGGCCACTCCCTTGCCTCCGGTTCCTCCACCCGGAGGGTGTCTGGCCTAGCGAGCGGTTTTCAACCACCCGCTTCCTGGCTCCCGTTCCTAGAAGCACACCACCATGAAACGAATCCGCGAAGAAGAAATCTTCCCGCGCAACCCCAACAAGACCTACGGCCTGATGGAGCTGGTCAAGGGGTCGTCCACGCGCGTGGACCGGGGGCCGGACGACATGGTCTCGTCCTGGCCGCACCTGTTGATCCGCGAGGCGGCCCTGTTCGCGGCCTGCTTCGCCTTCATCCTGTTCCTGACGGTCATGTTCCCGCCGCCGCTGGAACTGGAAGCCAACCCGCTGAAGCCGCCGAACCCGGCCAAAGCGCCCTGGTACTTCCTGGGCCTCCAAGAACTGGTCGCCTATGACGCCTTTTGGGGCGGCCTGGGCATTCCTGGCCTGGTCGTCATCGGCCTGATGGTGATCCCCTATGTGGACCGTCACCACAGCGGCATCGGGCGCTGGTTCGCCAAGAGCCGCCGGACCGCCTGCGCGCTTTGGACCCTGTATGTGGTCGCCGTGATCGTGCTGATCATCATCGGCACCTACTTCCGTGGCCCGAACTGGGGCTGGTTCTGGCCGGGCGATATGCCGAAGGAAGTGCAGTAGAGACCGCCGCATTCTCGGACTCATGTAACGCCGCCCCGAGTAAGGGGCGGCGGAGATAGAAATAACCTCATGTTTGGCTTCAAGTCAATGGTCTCCAAGTTCGCCTTCTGGAGCGTCGTGCTGCTGGCCCTCGTGGCCGTTACCGGCGTCAAGGCGATTTGGAACAATCAGAATGCGAACACGCCCGACTTCCGCTACTGGCAGGGCCGGTATCGCACCATTTCGGCCGACCTCGCCCAAAGCGAGGCCGTCCGGCAGGCTGCCCTCGGCGCCGCCGAGTCGGTCAACCAGGTCACGGTCCTCCAGTTCCCGCTGCTCAAGGCGGACGGCACCCAGCAGCAGCGCGTGGACCGCTGCCAGTCCTGCCACACCGGCCTGAGCAACCCGAGCATGACGGCCGAGAACATCATCAAGACGGTGGACCACAAGACGGTCGCGACCGCCGACCTGGCGGCCTACCTGAAGGACCCCGCCCACAAGGACACGCTGGACCTGATCAAGACCCTGGGCGCCCACCCCGGCATCCGGGTCGAGTCCGGCGACCAGCCGCGCGACCTGGGCGTCATCCACGGCGCGAACTTCACCTACGGCATCGCCACCGAGTCGAGCGTCACCGAGGACGATAAAAAGGATTACCAGTACCAGAAAATCAACCTCAAGCAGCACCCGTTCCCGACCTTCGGTTGCACCACCTGCCACTACGGCACGGGCCGCGAGCTGATCCAGGACGCCGCGCACGGCGACCCGGAGCATTCGCAGACGCCCATGCTGCCCGCCAAGTACATGGAGGCTGCCTGCGCCCAGTGCCACGCGCAGTACGACTCCAAGAGCTTCGCCATCGGCTACCAGGCGCCGCTGTCCGCCCCGCGCATCATCAAGCTGCTGGACGGGCAGGACGTGTCCGAGGACCAGGTGGCGACGTACCTGAACGACCCCAAGAACGCCCTGACGGCCCAGACGGTGCAGTACGTCGCCGGCCAACCGCAGATGGCGACCATCGCGCGCGGGGAGCAGTTGTTCAAGGCGCAGGCGTGCTACGGCTGCCACAAGATTGAGGGCTTTTCCAAGGGCAACGTCGGCCCTGAGCTGACCTATGAGGGACGGGCGGCGGGGGCGACCACCGCCATCGCGCACCAGATCTGGGACCCGCGCTATAAGGTCGCCTCGTGCGTCATGCCCTACTTCTTCGCCGTCCGCAAGACCAACACGGACGACCCGGACCCGTCGCACCTCAACGACATCGTGGACCCGCGCTCCAAGACAACTCAGGTCGCGCCGGTCGCCGTCAGGCCCGGCGCGGGCCAGGTCAACCCGGACTACGACGAGGACATCGCCACGACCCTGCGCGAGCACGGCTACATCGCCGACGCCTCCCGGCAGGCGGACGTGGACGCGCTCGTCACCTTCGTGGACTCGCAGACCGGCCAGAACTACGCCGACAGCCAGGCCAGCCGCTTCACGACCATCGCGGCCTACAACATCGCCCGGCCCGCCGACGTCGCCGTCACCGCCGCCGTCGGCAAGCAGATCTTCGAGCAGTCCGGCTGCTACGCCTGCCACTACATCGGCAACCCGGACAAGCCCCACCAGACCGGCGACCCCAGGTTCGGCCAGGGCGGCGTGGCGGGGCCGGAGCTTTCCTGGGAGGGGACGCGGCACTCGCAGAAGTGGATGGTCGAGCACTACAAGAACCCGCAGGCGTTCGTGCCCGGCTCCATCATGCCGATCTTCCCGTTCTCGGACTCGCAGCGCGCGGCCCTGTCGCTGTTTGACGGCGAGCAGCGCCCGACCAAGTCCACCGCGCGGCCCGTCTCGCCCGACCAGGACCTGCCGCCGGATTACAAGGACCAGCAGTAGAAACCCCCTAGCCCCCAATTCTGGGGGAACAGGATGAACAGAATGCGCCTTTCTCCGGCTCCCCCAGGATTGGGGGCGGGGGGAGGCTCTAGCGAAGGAATTATCGTATGGCACAGGCTTACCAATCCGGCCCCGACACGGACCCGGCGAACGAGACGGACCCGCAGCGGCCCGGCTTCCACTACTACTCGGGCGGCGAAGTCAAGGAGCTGCAAAATACGCGCGTCAGCCCCCTGCTCTACGCCTTCTGGAGCGTGGTCATTCTGAGCGCCCTCGTCTACCTGTTCGTGGGCGGCGCGCTCGGCCCCCACGTCGGCGGCGGCTTCAAGCCGACCTCCGGGTCGGCGGCGAGCCTGGCCTCCATCCAGACTCAGCTCAACACGCAGGCCGCCGTGGGCAACAGCGCCCAGCAGGCCGACATGGCCCGGCTCGTGCCGTTCCTGGGCGGCGAGTCGCTGAACATGGCCATTGAGCACGGCTCCAACACCTACCAGAACTACTGCATCGGCTGCCACGGGCCGAACCAGGACGGCAACGGCGTCAACGCCTCCTCGCTGAACCCCAAGCCGCGCAACCTGCACGACGGGCCTTTCATGCGCGAGACGCTGAACTACAACCGCATCAACACCAGCCTGCATTACGGCGTCCACGGCACGGCCATGCCGCGCTGGGAGAACACCCTGAGCGAGCACGAGATTCAGGAAGTGATCGCCTATGTCCTGAGCCTCACCTGGAACATGCCCGCCAGCGGCACGGACACGACGACGTCCCAGCTCGCCACGCCGCCCAACATGACCCAGCCGGACTCGACGGCGGGCCAGGCCGGGCCGGGCAAGTCTCCTTCCGGCTCGACCACCGGCACGGCCGGCGGCTCGTCCGTGCATGGCGGCAGCGTTTCCAACTCGCCCGCGCCGATCACGCCCGAAGTGGAAGGCAACCCCGCCGCCGCGACCAGCACCGCACCGCCCTCGCAGTCCGGCCAGTCCACGCGCGGCGCGGCCGGCACGGTTGACACGAACACGCCCACCGACACCACCGGCGGCCCCAAGACGCCGCCGTCCACGGTCTCCGGCACCGCGACGCCCGGCACCAGCAGCCCGCTCCCCGGCGGGTCCCGTTAGGAAACAAGAGAAACACAAATGGCAGTCCAACAGATAATGCGGATGCAGCCCTCCGCCGAGGCCGAGCGCATCCAGCACGAAGACCTGGCGGCGAAGTGGGCATTGTGGGCGGGCGTCGGCTATCTCGTCCTGTTCGGGGTCATCGGCCTGATTGCCTCGGTCAAGTTCATGATCCCGGACCTGTTCTACGGGTTCAACTGGCTGTCCTGGCCGCGCATCCGACCGGTCCATGTCCAGGGCATGATCTTCGGCTGGGCCATGCCCGTCTTCATGTCCATGTTCTACTACATGGTCCCGCGCCTGACCGGCACGCGGCTGTGGAGCGAGCGCCTGGGGCAGATCGCGACCCTCACCTGGTCCTTCGGCGTCGCGCTCATGGTCCTGGGTGTCCTGAACCCGATGGACACGCTGAACCCCTGGTGGAGCACGAAGGGCAAAGAGTACGAGGAGTGGCCCATCTTCTCCAGCCTCTTCCTGGTCGCCGGCTGGCTCATGCTGACCGTCAACATCTTCCAGACGTTCTTGCGGCGGACGTACAAGCAGATGTACGTCGCCCTGTGGTACATCATGGGCTGCGTCATGTGGACGTCGTTTGTCTATGTGATCGGCAACTGGCCCTCGCAGCTCTTCCCCTCGACGGCCTTCATGGGCCTGAACGACGCCAACGTCAACTGGTTCTACGGGCACAGCGTCGTCGGCCTGATCGCGACGCCCGCCGCCCTGGCGACCGCCTACTACTTCCTGCCCAAAGCGGCCAACACGCCCCTGTATAGTCACAAGCTGTCACTCATCGGCTTCTGGACATTAGGCTCGATCTACATCTGGAACGGCGCGCACCACATGCTCTACGGGCCGATCCCGTACTGGCTCCAGACGGTGGCGTCCATCTTCTCGTTCCTGCTGTTCGTCCCGGTCCTGTCCGCCGTCACCAACTTCTTCGGCTCGATCCGGGGCGAGTGGCACCAGCTCCGCAGCAACGTCCCGCTGAAGTTCATCGTTGCCGGCACGATCTTCTATCTGCTGGTCTCGACGCAGGGGTCCTTCCAGGCGCTGCGCGCCCTGAACGCCGTGACGCACTTCACCGACTGGGTGATCGGCCATTCGCACATGGCGATGTTCGGCTTCGTGACCTTCTATGCGTTCGCGGGCTGCTACTACGCCGTGCCGCGCATGTACAAGCGCCCGCTCTACTCCGAGGGCATGGCCGACTGGCACTTCTGGCTGTCGTTCTTCGGCTTCATCCTGTTCAGCACCGCCCTGTGGATCGGCGGCTTCAACCAGGGGATGGAGTGGAACAACCCCACCCTGCCGTTCATCAACACGGTCAACGACATGAAGCCGTTCTGGCACGTCCGCGCGGGCGGGGCGGCGCTGATGGTGACGGGCCTGTTCCTGTTCGCCTGGAACCTGTTCAAGACCGCCACCGCGTCCGACGCGGACGCCATAGACGGCGATGACGGCTCGGCCCGGCTCGATGACCCGTCCCGGACGCCCAAGACGCTGACGGCCGCCGGTTAGAAGATAACCTGAAGACACACCATGCTAGAATTTGTGATCCCCGCCCTGTTCATCGTCCTGGTCGGCATCCTGCTCGCCATCATCCGGCAGGTGCCGGAAAAGAGCGCGCTGCTGACCGGCCTGGGCATCGGCATGACCTTTGTCATCGGGCTGACGTTCGTCTCGATCATCCCGTCCTTCAACGAGAACTGGTCGCAGAACACCGCCCGTGACGCGGGCCGCTACCACACCATCTACGCCAAGTCCGAACTGGCGGCGGCGGAGCGGGAGGGCCGCGCCCCGCGCGAGTTCACCGGCGACATCCGCACGGCGGGTAATGAGGAGCTGGTCGGCTACACGCCCCAGCAGGAGCGCGGGCGGCGCATCTACCAGCGCGAAGGCTGCGTCTACTGCCACTCGCAGCAGATCCGGCCCCTGACGCACGAGATCGAGCGCTACTCCATCGGCACCAGCGTCGCGCCCATCGCCGACGAGCGCGAGTACATCTGGGACCAGCCGCACTTCCTGGGGACGCGGCGCATCGGCCCGGACCTGTCCCGTGAGGGCGGCAAGTACAGCGACGACTGGCACTATTCGCACTTCTACTACCCGCGCCAGATGGTCCCCGGCTCGATCATGCCCGCCTTCACCTGGCTGTTCGACGACAAGGACAAGACGAACCCGGTCCCTAACCAGGACGCCCGTGATCTGGTCGCCTACGTCCAGACGCTGGGCTTCGGCCGCAAGGTGCCCGACGGCAGCGGCGGCTGGCGCCCCTGGCTTAAGCCCCAGGACCAGCAGTACACGCAGGAGGCGGGCCAGGGCCAGGTCAACCGGGCCGCAACGCCGGTTCATGGCGGGGACGCCCTTTCCCCCACCAATCGCGGCGTCCCCGTCGCACCGGCCTCCCCGACCGGCCAGTCCGTCCCGGCGGGAACCCGTTAGCGGGCCGTTGGGGTATACTAAAGAGGGCGGGCCCCGGCGCGCCCCCCCATGAGTTTGGCAGAGAAGGATGAACAGTCCGACCCCCCCCGCCCCACGCCCCCCGCGCCTCCTCCCCCTCCCCACCGCCACGCCTCACGCTCCGCCCCCGCGACCGCCCGCCCCCGACGGCGGCCCGCTCGCGTACCAGCGGCTCTACGTCAACATCGACCACGTTGCCACGCTGCGG
>CAXTWM010000247.1:0-7618 GCA_964247915.1 uncultured Armatimonadales bacterium | reverse complement strand
GTCCCCCACCGGGTCTGGACCGACCCCCTCAGCCGCAGGCTGCGCCCCGGCGAGACCGCCGTTTTCGAGGACCTGGCCTCGTTCCGCCAGGCCGCCGGCCGTAAGCTGGGCGCGACCGGCACGGACACCGCCGACGATTACACCCTCCGAGTCACCCTGACGCCGACCGCGACGGCCCGCGATGTGCCGCCGGAAGCCCGCCCGTAACCCATTATGCTCACATCCCTGCTGCCGCTGCTGGCCTCGCCCGACGGCGGGCCGCTCACGCTCACCGTCCGTCGGCGCGAGGGCGAAGAAGTGCTGGACGGCAGCCTGACCGACGGTGCCGGCCACGTTTATCCCATCCAGGACGGCATCCCGCGCCTGCTCCCGCGCGAGATGCTCCAAGCGCAGAAGTCCGAGATCGTCGCCCGCGACGCCCAGGTGGACGCTTATGACCGCATGGCCTTCCTGAACCATTTCGGGCGGGTCGAGATCCCCCTGACACGCCGCGCGCTGGCCGCCCAGCCGTCCGACCTCCTGCTCGAAGCCGGCTGCGGCACGGGGCGCATGACTCGCATCCTCTCGTCCTCGGCCCGTGAACTCGTCGCGATGGACTTCTCGTTTGAGTCCCTGCGCGTCAACCGGGGCAAGCTGCAAGCGACCCGCGCCGCCAACGTCCATCTGGTTCAGGCCGACCTCTGCCGCCTGCCCTTCGCCGACTGCGCCTTTGACCGCATCGTGTCCAGCCAGGTCCTCGAACACGTCCCCGGCCCCGACGCCCGCGCCGCCGCCGTCGCCGGCCTGGCCCGCGTCCTCCGGCCCGGCGGCACGCTCGCCTTGTCCGCCTACAAGCACTCCCTGCTCACCCGCTGCTTCAGCCAAAAAGAGGGGATGCACGATGGTGGCATCCCCTTCTTTCGCTTCACCCGTGCCGAACTGCATGACGCGCTCGGTTCCCATTTCACCGTCCACAGCGTCACCGGCGCTTTGGTCTATCTGTACCTAGCCCGGTGTACCCGCCCAGCTTGAACGCCCCGCCCGCCGCGCCTGCTTGTCGGCGTACATCTGACGGTCCGCGCAGGCGATCAGGCCGTCCTGAGTCTCGCTGTCCTGCGGGTACATCGCCAAGCCCGCGCTCACTCCCGCGCCGGCAAACTGTGGGTGGCCCGCCAGGGCGTCCGTGATACCCCCCTGGAGCCGCGTCAGCGCCGCCTCGGCCCACGCCCGATCCATCCCGTCCAGGACCACCAGAAACTCATCCCCGCCGCGCCGCCCCACTAGGTCGTTCTTGCGCGTGTGCCCCCGGCAGCACTCCCCGATTAGGGCCAGCAGCGCGTCGCCCGCCCCATGTCCCAGCCGGTCATTAACCGTCTTCAGGCCGTCTACATCCAGGAACAGCAGCGCAAACGGGCGCCTTCTGCGCGCCGACGCGGCGATCTGACGCTCCAGAAAGTTCTCCAGTCCGCGCCACGACGCCAGCCCGGTCAGCGGGTCGCTCTCCGCCTCGCGCCGCGCTTCCACCCGCTCCAGGTAGTTGCGCGCCGACAGCAGGGCCGTGGCCGTGATGAGGAGGGAGAACGGCAGCGTGCTCCACCCCCACACCGTCCACAGCGCCAGGCCTAGGGCACAGCAGACACTCTCCACGCCGAGAAACGCCAGCACCGCCCAATCCCGGAGGAGCGGAAGGGCAAGCGCGGGCCGGACGCAGAGCATGAGCAGCGCGATGTAACAGCGGTGGATTACTCCTTGCGTCAGGAGGAGGCTGCCAGCCAGCGGCAGGAGGATGGCGGACGGTTTCTGAAAAAAGAGGCCGCTGTCGTTGGGCGTCCCTAGCCGGTGTCCGCCGCATGCCGCATAAAGATAGCCGCACAGCCAGAACAGGGCCGGGAACGACAGACCATCTTCCACGGTCACTAAGGGGCTTCGGACGTAGTCGCGCCACTTGATCGGCGCTTGCAGCGCCCCCGCCAGCAGCGCCACGGCCAGGGCCGCCGCCGGGCCGCTTCGCAGCAGGGCGATGACGAAAAAGCCCTCCCCCGGCAGGTAAGTGATCGCCGCCTTGCTGCCCGCCGACCGCCCCAGGACGACCGGGCGGGCTTGGGCCAACGCCCCCAACGCCCCCAGGCACACCACCTCGACCAAAGGTAGGCTGTCCCATGCCCTCGTCAGAACCGTGACGCAGACCAGCAGGCCGCCGATCAGCGCCGCCCACCGCAGAGCCAGATAATACCTATACCCCGGAGTGCCTTTCACCGTCGCCTGTTTCCTTGGTCGAACATCTGGAGGGGTCGCCTTTCCCTACTATTAACCCCTATCATCGGCGTTCCGCGCCGGGTTCCTCACTCTGCGTTTACCAGAAAAGAGCCGAAAGGCCCCTGGCTTTAGCCACGGGGATGTAAGGCTCCATGTCCTTCCGAGGACATGATATTTGTGCCTTTCGGGTATTTGTGCCTTTCGGGTATAATGTTTGCGATCGTCCTTGCTCTCTGCATCCGTCATGCACCTCCCGTACCCTGGAGATAGACCGTTTGTGCATTTTCTGTTTTGGCTTGTGCTGTAAGTCTTCGGACTTCGGCTAAGAGCCTAAGACCAAGAATGTTAAGAGCGTGAACGCCAGAAAATATCGATAAAGTCTGAACGGACAAGCTCTCAAGGACAGGATTTGCACACTAGCCTCGTTGCTACGGGCAAGACAAACCGCATTAGGGCAATAATGCGTTCGTAAAGTCGATAGAAGCCCCGCGATTTATCGCTGGGGAGTTGTCACAGGTCCCGCCGCTGGAACAGCACCAGCCCCAAGATAAAGAACCCGGCCATGTAGGCCAGGATGTAGGCCAGGTCCGCGCCGGACGTTTCTTTCACCGTTGCCACCTGAGTCGGGTCCAGCCGCGCGGCGATCAGGCTGATGTCCAGCCCCGCGCTCCCCGCCGGGTGAGGCCCCGCCCCGGTCGCCGCCAGGCCCTTGGTGATCCAGTGGTTCATCCGCGAGAGCGGCACGATGTACCCCGCCGTCCGGCTCAGTGTGTCCAGCAGGGGGATGTCCAGCAGGCGCGACAGGGTGTGCAGCAGGTCTTCGGCCAGGGCGACGCCCGCCGCGATCAGCGACAAGCTGGACGACAGGGCGTAAGTGGCGAACGTCGAGAAACACAGCGTCAGCGTCGTGAACAGGACCGGGAACAGCCACGCCGCCGCGATGCCGCCCCAGATGTGCGCGTGGTACGTCCCCGTCTGGTGCCAGATCGCCCAGGCCAGCAGCGCCCCCCACCCCGCCACGCACACGGTCAGCAGGCAGACGATCCCCAGCCACTTGCCCAGGTACACCGCCAGGCGCGGGACCGGCTTGGGGACGATGATCGCCAGCACCCCCCGCTCCACTTCCGCCGTGATCGCCCCCGCCGACAGGGCCACGGCGAGGATGGAGCCGAAGAACTTGATCGTCCCGCAGCCCAGCCAGGCGAAGATGCGGCCCGAGTTGTTGAGCGCTGAGGGCATGTCGAACCCCACCAGGGGGTTTGGGCGGATGTGCAGCGGCAGGAACGCGAAGCCGACGTACAGCGTGGAGATCACCAGTGCCGCCAGGAAGACCCGACGCCGGATCGCCTCCCGGATGGTCAGGCCCGCCAGAGTAAAGACGCCTGGTATCATTGGCGCCCTCCCTGCATCTGAGGCGCCGTCTCGTCCGTCTCCACCACGCGGATGAACAGGTCTTCCAACGATTCGCGCCGGGGCACCAGGGACATCAGCCGCCCGCCGTGCCCGACGACAGCCGCCGCCAGGTCCGGGATGACCCCCTCGTCGCCGATGGTCGCCGACACCGTCTCCCCGTCCGCCGTCACCGTCCGCGCCAATTCTTCCAGCGCCCGCAGCATGGCTTGGGACTGGTTCCCCACCCGCATCTCCACCGTGGACGGGGCCGCCAGCAGGTCGTCTATCCTGCCCAGACGGACCACCTGCCCCGCCTTCAGGATCGCCACCTGGTCGCACGTCATCTCGATCTCCCCCAGGAGGTGCGAGTTCAGCAGCACCGTCTTCCCCGCCGCCTTCAGCCCCGCCACGATTTCCCGCACTTCGCGCCGCCCTAGCGGATCCAGCGCGCTCGTCGGCTCGTCCAGGATGACCAGGTCGGGGTCGTTCAGGATGGCCTGGGCCAGCCCCGCCCGCTGCTGCATCCCCTTGGAGAACTCGCCGATTTTGTCCTTGCGGCGGGCGATCAGCCCCACCTGCTCCAAGACCTCGGGGATGCGCGCCCGCCGCGCCGCCCCACCCATCCCGTACAGCCGCCCGTGCAGGTCCAGGAACTCCTCCGCCGTCAGGAAGTCGTGGAACTGGAACTTCTCCGGCAGGAACCCCAGCTTCGCCCGCGCGTCCCGGTCCCCGATGGGCCGCCCCAGCAGGCTGGCCTCCCCCGCCGTCGGCTTGATGTTGCCGAGCAGCATGTTGATGGTCGTCGTCTTCCCCGCCCCGTTCGGCCCCAGGAATCCGAAGACGTGCCCGCGCGGAACGGAGAACGAAAGGTCCTGCACCGCCACGAAACCGTTGCCGTATTCCTTCCGCAGATGCGTCGTTTCAATCGCCGCCTGACTGCTGTTTATCGGGCTGTTGCTCATGCTTCCCCTCCCGCCCACCGCGCTACGATCCCCTGCGGCCCGGTCGCTTCCGGGTTCAGCGTCGCCAACCCTTCCGCCTCCGCCGCCCGCAGCAGCCTCCGGTCCGCCGCCACGAGTAAGCATGGGGGACTCCCAGGCGGGAGGCTCTGCTGGAAACGCAGATACGTCGCTAAAATTGCCGCATCGTTGGAGTTGAGGTTGTGCCGGACGACAAAGGTGAGACCAGCAAGAACGCGGTCATCTTCGATCGTGAGGAGGCCGAAATGATTGGAGGCAATCACTTCGTCCTGCAATTTCGTAGCTGCCCGCGTGAAGTCTGCGCTGACCAAGGACCCAGCGTTCCGCTTCCGGTGCAGGATGGCGAAGCACTCCGCATAGCCCCACAACGTCACCTGCATGTCTGAGTGTGGTACGGCCTGAAAAATAGCGTCCACGGTCTCTGATCCCGCCTCACTGTAGTACCGCTTCGCTAATCCGCTCGCGTCCCAGAATATGATGGGCATTAAAGGTTGTCCGGGTCCTCTCCTGGGTATCGCAGAGCAATCATCTCACGAGATGCTGCGTTATCCTCCGGCCGCACACCGTTCGTGACCATTCGTTCACGGATATCCTGAACCGTCCCGCCATGATCTGGCACAAAGCCCATTGCGGCGTTGGACTCCGCCAGCGCCTTCAAGATCACCTGCCGGTCCACATACAGTGGCTTGGCTTCGGGAAGCCTTTCTTCGGACATCACACCCCTCCTGACCGCTCACCAGGCGGCTCGCCTGCCGCCTGGCTGTTACTCATACAGACAGTGTACCCGACGCAGGAGGTACAATCCCCTCAAATTCTTTTCGCAAGTTTGTCGGTTTTCACGCGCCCCCGGACACTTTATCATCAGGAGAACGCTGAACATGGGCCAGAACGCCGGTGCCCCCCTACCTGCCCCTCAGACCGATGCCGACGGCGGCGACTCATCCCTGCTGCGCCGCTACGTCCGGCACGGGTCACAGGCCGCCTTTGCCGAACTCGTCCGCCGCTACGGCGGCCTCGTCCATGCGACCTGCCTGCGCGAGCTGGGCGACAAGCCGCTTGCCGAGGACGTCACCCAGGTGGTCTTTCTCCTGCTCGCGCGACGGGCGCCGTCTTTGCTCCGCGTGGACTCGCTCGCAGGATGGCTGTTCCGGGCGGCCCGCTTCTCGGCCCGGAACGCCTTGCGGCAGGAGCGGCGACGAAAAATCCACGAACAGACGGTGATCGCGGACATGACGCAGGCGCACCTCAACGGCCCCCCTGTCCCCTCGTGGGAGATGCTGGAGCCTCTGCTCAACGCCGCCCTGGCCTCCTTGCGCCCCCACGAGCAGGACGTCATCCTGATCCGCTATGGGGAAGGG
This sequence comes from uncultured Armatimonadales bacterium, assembly GCA_964247915.1. GTDB lineage: Bacteria > Armatimonadota > Armatimonadia > Armatimonadales > Capsulimonadaceae > JANXMY01. The sequence continues at coordinate 1,653 of CAXTWM010000247.1, read as the reverse complement.
GCGAGCTGGCGCGAAACGGCGGCCCGGCTCGGGCTGGCCGAAGACGCGGCCCAGAAGCGAGGGACGCGCGCCGTGGACAAGATGCGCCGGTTCGTCAACCGGCAGGGCCTCCTGCTTTCCGTTGCCACCCTGACCGCCCTACTCTCCGAAGAGGCCGCCCGCGCCGCACCCCTCCCGGCGGCTATGGTCGCCCAGACAACCGCAGGCCTCGCCGGTCATCCCGGCCTCGTCAGCCCGAACGTCGCTTCTCTCTATGAAGGATTACTACACGCCATGAAACTCACCAAAATTGCCGCCCTCGGCGGCCTCGCCCTGACCGGAGCCGTCGGCGGAACTCTTTGGGCGCAGTCTGCGCGCCAGTTGGAGCGAAAGGTGGCCGTCACTCCTGGTGGCAGTTCACAAGTGACGATGGACTACCGGGACTTCGCGGATGTGCAGTCGCCGCGTCACCTGTCCGCGCCCCTGCGGATCATAACGAGTCACGGGGCGGATGGCCGTCCGATGACGACATTCTCGGTTGCGGCCTCTTGGCACGGCCTCTCGCCGGGCGTGACGTTCCGCGATGGCGCGCACATCGCAGCAGACAGGGCCGCGCATAAAGGCCAGCCGGCCAATCTTTCTGCCGAACTCCGCGCCTGGGCACTGCTCCTGAAAAACTCGCCCGTCATTCTGACGCAGTCGGACCTGGAGCCGCAGTGCCAGGCGCACCTGTCTGGGCCGGGTGGCACTATACCGGCTATCTCTCAAACTTTTACACCTGCGGGAACGAAAAAGCTTTCTCAGTTCACGAGAGACCACACCGGGGGAATGATCGGCCTCATCGTGGATGATCGCGTCCTGTCCGCCCCGGTCATCATGGCGCCGATCCTCGGCGACCAAGGCGAGATCAGCGGCGGCTTTGCCAGCCTGAGTGAAGCGCGGACCCTGGCGGATCGGCTGAACGAGGCGGCAGGAGGTGGGCGGAAACCTTGACAGGCTCTCGCCCGTAAGATATACTTCTCCCATGCCCTACCGCGCCGTCTTCTTTGACCTCGACGATACTCTGTACGATGACTCCGGCTCGTGGCGCGTCTCGGCGGCGGCGACCGCCGGCCTGGCCGCGCGGGAACGGCCTGCCCTAGACCCGGACGCGCTCACCGACTACTTCCTCGACCACTCCGACGCCTTCTGGCGGGCGATGGACCCGACCCGCGAGACCCGCTCCATCCTCGCCATCCGCGCCGCCCACTGGTTTGCCACCCTGAAAGCCTTCGGACACTCCGACGACGCGCTGGCGGAAACACTCGCCCACGACTACGGACGCCGCCGCGCGGAGGGCATCGCCCTCTTCCCGGACGCCCTGCCGCTGCTGGTCGCCCTGCGCGCAGCGGGCCGGACGCTGGTCCTCATCACCAACGGCCTTCAGGAGACGCACATCGAGCGCATCGCCCTGCTCGGCCTGGAGGAGCACTTCGACCACACGCTCATCTCCGACGCCGTGGGGATTGCGAAGCCGGACCCGCGCATCTTCCGACACGCCCTAGACTTGGCGGGCTGCGCCCCCCACGAGGCGGCGATGGTCGGCGACAACCCCGTCAACGACGTCGCGGGCGCCCAGGCCGCCGGCATCGCCGCCTTCTGGTTCAACCCGCACGCCCGCCCCCTGCCGCCGGA
>CAXTWM010000246.1:0-7653 GCA_964247915.1 uncultured Armatimonadales bacterium | reverse complement strand
CTGTTCCAAAGCCCCGAAGGGGCGGCCCCTCCGTGTAGCCCGGCCCTTCAGGGCCGGGTTCTTCCTGCTTCTTGACATTCCCCCGCCCGTGGTTTATACTTCCCCCAGCATTCTCAAGTCTGAAGTCTTAGCGGCAAAGGAATTTCCCTGATGAAAGAAGTGGTACTCATTGCCAACGGCGATCTGCGCCTGTCCGCCAACCAGATGTGCCAGGAGGCGCAGGCGGCGATGGAGAAACAGGTCGCCGCCGCGTTCCAGAAAGAAGGCGCGACCGTCAAGCGCGGGCACGCCTACGACCCCGTCAAGAAGCACGGCTTCATTGACAGCCAGCGCTACGGCATGGAGGTCTTCCGAAAGATCGACCCCGAGGCGCCCCTGGTCGTCGCTGAGGCCGTCTGGCAGTATTCCCACCACGTCCTGGCCGGATTGACCACCCATCGGGGGCCGATCCTGACCGTCGCCAACTGGAGCGGGACCTGGCCGGGCCTGGTCGGGATGCTCAACCTCAACGGCTCGCTCACCAAGGCGGGCGTCGCCTACAGCACGCTCTGGAGCGAGGACTTTGAAGACGGCTTCTGGACGCGCGGCCTGCGCTCGTGGCTGCGCGACGGGCGCGTCCGCCACAACACCGGCCACGTCCACGCCTACGATGAGGAGGCCGCGCCCGCCGAGGCGGCCCAGCTAGGGACAGGGTTCGCCCAAAGCCTTCAGCGGGACAAGGCGATCATGGGCATTTTTGATGAGGGCTGCATGGGCATGTTCAACGCCATCATCCCCGACGACCTGCTCCACAAGACCGGCGTCTTCAAGGAGCGCCTGAGCCAGTCCGGCCTGTACGCGAGGATGCAGACGGTCTCAGACGACGAGGCCCGCGCCGCGTATCAGTGGCTGCTGGACCGGGGCATGACGTTCCAGTTCGGCCCCGACCCCGCCACCGACCTGACCGAAGCGCAGGTGCTGGGCCAGTGCAAGATGTACATCGCCGCCCTGCGGATCGCCGACGAGTTCGGCTGCGCGACGATCGGTATCCAGTACCAGCAGGGCCTCAAAGACCTCGCCCCCGCCTCTGACCTGGTGGAAGGGCTGCTCAACAACGTCGAGCGCCCCCCGGTTCGACACGAGGAGACGGGCCGCGAGCTGTACGCCGGCGAGGCCCTGCCGCACTTCAACGAGGTGGACGAGTGCGCCGGCCTGGATGCCCTCGTCACCAACCGCTTGTGGCGTCAGATGGGAATGGCCCCCGAGACCACCCTGCACGACCTGCGCTGGGGCCGCCACTACGCGGGCGAGGACGGGGCGGGCGGGGAACTGGACGACTACGTCTGGGTTTTCGAGATTTCCGGGGCCGTCCCGCCCGCCCACTTCGCGGACGGCTACCGTGGCGCGACCGGCGAGCGCCAGCCGCCCATGTACTTCGCCCAGGGCGGCAGCACGCTCAAAGGCGTCAGCAAGCCGGGCCATGTCGTCTGGAGCCGCGTCTTCGTCGAGGGCGGGGCATTAAAGTACGACACCGGCCTGGCCCAGTCCGTGTCCCTGCCCGAATCGGAGACCCAGGAGCGGTGGGACCTGACCACCCCGCAGTGGCCGGTCATGCACGCCGTCCTGAAGGGCATTTCGCGCGACCAGATGATGGCCCGCCACAAGGCCAACCACATCCAGGTCGCCTACGCCCCCGATGAAGAGTCAGCCCGCCGCGCGCTGTACGCCAAAGCCGCCGCCATGCACGCCCTCGGCCTGGGCGTGTCCCTGTGCGGCGAGATCGGGCCGTAATCTGCTATACTAAGAGCATCATGCTGACACGCCTCACAGTGAACGGCTTCAAAAACCTGGTGGACGTGGACGTCCGTTTCGGCCCGTTTACCTGCATCGCCGGGGCAAACGGCGTCGGCAAGTCCAACCTGTTTGACGCCATTCATTTCCTGAGCGCGCTGGCCGACCGCCCTCTCGTGGATGCCGCCCTCTCTGTCCGTGATGAGGGAGGCCGAACCGCCGATGTGCGGAGCCTGTTTCACCGCGTCGGCAGCCAGTACGACGCAGAAATGTCCTTTGAAGCCGAAATGATCGTGCCCGAGGAAGGGCTGGATGATCTTGGTCAGGTAGCAAGGACGAGCACTACGTTCCTCCGCTACTCCGTCACGCTTGTCTATCGGGCAGACGACAGCCGACATGCTTTTGGCTTCCTGGAATTGGTGAAGGAGGAACTGACCCACATCACTCAGGGGGAGGCCGGTCGGCACCTGTTTTTTCCGCACACCCCTGATTGGCGGAGATCGGCAGTGAAGGGGCAACGCCACGCTCCCTATTTCATTTCTACCACAGGCGAAGGAATAAACCGGGTCATCAAACTGCACCAGGACGGCAGCAGCAGCGGCAGGCCCCTCTCCCGCTCCGCCGTCAACCTGCCGCGAACGGTCCTCTCTGCTACTAATGCGGCGGAGAGTCCGACCGTCTTACTGGCGCGTCGGGAGATGCAGTCCTGGCATCTGCTTCAATTGGAACCTTCCTCGCTCCGCGAACCCGATGAGTTTACTGCCCCTACCCAGCTTCGCATGGATGGCTCCTTTCTTCCTGCGACCCTTTACCATCTTGCGCGCTCGCGCGATACGCTGGAAGGCGATGACGTCACCGAAGAAGAAGCCGAGGCGCGCATTTACAGCCGCATCGCCAACCGTCTTTCGGAGTTAATTAACGATGTCCGAGAGGTTTCCGTAGATCGGGACGAGCGTCGCGGACTGCTTACCTTGCAGGTGACTGGGCGCGACGGAACCGCTCACCATGCGCGCGCGCTTTCCGATGGCACATTGCGTTTCCTGGCCCTGGCGGTTCTTGAACTTGATCCCGAAGCACAAGGGTTGATTTGTTTGGAAGAACCAGAAAACGGTATTCATCCTGAGCGCATTGCGGCTATGCTTCATCTTCTACAGGAAATCGCAACAGACCCCACCCGCCCTGTCGGGTCGGACAATCCATTGCGGCAAGTCATTACCAACACACATTCCCCTGCCGTAGTTGGTCAGATTCCTGATGACAGCCTCCTTGTTGCGGAGTCTAAAGACACCGTTCGTTCCGGTAACCACTTTCGCCGCGCCTGTTTTAGCTGCCTCCCCGAGACTTGGCGCGAGATGAGAGCGCCCGCCTCCGAAGCTATCAGCATCGTCGCCCGTGGGAAACTGCTTTCTTACTTAAATCCGTCCCCCTCAGAGGGATCAGAGAACGACGCAAGTAGCCATCCTGCAAGGAATGAGCAAGCGAAGGCAGCAACAAGAGTAACGCGTGTTGTTGATCGGCCAGACCTGAAGCAGTTGACTTCGCCCTTGTCTCAGCCCTGAATATGCCGGAAATTCGTTATACACTGCTCGCCGACGGCACTTCGGATCGTGCTCTTCTGCCGCATCTGACGTGGCTGTTGCGTCAGCGCCTCCCCGATTACGCCATCCAGGCGGAGTTCGCGGATATGGGACGCCTGCCGAGGCCGCCAAAAGGTCCGGCAGAGCGTATCAAAGCAGCCCTAACTCTCTTTCCCTGTGACTTACTGTTCGTCCACAGAGACGCAGAACGCGAGGCACGCCAAGTGCGGGTCGCAGAAATTCGGGGCGCGGTTGTGGAAGCCGCACAGACTGTGGCTCCTCCGGTCGTCTGCGTTGTCCCCGTGCGAATGCAGGAAGCCTGGCTGCTCTTTGACGAAACTGCGATCCGACGAGCGGCGGGCAATCCGCGCGGCAGGCGGCCGATCAGTCTGCCCGCGCTTTCTTCCGTGGAAGACCATCCTGATCCCAAGCAGGAACTACACGAGTTGCTTAAAAGCGCCAGCGGGCTGGGCAGCCATCGCTTGAGCCGGTTTTCTCCTCACAGAGCGGCGACACTCGTTTCGGAATATACGGACGACTTTTCCCCGCTGCGCGCCGTCCCCGCCTTTCGTGCCTTGGAAGCCGACATAGATCAGGAAGCCCGCCGACAGGGTTGGTGAATATAACCATTTGCGCGGTGAAGCTGGAAAGCCGCGCCAAAGAGGCGGCTTTCGCGCGTTATTGAGGGGACCAGCAAACCATGTCTGAATATATGTGGGCAAAGATCAAGATCGGCGGCAGCATCAGCCGCCCGGTCTTGACCCATCTGGCGGAGAAGTTCGCTGTCCCCCTGCCTCTTCCAAAAGGGGCAGGGGCAGAGGCGGCGTCACCCACAGCGCCCCCTTACCTTGAACTGGAAGACGATGAAGCGGTGTGGGGAAGGTTCGAGGAGCTAGAAACCTACCTGGTGGGGCAGGCCATCCCTTTTGATCGTGCGTCTGACGGCGGCTACGAGTTTAGCCCCGAACTACGCAAGTTCCGCCCCCGCCTCACCGACGGCCACGGCGGCATAGTCCGACCGGAAGTTGACCGGACGTTTCTTTGCGACCACGCCAACCACCCGGCGGTTCCGGTCGCGGATATCGAGAAGGCCATCGCCGGGACAGAGACGCGCGGAGAGCTGGCGGCGCGTCTGACCGAGTTATGCGGCCTGGACATACCTGCCCTGCCCCTATTATCGTTAGGGCGCTGATCCCAGCGGCCTCGGCGGCCTGGTTTGGGGGTGCGGGGCCGGTGCGGGGCCGGTGCGGCTCACCCGTTCGGTGCTCCTATTTGGTGCGGCTGACATAGACGTGGTAGGCCCAGGGGAGCAGGGTCCAGGAGGGGGCGGGGCCGAGGGTGACGTCGCGGTCGGGGAACCAGTCGCGGTAGGCGCCGGACAGGGACGCGCCTTTCAGGGCCGCCGTCCGGGTCTGGCCGCTCAGGTTGACGACGACCAGGACGCGGTCATGGCCGCGCCGGCGGGTGAAGGCGTAGACCGCGTCGTCGTGGTCGGAGGCGATCTTGGTGAAGCTTCCCTCGGAGAGCGCGGGCTGGGTTTGGTAGAGACTCAGCAGGCGGCGGTAGAAGGGCCACACGGGGGACTGCAAGCGGGCCTCGGGCGCGGGCGCGGGGTTGACACGGACAAAGCTCATCTCCTGGCCGTTGTAGAGCAGCGGCTTGCCGGGCAGGGCGGCGCACAGGACCATCAGCGGCGCGACCTGCAACATGCCTCCCTGGGTGTCCACGACCGGCCCCTTCCCCCAGCCCCAGTCGGGGTGAGAGTGCCAGTCGTGGTTGTCCAGGAAGCGCATCCGAACCGCCCCGGCGGGGAAGTCATGCGCCTCTTTTCGCAGGGCGTCGTCCAGGACCGTGGCGGGCTTGCGGCCCGCGCAGATGTCCCAGAAGAGGGGCGGCAGGTTCCACGAGTAGGTCATGTCGAAGACCGGGTGCAGGCGGGCGTCGTCGGCCTCGGCCAGCATGAAAACGGGCCGGATGGCGTCCAGTTGTGGCCGCAGCCAGGCCCAGAAGGCGGGCGGGACGTGGTAGTCGCTGCCCACCGCGTCGCAGCGGAAGCCGTCCACGCCGAACTCGCGGACCCAGAGCGTCATGTCGTCGCGCATCCGGTCCCACAGCGGCTGGTTCGGGTGGCCCGGCGTGCCGTAGTCGAGCTGGGCGACGTCGGCCCACGGCCCGGCCTGCGCGATCTCGCCCGTCGCGGTGTGGCGGTAGAACTCGGGGTGGGCCTCGATCATCGGGTTGTCCCAGGCCGTGTGGTTGGGCACCCAGTCCATCAGGACGTGCAGGCCCAGCGTGTGCGCGCGGTCCACCAGATGCCGGAAGTCGGCCTTGGTGCCCAGTTCGGGGGCGATGTCGGCGTAGTCGCGCACCGAGTAGGGGCTGCCGAACCCCTTCTTGTGCCCGCGCGGGTGCAGGGGCATGAACCAGACGATCCCCACCCCCATCTCCTTCAGGACCGGCAGGTGCTTCTCGTACTCGCGCAGGGCCGTCCCCTGGGGGAAGCCGTAGACGTCCAGGTTGACCTCGTAGATCGGCTGATTTTTGGCCCACGGCGGCCCGGCGGCGACCTTGGTCGTGAGCGGCCCGTCGAGCATCAGTGGTGTCTCCTGTGGGGTGCGCGCCTGCGCCTGGGCGCGGACGTCGGCGCAGAGGCTGAAAACGAAAAGGCTCAAGGCGAAAAGGCAGAAAATCGCCGGGCATAACAGCGCCAGTCGGCGGCAGGCGCGGGGACGCGCCGGGGGCAAGGGCGGCCCGGTCGGGGCGGGAGCGGTCTCGGCGGTTGGCGGGGACATGACGGAGGGTTCGCCGTTCCCCGTCCGTTTTCCTGCACGCCCCTCGGCCATCCGTGGTTCTTCCCCCCCAGGATTGGGGGCCGGGGGGCTGTCCCCCCGCTAGGCCGCCTTCACCCGCGCCCCGTCTTCGCCGTACACGCGGACGGCGTTGCGGCCCGCCTCCTTGGCGGCGTACAGGGCGATGTCGGCCCGCTTCACCAGGTCGCGCGACGTGTGGGCGTCGCCGGGGAAGGTGACGCAGCCCAGGCTGACCGTGACGTGGGCCGTCTCCGCCCCGCGCCGGCCGCCGCCCTCGTCTTTGGAGGGCAGGACGAACGGCGTGTCGGCGACGTTGCGGCGGATGCGCTCGGCGATCAGGCGGGCCTCCTCGGCCCCCGTCTCGGGGCAGATGATGACGAACTCCTCGCCGCCGTACCGGGCGGGCTTGTCCACGTTGCGGAGCGAGTTCCGCAGGACCACGCCGAGCTGGCCGAGCAGGGCGTCCCCGGCCTGGTGGCCCAGGGTGTCGTTGAAGGACTTGAAGTAGTCAATGTCCAGCAGGATCACGGACAGGGGCCGGGCGTAGCGCTCGGCCCGCGCCAGCTCGTCGGTCAGCGTCTCCTCGAACTGCCGGAAGTTGTCCAGGCCCGTCATCGAGTCGCTGTAGGCCAGCGAGCGGAAGTCGTGCTGGGTCAGGACGCGCTGGAGCGGGAAGGCCGCCCGCAGGGCGAGCCGTTCCAGCCGGTGGAGCGCGTCGGGCGCCAGGCCCTGGCGGTGCGAGAAGCCGACGTACAGCAGCCCCAGCAGCCCGTCGAGGCTGATGAGCGGCAGGCAGGCGAACGACTCGGCGGCGGGGTCTATCTCGGGCAGGCGCGAGGCGTCGGCACGGCCCCCTAAAGCCTCCCGGTCGGGGGCGTAGAAGGCGCGGACGTCTTGGCTGAAGTGGACGGCGTCGGTGACGGCCCAGCCTTCGGCGCGGGCGTCGGCGACGGGGAGCGAGGGCAGCAGCGGGGGCCGGTCGCGCGGGCCGCTGGCCGAGCGCAGCTCCAGCGTCTGGCCGCCCGACCCCAGCAGGTAGACCGCGCAGACGTGGCAGCCGCTCTGCTCGTGGGCGTTCAGCAGGATCAGGTTCAGGGTCATGTCCAGGTCGAACGCGGACTCCATCATCTGGGACAGGTCCAGTTGGGCGGACAGGTCCTGCTTCTCGCGGTCCAGCGCGCGCAGGCGGCTCTCCATCTGCGCCCGCAGCGCGCCGCCGAAGACGGCGACGACCGGGAAACTCAGCCCGATGGCGAGCGCCCGTAGGGACGGCGCGGCGCGGGGCAGGGAGCCGTCCATCGCCAGCACGGCGGCGACCCCGACCATGAGCGCGCTCGTCGCCAGGCCCAGGCGCATCCCGTAGCACAGCGCGGCCAGCAGGACCGGCAGGTACAGCGTGCAGGGCATGGGCGAGCGCAGGCCGCCCGTCAGGTAAACGAACAGGACCACGAGGGCGGCGAAGACGCCGGTGACGGCGTACTCGCGCCGCCCTCGTG
>CAXTWM010000245.1:0-7679 GCA_964247915.1 uncultured Armatimonadales bacterium | reverse complement strand
CCCCGGAGTACCTGACCCCCCGGCCCCCTTCCCGGGCAAGGGAGGGGGGGTCAGAAGGAAGCCATCGTCTTCGTCCGCACCCTTCCCTAACAGGGAGGGGTCGCCGCTTGCGGCGGGGGTAGGTTCGCTCATGGGCGCTCCGTGAACTTCCATTTGCGGCTATTGAAGAAGGCGTAGCCGCCGAGGCAGAACGCGACGGACGTGGCGGCGGTGATCAGCAGGTAGCGCCAGTCGAACGGCGCGCTCCAGATCGCCTGCGGGGCGTGGGCGTTGGAAATGACGGTGACGCCGAAGAACATCTGCTTGAAGGCCGTGATGATCCACGCCATCGGGTTCGCCAGGTACAGGTGGTAGGCCCACCAGCGGCCCGACGCCGTGGGGATGCGCGCGGCGTACTGGATGTTCTCGGCGAAGTAGATGATCGGCAGCAGATAAAACAGGAAGCCCATCGTGATCTGTAGGATGAACTTGACGTCCTCGTAGAAAACGTTCACCGTGGCGACGAAGAAGGCCGCCCCCAGGGTCAGCAGGAACAGGATGGCGACCACGACCGGCAGCCAGAGCAGGGCCAGCGGCGGTGCGACGTTCCCTGGGGACAGCAGCGGCGTGACCACGAAGCGGTAGACGATGAAGACGCCCAGGGAGATCAAAAATTGCACGAAGTTCTGGCAGACCGTCGCGATCAGCGGGATCTCGCGCGGGAAGTAGACCTTTTTAAGCAGGCCGAGCTTGGCGAGGACGGACGTGGACGAGTCGAGGATGGCGGTCTGGAAGAACGTCCACGGGATCGTGGCGCAGAAGATGTAGGCGCTGAGGTTGTGGGGGCCGGCGTCCAGGATGAAGCCGATGGCGACCGTCAGCACGAAGACCTGGACCAGCGGGTTGACCATGGTCCAGGCGATGCCGAGCGCGGAGTTCTTGTAGCGGACGCGCAGGTCGCGCTCAACCAGCGTGCGGACCAGGCGCCGGTAGCGCCACAGCTCGCGCGCCTCCCCGGCCAGCCCCAGGCTGCCGGGCCTGGCCCGGATCACGACCGTCGCCGGTGTCATGCCGCGTCGTCTTCCTCGTCCGGCCCGGCCTCGGCGTCCAGGGCAATGTCCTGGGCGCGCGCCGGCTCCAGCAGCTTCAAAAGCTCGGTGCGCTGGATCAGGACTTTACGCTTGCCGGCGATGCGGAACGCATTCAGCTTGCCCTGACGGATGTAGGAGCGAATGCTGGACTGACTGAGCTGCAAGTACGCCGCCGCCTGTTCCACGGTCAGCAAATCTCGGGATTCGGACTCCATCCGTGTCTGGTTCTCACTCTCGTCGCCGCTGGGTGTTGCTTCGGCTTAATCTCTGTCTTTTTCAGTATATCCTAATTGCCAGCCGTTGTCAACAAACGCTGAAAAATCCTCTGCAAACTCAATTACACTACCCTCAACCCGAAAAAACAGGCGGGCTGGGGTAAAATTGACCATGCTCGTTTTTGTCGATGAGTCAGGAGATACAGGGTTTCGGCTGGGTCAGGGATCAAGTGGGCAGTTCACATTGACGCTGATTGTGTTTCCCGAAGACGAGGAGGCAGAAGCCGCATCCCGGCGCATTGACGAACTGCGCGCAGACATGGGCTTGCTGGGTGAGGGAAAAGACGGGGAGTTTCATTTTAACCGCAACAGCAACGGGCAGCGTGAAGGATTTCTGCGAGCCATCAGTAAGTTCAAGTTCCTCATCTTCTCTGTCACCGTCAACAAGGCCGGTCTTGCTTTGGAGGGCATCAGCAACAAAAGCGCATTCTACCCTTTTGTCTGCGGCCTGGTTTTTGAGAACGCCAAGGATTATCTCCTTGAGGCGAGCGTCACGATTGACTCGACCGGGGGCCAGGAATTCAAGCGGCAGATTGAGAAGTACCTTAAGCAGAGGATGAATGAGCCTGACTCCGCGAGGCGAATCAAGCAGATCAAAATGAAGCCCTCGCACACGGACAACATGCTTCAGCTTGCGGACATGGTTTGCGGGGCCATTGTCCGCGCCTGCCATGAGAGCAAAAATAAGTCTGACAGGTTCAGGAAACTCATACAGCACCGAGAAGTCTCGGTACTGTTCTGGCCGTAGATGAGGGGGAGTAAAGAAAGTTGACCTGCTTCCTAGAGAAATATGTGTCCCACGCACGCATCCATACCAGGCCCCATTTGGTTAGGGGAGGCGACAATTCGGAGAGCAGGCCGCTTCTGACACTATTATTGCACAATTGACAAAAACTTTTACAAAACTTTTGCAAAACTTTTACATTTTGTTTGACACTTTGTTTGAACCTGTGCAGCGCCCGGCATCCTTGACAGGAGACGCCGACTGTGATAAGATGAAGGCGTGGTCACGAAACCCTCTTTTCGAGTTTGATCCGAGTTTGTCCTATGATCCTCCGAATCCTCACTTGTCTCGCCCTGACGCTCCTGCTGCTGGCGGACCGCGCCGGGGCCGATCCCGCGTCCGCCTTCCTGGCGGCGCGTCAGAGCGCCCCCGGCGGCCCGCTGACCGGGGCGTCGGGCGTGGACGCCGCCCGGCACCCCGGCAGCTACGCGGGGCGGACGCTGGATGTCGCCGTGACGGTCAGCGGGCTGGTGACGGCGGGCGCGGAGCGGACCGCGCTGCTGACGCTGGGGAACGATCCGGCGCTCGGAGCCGACACGGTCTCCGTGCTGCTCCCCCCCGGCCTGCGGGCGGGGGCCTGGCTGGATGCGGGCGCGCGGGTGCGCGCGTTGCTGGTGGCCGCGCCCGACGACCCCGCGCTGCCCTCGGGCCTGCGGCTGGTGGCGGTCGCGCCGGACGGCGACGTGGCGGCGGCGGAAAAGGCGACGGCCAGGGCGGAGGCCGCCCATCAGGCGGCCCTGGCTCGGACGCTGCCCTTCATCACCAACACCCGCCCGACGCGGCGCACGGCGCGGGCTTCGTCCTCCTCGGGCTACGCGGGTCACCCTGTCGGGGCGCTGTCGGCGCGCGCGCTGGCGATCTACGCGCCGTACCGGGGCCTGGTGCGGCGCTGGAACCGCCGTCTGTCCGAAGCGGACGTGGACAAGATCACGACCAGCGTCCTCTACTTCAGCGACGTCAACAACATTGACCCGCGCCTGGTCGTGGCGACCATCATCGCCGAGTCGGACTTTGACATCCGCTCGACCTCGCGGGCGGGGGCAATGGGGCTGGCGCAGATCATGCCCGATGAGGCGCGCGGGCTGGGCGTCACCGATGCCTACGACCCGATCCAGAACATCGGGGCCGCCGTGCATCTGCTGCGGGGCCATCTGGACAAGTACGGCGGCGCTCCGGCGAACGCGGGCGTCATCCCGCTGGACCAGATCGCGCTGACGATGGCCGCCTATAACGCCGGGCCGGGCGCGGTCCGCAAGTACCACGGCGTCCCCCCCTACCGCGAGACCCGCCGCTACGTCGCCCGCATCAAGGCCCTGTACCGCCAGATGTGCGGCCTGCCCCAGCAGGTGTCCTCCCGGCAGCCGTGAGCGCCAGACGCGAAGAAGCGCCGTCGGCATCCGCCGTCGGCGCTTTCTGTTTTTCTGCGTCGCTAGGGCTGGACCGCCCAGAGCAGGCGGAAGACGCCTTCCGCCGCGCAGGCGAGGGTCAGGGCGATCCGCCCGGCCTCGAAGCAGTGCTCCTTCCAGTCCATCCCGCGCTTGCGGCGCGGGGCGGCCTTGCTTTGGATCACGGACGCGCTGGCGGCATGGAGGTCAGCGATCCGGGCGAGATCAAAGCAGCGTTCTGGCGGCGCGAGCATTATGGTCTCGGTGCGTAGTCTGCTCATGTGGGGCGATCTCCCGAAAATGGGGCGGCGCTGGACGGCTCAGGGACGTGCGATGGCTCAGGGACGTGCGTCGGAACGGCTCCCGCTAAAGATCGCCCCCGCCCTGCCGATAATGGACGGCAGCGGCGGCCCGATCCCCGCAAGGCGTTCGTCCGTTCCTTGTCTTAGATTGCCCCCAATGAAGCGCAACACCACACGACAGAGGCGCGCAGTCGGCCTCTTCTGCCGCCCGGCACGGCGGCTGCGGGCCGACGAGCAGACCTGCCGCCGGCTGCTAATCATGGCCGTTGCGGCGGGCCTGTTCTTCCTGTGCCTGGTCCTCAAGCCGGGCGGCGCACGGGTCTCCGACGAGGCGGCCAGCGTCGCCGACATCGCGCTCGGCCTGCTGGGCGCGTGGTGGTGCTTCGCGGCGGCCCTGTCGCGGGGCGCCGCAGGCGAAGGCGCGGCGGGCGGTGGGCGGCCCGAGCCGGCGCGGCGGGTGACGCTGTCGCTGCTCGGCCTGGCCGTGCTCTCGGCCGTGCTCGGCGACGCGATCTGGTCCTACAACCTGACCGTGCTGCGCCGCGCGATGCCGTTCCCCTCCTGGGCCGACGCCTGCTATCTGTCCCAATACCCCCTGCTGCTGCTGGGCATCCTGCGCCTGCCGACGCGGCGGCTGCCGCCGGCCCTGCGCTGGCGCGTCGTCCTGGACAGCCTGGTCACGCTGACGGCCCTGGTCACGCTCTTCTGGTACTTCGTCCTGGGGCCGACGGTCCTTCGGGGGACCGGGTCCCTGTTCGACAAGTCCCTGGCGGCGGCCTTCCCGCTGGGCGACCTGATGCTGCTGGTCTCGCTGCTCCTCGTCATGGCGCAGAGGCGCGACAGCGTACCCCGGCCCGCCGTGGCCGCCCTCTGCGTCGGCCTGACGTGCATCATCGCCGCCGACACCACCTTCCTTTACCAGATGCTGAAAGGCACTTACACCGACGGCGGGCTGGCGGGCGTGTTCGGGCCGCTGGCGTATCTGGCGATCGGGCTGGGCGCGGGCCTGTCCCGCCGCCGGGCGGGGGCCGGGGCGAGTGACGAGCGCCCCGCTGTCCCCCTGCTCTGGCGATCCCTGCTGCCCTACGCGCTCGTGCCCGCCGTCGGCGCCCTCCTGACCTACACCCGGACGCATCGGGGCGACGAGTCGCTGGAGGCGGGCGTCTACGTCGGCGCCGCCCTGCTGGTCGCGCTGGTGCTGACGCGGCAGGCCGTCGCCATCCAGCGCCTGATCGGCGACCTCCGGGAGCGCATCGCCGAGCTGGAGGAGGCGCGGCACACGCTGACGGCCCTGGCGGAGCAGGACGGCCTGACGGGCCTTTTCAACCACCGCGTCTTCCACCGCTGCCTTGGGGAAGAGGCCGAGCGCGCCCGGCGCGGGGGCGGGCCGCTGACGGTGGCGCTGGTGGACCTGAACAACTTCAAATTCTTCAACGACGCCTACGGCCACCTCGCCGGGGACGACGTGCTGCGGCAGGTGGCCCTGGCCCTGCGCGCCTGCTGCCGCCCCGGCGACACGCTGGCGCGGTTCGGCGGCGACGAGTTCGCCCTGCTGCTGCCCGGCGCGGGGGCCGAAGAAGCGGGCGCGCTGGCCGCGCGCCTCCAGGCGGGCCTGGACGGGCTGGCCTACCGTCCGCCGGGCAGCGACGTCGAGATCCCGCTGCGGCTGTCTGTCGGGGCGGCCACGCTGCCCGACGACGGCCCCGGCCGGCTGGACGCCCTGGCGCTGGCCGACGCCCGCTTGTACCGGGCCAAGACCGGCGGCGCGGCGGACGACGAGGCGCAGCGCGTGCGCGCGGCCATGACCCGCTCGGTCGAGGGCTTCTCCATGTTGGACGCACTGGTGACGGCCGTGGACAACAAGGACCGCTACACCCGGCAGCACTCCGAGGACGTCCTGGCCTTCAGCCTCCAGATGGCCGAGCGCCTGGGCCTTGACGGCGGGGCGCGGCATACGGTCGCGGTCGCGGCCCTGCTGCACGACGTCGGCAAGATCGGGGTCCCCGACGCCGTCCTCCGCAAGCCGGGGCGGCTCACCGACGAGGAGGTCGAGGCCATCCGCCACCACCCGACCATGGGGGCCATCCTGGTGGGGGCGGTGCCCGGCTTCGAGGAGACGCTGGACGCCGTGCGCCACCACCACGAGCGCTGGGACGGCGGCGGCTACCCGTTCGGCCTGCGCGGCGAGGAAACGCCGCTGATCGCCCGCCTGATGGCGGTCGCCGACGCCTTCAGCGCCATGACCACGGACCGCCCGTACCGCAAGGGGATGCCGGAAGCCCGCGCCTTGGCCGAGATCGAGCGGGGCGCCGGGACCCAGTTCGACCCCGACTTGGCCCGGCTCTTCGTCGCCCTGCGGCGTCAGGACGCCGTGCCCGAAGCCCCCGGCGAGTCCCGCGTCGTCCTGAAACTGGCCGCCTGACCGCTCCCCTCGCGCCATCGGCGGCAGAGGTCCTGGGCGGCCTGGGGCCAGTCGGGGAAGTCGAACGTGAAGCCCGCTTCCGTTAGCCTTCGGGAAACGACTCGGCGGCTTTTCAGGATCAACTCGGTTTCGGTCCCCAACGCCCAGGCGCCGACCTCCAGCATCCACGCGGTCGCGGGCAGGCCGACTTTGATGCCCGCCGCGTCCCGCAGGGCGCGCATAAAGGCGGCGTTGGGGAGCGGGTTCGGGGCGGCCAGGTTGACGGGTCCGGTCAGATCGTCTCGCTCTAGCAGCAGCCGGACGGCGCGCACGAAGTCCCGCTCGTGTATCCACGAGACGAACTGCCGCCCGTCTCCCGCCTGACCGCCCAGTCCGCGCCGGGCCAGGCCCAGCAGCGTGTCGAAGACGCCGCCCTTGTCCGCGCTCATCACCATCGCCGACCGCAGGATGACCTTGCGCGTCCGGGGCGTCGCGGCTTCGTCCAGCGCCGCCTCCCACTGCCGGGCGACGTCGAGACTGAAGCGCCAGGTGTCCGGCAGGTTTGGCTCCGCGCCGCCCAAGATGCCCGAGTCGTCGTTGGGTGCGTCGTACCGGTGCGCGTAGATCGTCGCCGTGCCCGCCTGGAGCCAGACGCGCGGCGGGCGGGCAGACCGGGCGATGGCCTCGCCGATGATGCGCGTGGAATGAACGCGCGAGTCAATAATCGCGCGGCGGTTGGCGGGCGTGTACCGGCAGTTGACGCTGCGCCCGGCCAAGTTGATGACCGCATCCGCCCCGTCCACTTCCCCCACCCAATCGCCCACTGTCTCACCGTCCCACGGGATGACCCGCCAGGGGGCTTCCTGCGGGGCGCGGCTTAACACCACGACCTCCTGCCCTCCGGCATGGAACGCACGGGCCAGCAGCGCTCCAACCTGCCCGCTCCCGCCGGGAATCACGATCTTCATATAATGTCTCCGTGTAAATACTCGCGCCACTCCTCCGACTCGGCGACACGCTTGATGTAGTGGGCGCGGCCTTCCATTACCATTTCCATCCGGCGGCGCAGGATTAGGGCGTCGAGGACGGCCCCGACGAACCCGAAGGGGCTTTGGAACGAGAATACATCCGTCATCATGGTCTGCGCCGGGCTGATTGGCCGGAACGTGTAGACATGCCCAAAATGGGTGAACAGCCCAGCGTAGAGCAAGTCGGAAAAGCCGCGTGGTCGGTCAAACGCCGTGATCTCCGTCGCAAGGGAGAAGCGCATCCCGAAAAAGCGGGCGGACCATGTCGTCCGGTCGCCGAGCGCGGACAGCCCCGCCGTGCGGCCCGCGACGGCTTTGCCGTGGATCACGGAGGCACTGGCGGCGTGGAGGTCAACGCTCCGGGCGAGGTCGAAGCAGCGTTCCGGCGGCGCAAGGATCAGGGTCTCGGTCCGCAGTGTGATCATGGGTGCGGT
>CAXTWM010000244.1:0-7705 GCA_964247915.1 uncultured Armatimonadales bacterium | reverse complement strand
GTATTTCCTCATTGCCTTTCGCCGCCCGCCCGCGCTTTTCCTCCTCTGTTGCGGGCGGTTGAAACCGCCCGCAGAGAAGGCAGGAAAATTCGGGTGACAGGGGAACCGGCATAAGGGGGAAGAACCATGGGACACCCTTTGCGGGTTCCGGGGCATCCGTAGAGCGCGCCCTACTTCTTTTCCCGTGACAGCCGGTGCGGCCAGCCGGACGCGCTTTCCAGATGGACCAGGCGCAGGTCCGCCGACCCGGTCGGCAGCGGGACCGGGTCCAGGCGCGTCACGCACCGGCCCGGCGCGTGGACGCCGAGCCGCACCTCGCCCGGCGCGATCCCCTCGACCGTGATCTCCACGTCGTCACCGATCTCCAGCCCTTGCTGGGTACAGCAGGTAAACGTCACCATCGCTCCGTGCCCCCCTTGCCTCAGCCCCATATCTTGTGATACGCGAAAGCAATGATAACAATTACCCGATTTGGATACCGAGTAAGCTTTACCACAAAAAACCTGCCTCCTTTTATGGAGGCAGGCTTTCGGCGGGCGTGGCGGGCGGCGTCACTTCCTGCTTATTTCTTGGCCGCGGCGGGCGGCCAGAGTGTCGTGACCGTCCAGGCCCACGGGGAGGCCGGCGCGGTGGTGGACGGAGCCGGGGATGAGCCGGCTGCGGGCGGTGTCGAGGCTGCCGATGCTGGGAGAGAGGCCGTCAGGGAAGACGCGGCGGCGGACGCCTTCCGCTCCGCCGCCTTCCGGGCGGCTTTGGTCGGCGGCGAGACCGCCTGGAGCCACTTGATGTCCGACGCCGCCAGCATCCCCGGCCCGGCGAGGACTTCGGGCGGGTTCACCTTCGAGCCGGCGAGGCCCTGCAAGAGATACCCGACCGCCTGGATATCGGGGATAAAGGTCGGCTCCTGCGCCCGCACGACCCGCCGACCTCTCCCGCTCCCGACCGTGCGGGACACGGTACGCGGACGCCCCACGAAGTGGAACGCCTGCACCAAGTAGTTGGTGTGGTCCCCGGAAATGACCCGACCGAGGAACATGGCCCCGCTCTTGGTCGTGATGCCGACGATCTGCGGCTTGCCCGCCAGCGCGTCCAGCGCGGCGGCGGCGCTGCCGGGCACGAGCGGGGCTTCCAGGGCCGGGAACGAAGCCGTCGGGGTCGGGGCGTCGGCGCGGGCAATCGGGCCGATCAGGGCGGTGGGCAGGGACAGCGCCAGCAGCGCCGCCGAGCGGAGCGTTTTCATGTCAAGGAGTCCCCTTCTGTTTGCTGTCATTTCGGAGCATCTTCGTTTCTTTCGAGAACGCACGCCGCCCCGGATTGTTCATTCCGCCCCCTGCCGGTCACAGTTATCGTATATCGTAGGGACTTGGGCACTAATCCGCATCTGGTCACCGATAATGGGCTGCTCCAGCCGATGTGCCAGAACGCGCGTTCCTTTCCCTCTTTGACAACCGACTCCCCGATGCGCTATACTCTATGTACGGATGCGCCTGAAGAAACTGCAACTGCATGGGTTCAAGACCTTTGCCGATAAGACTGACATTGAGTTCGCCGACGGGGTGACGGCTATCGTCGGGCCGAACGGGTCCGGCAAATCCAACGTCGGCGATGGAATTCTGTGGGTACTGGGGGAGCAGAAGGCGTCAGCCCTGCGCGGGACGAAGGCCGCCGACGTGATCTTCGCCGGCAGCGAGGGGCGCCGGGCGATGGGCATGGCCGAGGTCTCGCTGACCGTGGACAACTCCGACGGGACCCTGCCCGTCGAGTTCGGCGAAGTGACGATCACCCGCCGCGCGTACCGGACGGGCGAGGGCGAGTATTTCCTGAACAAAGTCCCCTGTCGGCTCAAAGACATCTATGAACTGTTTTTGGATACCGGGGTCGGGCGCGAGTCGTACTCGCTGGTCAACCAAGGCCAGATCGACGCCGTGCTGTCCGCGAACGCCGAGGACCGGCGCGGGCTGTTTGAAGAGGCGGCGGGCATCAAAAAGTACCGCGTCAAGAAGCGCGAGGCCCTGCGGAAGCTGGAAGCGACCGAAGCCAACCTCAACCGCGTCCGCGACATCCAGAGCGAAATCATCGGGCGGGTCGAGCCGCTGCGCCGCCAGGCGGAGCGGGCGGAAAAGCATCTCGCGCTGAAAGACCGGCTGCGGGCCATCGAGAGCAGCCTGCTCCTGGTGGACTTGCGCTTCGCCGAGGCGGAAACAACGGCGGCGCGCACGGCTCGCGAGCGTGATAGCGCCCAGGCCGCCGAACACTCCGCCAATCTGGCCGAGGCCGAGGCGCGCGCCCAGGACATCGCCGCCCGCTACGCCGAGGCGGAAGCCGCCCTGGAAGCGGGCCGGGGAGCGCACGGGGCGGCGATGGCGGCGGCGGAGCGGGCCGAAAGCGCCCGCGCCTTGGCCGCCCAGCGGGCGGAGGGGCTGGCCCAGTCCCTGCGGCAGACGGCCGGGGAGCGCGAGGAACTGGCGGACCGCCGCGCACGGCTGCTGAGGCAGGTGGGGGACCTGGAAGCGGAACTGGCGGACGCGCGCGCCGAGGAGATCGCCCTGCGGCGGCAGGCCGGCGAGCGTCAGGCGGCCGTGCAGGCCCTGTCCGAGCGCATCGCCGCCCTGACCCGGCAGGCGGAGCGGCGTCGGGCGGAGAGTTTGGCATTAGCGCGCCAGCAGGCGTCCCGCGAGGCCGACGCGGCGCGGGCCGGGGCGCGCGTGGCGGAACTGGAAGCGGGCCTGCCCGCCCTGCGGGACGAGGCGGCGCGGGCGGACGCGGGCGCGGGCGAGTTGGGGCAGGAGGCAGCGGCGGCGCGGGTGGCTGTCGAGGCGGCAAAGTCGGCGCTGGCCCTCGCGGAGACGGCGCTGACAGAGGCTCTGGACAGGCGCGACGCCGCCCGGCAGGCGGTCGCGGCGGCGGGCGCACGGGCCAGCGCCGCCCATTCGGCGTCCGTGGCCCTGTCCACGCGCCTGCGGACCCTGCAAGAGTTGGAGGCCGCCCAGGAAGGCTATTTCGCGGGCGTTAAGGTCGTCTTCGAGGCCCGAAAGCACGGCGGGCTGCGCGGCGAGTTCACCGTCGTGGCCGACTCGTTCCAGACGCCGACGGGTTATGAGACGGCGTTTGAGACGGCGCTGGCTGCCTCCTTGCAGGACATCATCACGGACACCGAAGAGGCGGCGAAGGCCGCCATCGCCTTTCTGCACGAGAACCGGGCGGGTCGGGCCACTTTCCTGCCCCTGAATCGGATGCGTCCGGGCCGGGACACGCTCGATCTGGGGCGGGCGATGGGGTTGACCGGCGTGCTGGGAGCCGCGCTGGACATCATTACGTTCGACCCGAAGTTCCGGCCCGCCCTGGAAGTCCTGCTGGGCCGCGTCTTCGTCTGCGAGACTCTGGACGACGCCCTGCGCGCCTCGACCGTCGCCCAGGGCTGGAACCGGGTCGTGACGCGGACCGGCGAACTGGTCCTGCCCACCGGCGCGCTGACCGGCGGACGTCAGAGCGGACGCGCGGCGAATATCCTGGGCCGCAAGACGGAGATCGCGGCGGGCCAGACCGAGATGGCGGCGAAAGGGCGCGAACTCGAAAAGTGTCAAAATGAACTGAGGCAGGCCGAAGGGGCGCGCGAAGCGGCGGAGCGCGCCTTGTCCGAGGCGCAGGCCGCTCGGCAGTCCACGGCGGGGGCCAAAGCCGACGCCGAGCGGCGGGCGGAGCGGGCGGCCCAAGAGGCGCGACGGGCGGACGAGGCCCGCGCGGCGTTGGCTCGCCGGATCGAGAGCGCCCACGCCACGCTCGCGCAGGCGCGCGAACAGGCCGCCAAAGCGGCTCTGATGCTGGCTTCGGGGGGCGTCGAAACGGCAGGGGCGGACGAAGCGCAGGCGACCGAAGCCGAGCAGCTTGCCCTGCTGACGATTGAGCGCGACGGCTTGCAGTCCGAGCTGACGACCGTGCGTATCCAGCTCGCCACCGTGGCCGAGCGGACCGGCAGCCTGGACCGTGCCGGGCGCGGTGCGCGCGGCGAGGCGGACAGCCTGGGCGCCCAGGAAGAGCGCCGGGCGCGGCAGGCCGAAACGGCGGAGGAAGAGCTGGCCGCGCTGGTCGCCCAGGCCGAGGCGCGGGAAGGGGAAGTCGCCCGCGCCCGCGCGGCCCGCGAAACCGCCCAGGGCGGGCTGGAAGCGCAGTCGGCGGCGCGTCAGGCCCTGCTGCAAGAGTCCTACGATGCCAATGCTCGGATGCGCGCGCTGGGCGAAGCGCGGGCGGTTCTCTTAGACGCCGTCCACAAGAACGAGGTCCGCGAGGCCCGCCTGCAAGTGCAGCGGGACACCCTGGCGGCGCGGCTCTGGGAGGAGTACGAGATCTCCCTCGAAGCTGCACTGGCCTTGGACGAAGACCCGGAAGTCGCTGAGGGGATGCCGCAGGAGGTCGCCCGCCTGCGCCGCGAACTGCGCGCATTGGGCGACGTCAACCCCGCCGCCATCGAGGAATACGAGGAAGTGCGGGCGCGGCACGAGTTCCTCTTGACCCAGGCCGCCGACTTGGACGAGTCCCGCGCCAAGCTGCTGGCCGCGATCGGGGAGATAGACGCAGGCACGCGCGGTGTCTTCCTGGAAACCTTCCAGGCTGTCGGGAGCGCGTTCGAGACGGTCTTCACCCGATTGTTCGGCGGCGGCAAAACGGAACTCGTCCTGACCGCCCCCGACGACATCCTGGAAACCGGCGTGGACATCGTCGTCCAGATTCCCGGCAAGAAGCGCCAGCCCCTCGCCCTGCTGTCCGGCGGCGAGCGCGCCCTGACCGCCGCCGCCCTCCTATTCGCCTTCCTCTACGTCAAGCCCAGCCCCTTCTGCGTGTTGGACGAGGTGGATGCCCCCCTCGACGGCGCAAATGTCGAGCGCTTCGCCGACCTCCTGCGCGACTTTGGGCAGCGCTCGCAGATGATCGTCATCACCCACAACCCGACGACGATGGAGGCCGCCCCCGTCTGGTACGGCGTCACCATGACCCAGCCCGGCATCTCCCGCGTCCTCGGAATGCAGGTCCCGGCGGCGAGCTAGCCGACTCTGCATGTATTGCTCCCCGACATCTTGACGGCCTTTTGACACCTAGGGAATCGCGGCATTCTTCACCGATATGCCCGGTTGATCGGGCCATAGTCGGGGGTGTGGTAGCGTTCCCCGGTAATCTGAAAATCGGAGTGGTCCACACCCAGGCCGCGCAGGACGGCGGCTTCGACGGGGGAATAGTCGCCGTCCGGGCGGTTCAGGGTCATCGGCTCCCTGAGTTCGTAACAAAGGTTGGTGATGGCGCGGGGGCGCTGCAAGACGTTCTGGCCGACGGCGTGGAGCATGTAAGGGTGCAGGAGGTAGACGTCGCCCGCCTCGCCGGTCGCCTCGCGGAAGTCATGGCACTCGGCGAGCAGCGCCCCGGTGTCGAAGTCGTCCGGCCCAACACCTTCGGGGTGGGCGGCCAGGAAGCGCGCGACGGCGGGGACGGAGTCCACGGCCAAAAAGGTCGCGCCGCCCTGCGGCAGAACGTCGGTGAACAGCGGGATGCCCAGAAGCCCCTGCTCCGGGCTGTCCAGGAAATGCCGGAAGTGCCAGCCGTCCTTGTGCCAGCCCCGCGACTGGGCGGACGGCGGCTGGTAGGCCGTGTCCGCCCCCTGCTTGAAGTTCATGGCGAACAGCGAGATGGCGGGCCTGTTCTTCACCCGGTCTTCGCCGCCCATGAGGTCGCACGACGCCTGCCAGGCCCTCGGTGCGTAAGTCGCCAGCGGCTCGTGGCGGGCGAGGTCTAGCCGCTCGTACCCTTTGCGCCACGTCCCCGCGTCGTCCACGTCGTACCCCGCCCGCGCGCACTCGTCGCGCACCCACTGGAGCGAGTCCTCGCGCGGGAACGCGCCCTTGATGACGATGTGGCCTTCGGCCAAAAACTGTTCGCGCTGCTCCGGTGTCAGCATACGGCCTCCTGAGAGTTTGATAGCCGCCTTGTTCGACGGCGGGCGGCGGTTGTCCTGCGCGTCCAGCAATGGCTCCCGGTCCTTCCTTGTCCCCGCCGCCCATGTGCTACAATGCGTCCTATCTTCCAAGGGGGAAACTGGAAGCAGTTCTGTTTCTAAGCAGCCGTTGTCTTTCTGAACTTGGGAAGCCTTAGGGGTCAACTCACGACATCACTGAAGGCTTTTCTTAAGCCGGTGTCGAACAAATGTTTAGTTCGCCTTTTGAACAAAGAGTGAAGTAGACTTGGGGCGACAGGACGATGGGCACACGGGTGGCTTTGAGGGTGCTGACGGTTTTATGAACATCTCCCTACGGCAGTTCCTGGAGACCGCCAGGCTTGGCGATCTGCGGCTGGGCGACCCTATCGAGCACGTCCATTCCTGCCTAGGCCAGCCCGAAGATGTGGGCGGTGTGTCGCGCAAACACCCCTGGCCCAGCATCTTCGTGTACGGCACAGTCGAGGTGTTCTTCTCCCGAAGGCCGTCCCCGCTGTGTCGGGGGATCGTCTGGGAAGTCGGGCGGGGCCATTTCCACCTCAGGGACACGGATACCGTGGAGGACTGGGGCCTGACGCCTGGTATGAGGCGGGACGCGGTAGAGGCGTACCTGGAGGGCGCGGGCCTCGCCTTCTTGCCTCAGGGCGAGGCGAAGCGCGAGATGATGCTGCTACATAGCGGTGCCCTCATTGCATTCGACGAGGACGGTGTGCTTGACTCGGTGGGCGCGTGGGAGGGGTCAATGATCAACGCGGCCAGGTGGATGAGTAGGTAAGGGCAGAGTTCGCCTTTCCCTTTACAGCGCCGAGGCCAGCGTGACAGCGAACTTGTCTTGGGCCGCGTAGGCGGCGGCGCCGCTGCTGGGGTAGTTGTTCATAATGAGGAAGAAGACGTACACGGCGCCGCCCAGTGAGCCGGTCTTGGCGTGGACGTTGCCCGCTTCCCTTTCATGCGGCTCCGCAGGGAGCGGTCCACGCTGGCGAGGAGGTAGACGACTGGGAAGGCGACCGCCGTCCACGGAAAGGCGGGTAATTTCATGGCGGGCCGTTCGTGAGACAGGACACGGCTTCCTCCCCATCTTTCCCGCCCGAAGGGGACGCCGGGGGCCGCTGGGGGAGCAAAGGTTGGATTGCGATTTATTTCACAATGCTTCCCGATTCTGTTGACAATCACTTGCCCCCAAATGTATAATGACTCCAGCGAACGTGCCTCTCGGAATTCATGCGGAGTGGAGGCGGCAGCCATGGCAAGTATCTGGACACTGCTGATCGCGGGCGGGACGATGGGGATGATTGCGTTGATCTTCTTCTTGTGGGGCGTCAAGAACGGCGCCTTCGAGAACGCGGAGGACGCCAAGTATATCGTCTTCCGCGACGAAGAAGACGACTGAGAGGCCACCGGGACATCGGTAGGAAGCAAGTATGGCAATCAACTATGACCGCGAAAAGCAGGAGCTGACGCGGCGTAATTTCCTCTCCCTCTCGACCTGGGGGCTGATCGGCGTCGGGTCGCTGGGCGCGGCGGGCGTCTTCGGGCGGTTCTTCTGGCCGAACGTCTCCTACGGCCCGCCGTCCAAGTTCTCCATCGGCAAGCCCACCAACTTCCCGGACGGGGCCAAGCAGAACATCGCCGACCAAAAGGTCTCGATCATCCGGCACGGCGAAAAGCTGGGCGCGATCTCGATGGTCTGCCAGCACCTCGGCTGCACCGTCGCCGCCTCGCCGA
>CAXTWM010000243.1:0-7731 GCA_964247915.1 uncultured Armatimonadales bacterium | reverse complement strand
GAGGATATGGGGGTGGCGCGCGGCGGGCATGGGGGCGGCTTTCAGGCGGGAGGCGGCGCGCAGGAGGCGCGGGTGATCAGCAGGCCGGGCAGGGAAAGGTCCCGCTCCGTTTCCGGCTCGTCCGCCTGCGTCTCGTGAACCCGGTAAAGAGCTGCGATGGCGGCTTTGGCGATCTGCGGGACCGGCTGGCGCACGACCGTCAGCGGCGGGGTGAGTGCTTCCGCCAGACGCGGGGTGTCCCCGAACCCGGCGAGGGAGACTTGCTGCGGGACGCGCACCCCCAGTTCCGCCAGCGTCTGCGTCACGACGGCCGCGACGCTCTCGTCGTTGCAGACGACGGCGGTCGGCAGGTTCGTCCGGTCCACGCCGGGCCTCTGGAGGCTAGTGATCACGCGCCGGATCTGGTCGCGTTCGCTCAGAGTCTTCATCGTGTCATAGGGCTGCCAGAGGACCTGGGCGGCGTCGGCCCCCTGGGACGCCCATGCCGAATGCAGCCCCTGGAGGCGGCGCTGCGTGATACGCGGGGTGGCGACGGGGGCCAGCAGGACGATCCGGCGGTGGCCCAGGCCCCACAGGTAGTCGCCGAGCAGCCGCCCCGCAGCGGCATTGTCCAGGTGGACCTGCGCCAAGTCGCGCGGCGGGTTGTCCACCTCGCCCACCATGACACAGGGGATGCTGGCACTGGCCGCCTCGCGGGGCAGCAGGACGGAGGACAGCAGGACCAATCCCATCAGGCCGAGCGAATCCAGGCGGGGCAAGTCATCGGCGTTCAACAGGCGCAGCCCGAAGTCGTCTTCCGCCTCCGCCCCCTGGTCACGGGCGTACTCGCGTAGCGCGATTTGCAGGTTCTGAACAAGATAAGCGCTGTAGGGACTGTAGTCGGGGTCCCAGACGCCGATGAACTGCTCGGTGTGCTGGCGTCGCAGGCGGCGGCTGCCGCGCGGCCGCCCGGACCGGACCGGGGTGTAGTTCAGCATCTCGGCGACTTGAAGCACCTTGCGGCGCGTGGTCTCACTGACAAACGTGCCGTTGTCTCGCCCGCTTAACACCGTCGAGACGACGCTGGGCGAGACTCCCGTCCGTTCCGCAATGTCCTTCAGCGTCACCGCCATTTATGAGCGCCTTTTTTCATAAGCAATGCCCTATTATACTCCCTTTTGGCACCGTTCTTTGCGTGTTCCCGTTCCGAGAGGAATATTATTTGTAACCTTACATTAATAATCGGTCAACTGGACGAGTGATCGGGCAGGCGCAACAGCAACGGCGCGGGGGCGTCTGCCCCCGCGCCGTTGTTCCACACCGCCTAGAGTTTACCCAGAGCCTTGAGGCTGTCCACCGTGCCCTGCACTTTGGCCGCCGACTCTTTGATCCCGGCCAGCTCGACCTCGGTCAGCGGGGCCAGTTGGGTCAGGTCGTAGACCTCCTCCACGCCGGTCGCGCCGAGCAGGGCGGGGACGCCGAAGTAAAGCCCGCTGACCCCGTACTGGCCGTCCAGCAGGACCGTAGAAGCGAGGATGCGCTTGCGGTCGAGCAGGACCGCCTCGACCATCTCCGCTGTGGCGACGCCAGGCGCGTACCAGGCGCTCGTGCCGATCAGGCTGGTGAGAATGCCCCCACCCTGCCGCGTGTCGTCCTCGATCTTCTGCAACTGTTCGCCCGTCAGCTTGCCCAGGCCCACCCACTTCTGAACGGGGATGCCGCCCACCGTCGTCAGGCTCCGCACGGGCACCATCTGGTCGCCGTGCCCGCCCAGGACATACGCCTGCACGTCCTCCACGGAGACGCCGACGGCCTGCGCGATGTAGTTGCGGTAGCGCGTGCTGTCCAGGACGCCCGCCTGGCCGATGACGCGGGCGGAGGGCAGGCCGGTCGCCTGGAGCGCGACGTGGCACATGGCGTCCAGCGGGTTGGAGACGACGATGTAGACCGCTTCGGGGCTGGCCCCTACGGCTTGGGCGGCGACGCTTTGGACGATGTCGGCGTTGACGGCCAGCAGGTCCTCGCGGGACATGCCCGGCGTCCGGGGCCGGCCCGACGTGATGACGACCACGTCGCTGCCCGACGTGTCGGCATAATCCGACGTGCCCTTGACGCGCCCGTCATAACCGACGATGGGCGCCACTTGGTTGAGGTCCAGGGCCTTGCCCTGCGCCATCGAGCCGGTCTTGCGGGGCCGCTCCCCGGTCAGGTCGTCCGGCAGGTCCAGCAGCACGACATCGGCGTACCCCTGCTGCGCCACATGGAACGCGACCGTCGCGCCGACATTGCCCGCGCCGATGACGCTGACTTTTTTCTTTCCAGAAGCCATTTCCTGTGTGTTTCTCCTCGGTATGTGTTATGGAATCAGGGCGGCGCCGGCGCCCCCCCTGGGCGCGGCCAGCGGCAGGGTGATCTCGCCACCCCGATGAATGGTCCTCTCGCGGTAGCCGAACCCGAAAGGCTGGGCCTCGTCCGATGCTGGCGAGCGATGCACTTCTATCTGCGCCGGCTCCTGGGCAACGTTGATAATCCAGTAGTCCGTGACACCCGCCATCGCATAGAGGCTCGCTTTTTCGCGGCGGTCGTAGGCCAGCGTCGTGTCCGAGACTTCCACAATCAGCGCGGCCTCCGTCAGTCCGCGCCCTCTGTAGTCGCCGAGGGTGCCCCGGATAATGGCAATATCCGGCTCCGGGTCGGTCGCCCTGCCGATGTCGAATGGACACTGCGCGCTCACGAAGAAGCCGACGCCGAACAACCCGCGAAGGACGTCACTTGCCAGAGTCAGTATGTGCCGATGCACGTTGCCGGCATGGCAAGTATTTCCCCTTCCACCAGGATCGCGCGCCGCCCTTCAAACAGGCCCAGGTCGCCCATCTGATAGAACTGCTCCCGCGTCCACCGGTAGGGCTGAGGAGTCCATTCCGCCTCACCCCCCGGTTCCGGGGTGGTCAACGCGCGTTCGGCGACGGCCATCACTCCAGCCTCCTGCCCTACCCCGCCTGCATCTTGGCGATGATGGCGTCGGCCATTTCGGCCGTGCCAACGGCGGTGGGGTCGTTGCGGTCGGGCTTCATGTCGTAGGTGACGCTCTTGCCCTCGGCGATGACGTCGGAGACGGCTTTCTCCAGGCGCGCGGCGGCCTCGTCTTCCTTGAGGTACTTGAGCATCAGCAGGCCCGACAGGATCAGAGCCGTCGGGTTGACCTTGTTCTGGCCCTTGTATTTGGGGGCAGACCCGTGAGTCGCCTCGAAGAGCGCCGTGTCCACGCCGATGTTCGCGCCGGGCGCGACGCCCAGCCCGCCGACCAGGCCGGCGCAGAGGTCCGAGAGGATATCGCCGTACAGGTTTTCCATGACCATGACGTCGTAGTTCTCGGGCTTCTGGACGAGCTGCATGCACATGGCGTCTACGAGCCACTCGTCGTACTCGACCCGGCCCTCGTATTCTTTGGCGACTTCGCGGGCGATCTCATAAAAGAGGCCGTCCGTGTACTTCATGATGTTGGCCTTGGCGACGGCGGTGACTTTCCGGCGCCCGTTCTCGACGGCATAGTCGAAGGCGGCCTTGACGATCTGGCGGCTCCCCGTCCGGGAAATCGGCTTGATGGAGATGGCCGAGTCCTGCCGAATCTTGCCCTGAGCCATGCCGATGATCTGGCCGGCCTCTTCACTGTCCACGGGGTACTCGACGCCCGCGTACAGGTCCTCGGTGTTCTCGCGGACGATGACCAGGTCCACGTCCGTGTAGCGCGACCGGACGCCCTTATAAGACTTGCAGGGGCGGATACAGGCGTACAGGTCCAGCTCTTTCCGCAGGGCGACGTTGACCGACCGGAAGCCCGTCCCGATGGGGGTGGTGATGGGGCCTTTGAGGGCCACCTTGTTCTTGCGGATGGAGGCCAGCACGTTGTCCGGCAGCGGCGTCCCCGCCGTCTCCATGATGTCCACGCCGGCCTCGACGACGTCCCACTCGAACGCCACGCCGGTCCCCTCCAGCACGCGCCGGGTCGCCTCCACCAGCTCCGGCCCGGTGCCGTCGCCACGAATCAGGGTCACTTGATACGCCAATGCAGTTTCCTCCACGCAGGGGCAGGCCCCCTCAAAATAGAATAGGCTTAGTATAGGCGTTCCGGGGGATTTTGTCAAGCAAACCGCCCGCTCCAAACGGAGCGGGCGGCAGAGGGGCTTCAAACTAGCACAAGGCTTTGAGTAGACAGAAAACATTCGGTGCCGGCAACAAACGCCGACAGCACCTATTTTCGTCCCTGAAAACTAACTCATGTTCAGCCCGGATAACGATCCAGCCATGCCTTTGCCGACGGATGCAGCTAGACATCGGGCGGCACCAGAGAGTAGAACTTCCGCTTCCACTTGATTTCTTCCGTCGGATTAGGCAGCCAGAGGCTGTAAATCTGAAACAGAATGAAAGCTGCATTGGATATGCGCGCCCTAGAAGCCAGCGCTGTTTTGCATTCCTCTGCTGCTATCCGGTATTTTTCAGGACTGACCGGTGGAACGAGATAAGTACCACCTAGTAACCAATGTGTGTACGGAACTTCGGGGGCAAGTTTCTCCGCCTTTTGCAGCAGCTTCAGCCCCTGTTCTCTGCTGTTGATCGAGTCGTAAAATTTGTCCTCTCCGTCTATGGCGTAGGTCAGCCAGAGGTCCGGCGCCAGCCGATAAGCCCGCTGCAAGTCTGCGCGGGCGGCGTCTTCCACCCAGTGGTCGTAGGGAATGACGGGTGCAGCAAGGCCGTGGTAATTTATGGTGTTGATGTCTCCTTTTGTCATCTCCAGGGCCATAAAGTACCCGTCAAGAACAACCGGGTTGTTCGGCTGCTCCCGGCGCAGCCGGCTCATCGTGTCATAGGCGTTCTTTTCCTGGTGTTGGTAGCCCGCTCTCAGCAACCACTGGTACTCCGCCACAGCGTTCCCGCTGTTTCGGATGAGCGCCTGACGCAGCGCCGCCTCGCTGATGGGCAGCACGATGGGATCATAGGCTGAAGTGTTCTGGGAGGCTTTGCTGCCGTGCGTGGCAGACGCTGACGGCTTCGACCGCGCCGCGATCTGCAAGCACAAAGCGATACAGACAACTGCCAACGCCCCTAAGAACGGAAGAAATGAAGTCGCGCGACGCAGTCCCAGCATCGCCATCCATCTCGGTGTGCGATTAACTTCCATGGGGGTTTCCTCCGACCGTCTCACGACACGGCCCGCAACCGGCCCGGCGAATAGGGCGGTTTAGAGAACAGAGTCATTCTAGGGCCGGCCGCTCCTGCTACCGCTGGGGCAGCAGGAGCGGCCGGATTGTTTTTCCGGCATCGAACATCGTGAAAGATCAGGTAGGAGGGTACTGCCCGATCGGTAATGGGTCAGACCAACCCCCATTAGCTGTGTAGCTATTGGGATCATCGGCGGATTGTTGCTCCGTTGCGGCGAAGCCGGTCACGGCGTAGTGATCGACCAAGTAGTTGTCTGTAATCCATCTGACCGTGACACGCGGGAAAGTCCAGGTTCCGGGGTCCAGCAACGGCCCTGGAACGGAAACTCCGACCGAGCCTCCGACAGTTCCAGCTACGTTGACCTCGATGCCAAGCACCTTCGCCCAGCTGACGCCAAATGATGGGCTGAATTTGAAGCCCAACGTGAGAGACGCATTAAGGGTGGGGGTCCAGGTAGGCGGAGCGGTGAACTTTGTTGATGTATCATTTTCTACGCCCGCCTTGATTCCGCCAGCGTCAAAATAGTAGATTTTTTGGTTTAACGTCGTTGCGGGGTTGGCGTTCTGCTTGCTCTCCCACTCATCATGGAGCGCGATCTTGGCGTAGGCTGTGGCGCTTGCGCCATCCGTGTTGTCGGTCGCCGTGTACGACACATGGTAGGTCTGGTTGCCCGTGAGTTGCCCCCCGGCCTCTCCATCCCAGTAGTAGATCTGGCCGAACCCCATAGAGACCCTGCCATAGTTCCAGTCGTCTCCGCTGTCGCTCGGCTTCCAGGCCCAAGAGACCGGGAAGTGCCAGCTACCGACGAAGTTCGGGGTGAACTCGATCCAATTGATGAAGGGAGCGTCAGCGGGGGCACCACTATCCGTGTTCGAGTGATAGTTATGACGCGAGTAC
Source organism: uncultured Armatimonadales bacterium (assembly GCA_964247915.1). Classification (GTDB taxonomy): domain Bacteria; phylum Armatimonadota; class Armatimonadia; order Armatimonadales; family Capsulimonadaceae; genus JANXMY01. The sequence continues at coordinate 1,635 of CAXTWM010000243.1, read as the reverse complement.
ACACTCGTCATCTCCCAGGTTCCGTCGGAGTCAGCAACGTCGGGGGCGGGCTTCCCGTCGGGACCCTTGTGCGATGTGGAAAAGGAGGTGATCGTCACCGCCCGGTTGTCGTCAACCACGACGACGCTGTAACTTGCGGTACACTGGCCCCCGGTCCAGTCCCAGTACCCGTAGCCGCTCCCACCGGGGTAGCCGCCCCCGCCACCGCCGGGGTAGCCGGACTGGTAGGTGCTCACCGGGTTGATGGCCTTCATCGTCACGGGGGACAAATTGATTGACCCCGAAGTGCCGTCCCAAGTGCTCAGATGCACGCCCTGCGACTCCAGCCCGTTGCCGTCGGACACCGCCGGGTCGCCCAGCCCGTCGTCAGCCGTGCCCATGCTGGCGCCACTCCCCAGGGAGTTCTCCCAGGCATAGCCATACTCTTTGAGGTGGACTTTGCTCGGCGGCGGATCGGAGGTGTTGTCCATCCCGGCGGCATGCACCCACGTCAGCGTGGCGGTGACGGTGTCCGTGACGTTGCCGTTGATCTTGTCGCCCCCGCCGCCGCCCCCGCCGCCGAAGCTGGTGGTATAGGCGGGGAACGTGTAGCTCTCCGGCGTCATCTGGCCGGGGTTGGGTCTATCGCGGATGTCATCGCTGTAGCTGCCGGTCTGGGCGTAGGAGATCTGCCAGTAGTGGCCCTGGCTCTGCTGGGCGTGGGCGGGCCGGGCAGACAGCAGGCCGAGGGTGAGGAGGGCGAGGCTCATCAGGAGGACGGCCCTGGCTAGAGCATAGCTAGGCCGAGGCGAGAGGGCCGAGGCGAGAACGGAAAGAAGTGTGGCAGGGGCGGAATGCCGTGCCTGTCGCGGATCGTTTCATCGAAAGGGTCTCCTTCCAAAACGCGCAACAGACACTTGGTTAGTCCTGTTATGGAGACAGTATAGCCCTATTTGCAATCTTACAAACATTGGGGAAACAAATTTCCGGGCGACGCCGGTGTTCTTTGCAGGTTGCACGGCGGGGGAGGTAGAATAAGCGAGTGCGGTGTCAAGCAGCCCATCGGGTCGCTCTCGGTACTCCCCCGAACAGAGGAGCAGACGCACAGCACTGCAACAACGGAGATTGCAAAAACGAACCTCCGGGTTCTGCCTGATGCCCGGCATCATTAGTAAGTAGCGACATGGCCGACAAGAAATACAAGACGCTCATCGTCTGGCTGCGGCGCGATCTGCGCGTGACGGACAACGCCGCCCTGCACGAAGCCTGCCGGCGGGCGGAGCGCGTGGTCCCACTGTTCGTCTTTGACCCGGACATCCTGGGGCGGGAGGACACGGGGGCGGCCCGCGTCGCGTTCCTGCTGGACGCGCTCAAGGTGCTGGGCGCCAACCTGGAGAAGTGCGGCGGGCGGCTGGTCGTGCGGCGCGGGAAGGTGCTGGAAGAGATCATCCGGGCCGTGGACGACTTCGGGGCGGACGGCGTCTTCCACCAGCGCGAATACGAGCCGTTCGGGCGCAGGCGCGATGAGGCCGTGGCGCAGGCGCTGCGGGAGCGCGGCAAGGCGGTCGAGACGTTCCCCGGTCTGGCGCTTTTTGAGCCGGACGAGATTCTGTCCCAGACAGGGACGCCCTACACCGTCTTCGGCCCGTACAAGCG
>CAXTWM010000242.1:0-7755 GCA_964247915.1 uncultured Armatimonadales bacterium | reverse complement strand
GATCCGATGGGACTGTAGCCGATGGGGAGGATGCCGTGGTCCACGACGTACTGGAACAGTTCCGGCTGCTGGAAGTGGGGGTGGAGTTCCATCTCGTTGGCGGCAGGCTCAATCCTGGCGTCGCGCAGGAGCAGTTCCATCTTGGGGATCGTCATGTTGGACGTGCCGATGTGGCGCACCAGGCCCATGCCTACCAACTGCTCCATCTGCCGCCAGGTCTTCATGTAGTCGTCGTGGATGTACGGCTTGGCGTGCGGGTCGCGGGCGGAGGCGTCCACGCCCTTGGCGTGGAAGTTGGGGAAGGGCCAGTGGACGAGGTACAGGTCGAGGTAGTCAAGCTGTAAGTCTTGCAAGGACTGCTTGCAAGAGTCGATCACTTGGCCGTGCCTGTCGTTCCAGACTTTGGAGGTGATCCAGAGGTCTTCGCGCGGTATGCCGCCCTGCATAATGGTTTGGAGGGAGCGGCCCACGGCGTCCTCGTTGCCGTAGACGGAGGCGCAGTCGAAGTGGCGGTAGCCGACCGAAGCGGCGCCGACCACGGCCTCGGCGATCTGCTCGGTGGTGTAGTTGTCCGAGCCGAAGGTGCCCAGGCCGATGGCGGGGATGGACGCGCCGGTCGGCAGGGTCATCTGGGGGACGAGGTTCGGGTCTACGCCGTCGGCGGCGCGGGTGAAGGTGGGTGTCGTGGGCATTGGCTTTCCTGGAAGTCCCCCCGCTGTTCAGGGCGGGAACAAGTGCCGCCGGGCGGCTCGGTAGGCGTCTGTTCGCCGCAGAGGGGGAGAATCCTGCCTATGTGGCGAACGTCCGAAACAGGCTGAGGTGGAAGAACGTGCCGATCAGGCTCCAGGCCGAACCGGTGACGTAATCGCCTAAAATGAGGCCCAGGAAGAAAGGCAGGCTCTGCCGGTACAGCTTGATGCCGCCGTAGCGGAGGACGCACGACTTGACGAGCCAGGCCAGAAGCATGTCACACCAGAACAAGTCGTTGGCGAAGCTCATGTTCAGCGCGTAGGCGGCGGGGTGCAGCGGGAAGCCGACGAACCGCGCCCGCAGGGCGGACAGCAGGAAGACGATGGTCGCCCCGCCGCCCATCGCGCCCAGGGCGGTCCCGTTCGCCGCCTTCGGGTCGTGCAGCGCGTTCTGCAAGCTCACCCAGGGTTCCGACCCCTTGGAGATGCGCCAGGAGTTGACGTTGCCGCCCGCCGCGCCGTTGACGTAGTAAAGCTGCAAGTCCCACAGCAGGGCGGCGACGATGGCGACGGCGGCGGCCAGCATCAGGGCGGGCACCAGAGGGCTGAGTCTGCCGCTCGCGCGCCGCAGGCCGACGAACGCCTCCAACTGGTGCGGCATCGCCGCCGCCCGGTAATCGCCGTTGAACCAGGACAACATGCCGACGTGCGCGAGGTCCGGCTGGGACAGCGCACCCGTCCCGGCCAGGACGGAGACCATGCTCTGCGGGTTGATCCAGACCAGCTCGCTGGACACCACGGCGGCCTCGGCCCGGATTCGCGACAGCGTGACCATGAGGAGCAGGTAGACGGCCAGGAACACGACCGGCAGCCACCACGAGCCGCCGGACGACCAGACGAAGGCGCTCAGGGCGAGGAACCCGGCGAGGAAGCCGGAGACGGCCAGCCGCGCGCTCATCGGCTCATCCCGGTCTACGCCTTCCCGGTCGCCCCGCAAGGCGCGGGCGAGGTAGCTGCGGAAGTAGCCGCGCCCGGCCCACAGCGCGGCCAGGCTCAGGGCCAGCCACGCCCCCCACCCCTGGTAACTGAAATAGGGGAACTGGCCGTTGGAGTCCACGAACCATCCCGTCGCCGGGTCGCGCCAGCTCCGGGACGCGGCCCAGATGTCCAGGGCCTTTTTGGCGAGGTAGAAGAACCACAATGAGAACGAGACGTCGGTATTGATCAGGAACCCGAAGCCGACGCCGGACGGGTGGAGTTGGTAGAACAGCGTTCCGGCCCCGGTCAGCGGGGGCTGGAGGGCGGCGTCGGGGATGAGGTCGTGGACGCTGTTCATCTGCATCGTCGGCAGGGTCGGGATGATGCTGTGCAGGGAGTTGAGCGAGTGCAGGACGCAGGGAACGGCGAAGCCGCCCCAGAGCAGGGGCTGGCGGTACAGGGGAGCGCCCTCGCGGGTCATCTCCAGCGGCAGGGCGAGGACGGGGAACGGCAGGTGTTCCTCATCCTCCCAGCGGCGGCGCAGGATGGCCGCGAGGCAGAGGGTGGTCCAGAGCAGGACCAAGAAGAAGACGCTCCAGACGGCCAGCGGGCCGGCCCAGGCTTCCAAAACGCGGGCGTCCCAGGCGGTCGAGTGGCCCAGAAAGAAGCCGCGCAGGATCTCGGGGTCGCGCGGGCCGATGTAGGGCGGCAGCAGGTGCCAGAAGGACGACCAGCCGTTGGCTGTTGTCTGGTAATAGAACGGGTTGGCGAGGAAGGGCAGCAGGAAGCCGAGGTGCCCGACCCCGGCGACGACGCTGGACAGGGACAGCATCGAATACAGGGCCATCAGCTCCGGCTGGCGCATGGCCGCCCGCCCCCCGGCGAGGCGGGCGAGCAGGAGGTTTCCCAATGTCAGCACGAACAGCAGGAACGTGACGCCCAGGAACAGGGTCGAGATGGTCAGCTCGGTGACGCCCGTCTTCATCTCCGAGTTGGCGATCCAGCCGCAGTTCAGCACGATCAGGGGCAGGGCGACGGCGAGGACGTAAGGCCAGCGGACGGTCCCATGTCCGGCGCTCCCTTCCCCTGTCCTGGGCTGCGCCTTCTCGGCCCCGCTAATAGTAGGCATCGAACAGCTCGCTCACGCTGTCGTCGTGATGGATGCGGGAGATGGCCTTCGCCAGCAGCGGGGCGACCGAGATCACGGTCGTCTTGGTGCTGCGGGCCGCCTTGCCGTCCCCGAACGGGATGGTGTCGGTGATGACCAGCTCCTCAATGGGCGATTCCTCGATCCGCTCCACGGCGGAGGGGGAAAGGACGGGGTGGGTGCAGCAGGCGAAGACGCGCCGCGCGCCACGCTCCATCAGGGCGCATGCCCCGGAGACGGTGCTGCCGCCCGTGTCAATCATGTCGTCCACCATGACGCACGTTTTGCCGCGCACATCGCCGATGATCTCCATGATCTCGACCTTGTTCGGCTCCGGGCGGCGTTTGGCGATGATGGCGATGGGCGCGTGCAGCATCTCGGCCATGCCGCGCGCGCGCCCCACCCCGCCGACGTCCGGCGAGACGACGACCGTGTCGCCATCGGTCAGTCCCTTCTCGGCAAGGTAGGCGGCGAGCAGCGGCCCGGCGTAGAGGTGGTCCAGGGGAAGCTGGAAGAAGCCCTGAATCTGGCCCGCGTGCAGGTCGACGGCCAAAACGCGGTGCGCGCCTGCCGCCGTGATCATGTCGGCGACGAGCCGGGCGGTGACGGGTTCGCGCGGCTTGATCTTTTTGTCCTGCCGCGAGTAGCCGTAATAGGGCATGACCAGGGTGATGCGCTTGGCGGAGGCCCGCCGGAAGGCGTCCACCATGATCAGCAGCTCCATCAGGCTGTCGTTGACCGGCGCGCAGGTCGGCTGGACGATGAACACGTCCATGCCCCGCACGCTTTCCTCGACCTTGACGCGGATCTCGCCGTCGGCGAAGCGCGTGCAGTGAATCTTGCCCACGGACCGGCCCAGGTGGTGGGCGATCTTGTCGGCCAGCGCCGGGTTGGCGCTGCCGCTGAAGAGGCGTAAAGTGTCTTCGTCCGCTCCCATTGGTGTGATCCCCCCGAGTGGCGTCCTCCGCGCACGACTGCCGCTCTGTTGGCGGCTTGGTAGTCAGTGTCTAGCGTCTGCGAAACACGAAAACGTCTACCGGCTCATAGACCGGCTGATCGGGCGGCTGCCGGTCAACCCACTCCCGGAACCGCTCCATCCCTCGCTCAAAAGCGTCGTCGCTGATGGCGATGAGCGAGGACAGGCCGCGCTTACCCACTTTCCGATAATACTCCTGGTATGAGGGCGCGAACAACTGGCGAAACGTCTGCCTGGTGACCAAGTCGAACGGCTGGCGGCACACGGTTTCTTCTAACGCACGGCGCGTCGGAATCCGCTTCCTGTCGATCTCCAGGGCTTCGGGGAAGCAACGCAGCCACTCCGTCTCCCCGTTGTTCTCCTCCGTCCCGTTTCGGATGACCAGGCTGCCCCCCGGCGTCAGGACGCGGTGGATCTCCTGCAAGGCTTCTTGCGGCCGGTTGAAATGATGAAACACTTGCGACATGAAAACCAGCCCGACCGACGCGCCCTCCAACGGGATGTCCTCTGCGGTCCCTTGCTTCCACTCGACGTTTGGCAAGTCCTGGGCGTGGGCGACGGAGAGCATCGCCCCCGAAGGCTCCACGCCGACGACTGGGCAGGCAAAGGTCTGTGCGAGAACCGCCGTGAAGCGGCCCGTCCCGCAACCCAGGTCCAGGCACCTTCCGACCGGGATTTCTGGCAGAACGGCCTTGAGGCTGTCCATCCAGAACGCTTTCGTCTCCTCAGGAAGATGCCGCGCAGCGTTGTAGCGGTTGGCGGCGGCTGGATCGGCGTAGATGTCGCTCATGCTTTAGCGCTTCCGAGGCTCTTCATTTACTCGGTGCCCGCCTGCCTCCTAATCAAGAAGTCGCCAAAGGCTTGAACTTGCTCAGGCGTCAGCTTGCTGGGATCGAACTCGCTGGCCCGATCATTTGGTTTATAGCTGTCTCCTTCAAGGTTAATGTCAGGACTAACAGAACCCGTAAGGAGCTTCTGCTCGGGGGCGGCTAAAAGACGCGGATCATAGTGAATTCTATTTTCTGCCTCGGCGATGTAAACTCTGGCTGAGAAGATTTTGTCAAGCCCGTGTACTACGCTCCTTCTGAGCTTTTGAGCAAGCTCATGGTCTATTTTTTCCTTCTGCTCTAGATCGGCTATGTGTTCAATGACGGGGAGCGTCTCCGCAATGAGCTTGATCTGTTCTGAACTACGCCGCTCTTTGAAGAAGACCACTCTGTCCCAGAGTTGGAAGAAGACATTCTTGGCGCACTCTATTACCTTGCCATGTCCGAGAAAGTCGAATGTCTTGTCGCTGCCGGAGTCACAAGCGACTAGCTGAAGGCTAGTCACCTGGATGTGATTGATAGCTGCACAGGATTGATAAAGCGTCTCCATGCCCTCCAAGATGTTGGCAATCCTCTCGACACTTGATGGTTCAGCATCGTCCTCAACAATGACGACAGACACTACTCCCGCATCTACATGATTGGAGGCCTGGAAAGACTTTTTCGCGACATCGGAGGAGCTTTGCTCGATAAGTCCTAGAACTAGTGGAGCGGTGTCTATAGCAAACTCCACCCGCTGAAAAAGGCTGAAAATTTCCCCGGTTATTCCTCTATTGGAAGAAGAGGTAGAAGTAAAAACAGATGACCAAAGCCGAGGATCTTCAAGGTCACTGAGACCAAAAATTGCTACAAGTTGCCTAGCCGCGGTGCTAAACTTCGAGGCTGCCAAAGAATACCCCTTAAACGCTTCGAGCGCAGAGATCGAAGGCTTGCCACTATCTTCATCAGATTTGGACCGATCAAAGGTACTCCTCAGAACGGGCACGATGTTGTTCTTGACTAAGGCTTCGATTATCTCTGTAGTCCCATTGATTAGATCAATACGGCGCATTGGTTTCTCCCTCACGTTCATTCTTCGAAACAAAAATGCTGGGTAGGCACATTGCCGTCATTTGTGCCGCTTCTTGGCCCGCGCCCAGCCCTCTTTGTTGACCTGCCGCGCGCGCCCGATGCCCAATGATCCTGCCGGGACGTTTTCGGTGATGGCCGAGCCGGCGGCGGTCCAGGCGCCCTCGCCCAGCGTGACGGGGGCAACGAGGGTGGAGTGGGTGCCGACGAAGGCGTCCGCGCCGATGACCGTCCGGTGCTTCTGGACGCCGTCGTAGTTGCAGGTGATCGTGCCCGCGCCGATGTTGGTGCGCGGACCGACTTCGGCGTCGCCGAGGTAGGACAAGTGGCCTGCCGAGACGCCGTCGCCCAGCGTCGCGTTCTTGGTCTCCACGAAGTCGCCGATCTTGACGCTGTTTCCCAAGACGCTGCCGGGGCGGAGGTTGGCGAAGGGGCCGATCCGGCAGTCGTCGCCGACCTGGCTGGCGGTGACGTGCGAGTCGCGGACGGAGACGCCGCTGCCGATCTGGGAGTCGCTGATGCGGGCGCCCGGCCCGATCTCGCAGCCTTCGCCGATGTCGGTGACGCCGGAGAGGATGGTGAAAGGATAGATGGTCGTATCCGGCCCGATCTTGACCGTCGCGTCAATGTGGGTGGTCAGGGGGTCTAAAATGGTGACGCCGGCCAGGCCATGCGTGAGGTGGAGGCGGGCCTGCATCAAGGCGCGCAGCTCGACCAGCTCGGGGCGGGTGTTGACGCCGCGCACGACGTCGGCGTCGGGCGAGACCAATGCCTCGACGACCCGGCCCTGCCCGGCGAGCAGGGCCACGGCGTCGGTCAGGTAATACTCGCCCTGCGCGTTCTGCGGCGTGATCTGGCGGAGCGCGTCGAACAGCGCGGCGGGGTCGAAGGCATAAACGGACGTGCCGATCTCGCGGATTTGAAGCTGGTCGGGCGAAGCGTCGCGGGCCTCGACGATGGCTGTGACGCGGCCCGTTTTCCCGTCGCGGACGACACGGCCATAGGCCCCGGCGTCTTCCAGGGTTGCCGTCAGCAGCGTCGCCGCCGCGCCGGAATGGGTGTGGTGGGCGAGCAGGGCTTCCAGCAGCGAGTCGGAGAGCAGGGGGGCGTCGCCGGGCAAGACAAGCAGGGGACCGTCCCAGTCCCGCAGCAGGCCCTCGGCCATCTGGACGGCATGGCCCGTCCCCTTCTGCTCGGCCTGGAGGACGTATTCCAAATCGGGACCCATCTCGGCGCGGACCATCTCGGCCTGGTGCCCGACTACGAGGACGGTCCGGCTCGCGCCCGCGCCCTGCGCCGCGTCCACCGCCCACCGCAGCAGGGGCTGGCCCAGCAGCGCGTGCAGTGCCTTGGGCCGCTTGGACTTCATGCGCGTGCTCTTGCCGGCGGCGAGGATCAGCGCGGCGACCCGGCCCGCCTGGGGCGTGGACGACGAGGAATCGGACATGACGGAATACTCCCTACAGATACGCCGGGGCCTGCCCCGTGACGGCTTATTATAACCGCTCGCCCCCTCGGAGTCAAGCCGAATGGTGGCGCGGTTGGGAACTCACGGCCCCGGCCTTACGTCCAAAGACCAGAGGGTTGAATTTGTGACGTCCGAGACGCGCCGCTTTGGGTTCTGCTTCCTGGTTTCGCTGCTGGTCAACGCCGCCGCGTTCGTCCTGCTCGGCTGGCTATGGCGGGTTCCGTCCGCACCTTACCCCGCATCGTATCCCCGGCTGCAAATGGTGCGGCTGGCCTGGCGGCCCGCGCCGGTTCCGCCGGTCGTCGTGCCCGTCCTGCCGCCCCCGCCGCAGCCCGCCAAGCCCCTCATTGCCAAGCCGCACCGGGTCAAGCCGCCGCACCCCAGAAAGCCGCGACGCCACGGGGCGCGAGTCCGTTCGACCCAGCCCGCGCCCCCGGCCGTGCCCTCCGGCGGCCGGGAGGCGGGCGCTCCGGCCCCCGCGATGGCCGCGCCGCCCGCCGCACCGGCGTCGGCCGTGGTCACGACCGAGCGGCCCGCGCCGTTTGTCGCTCCCCAGGTCATTTCGCCGCCGCTCCCCGCGTTCGCCCCGGTCGCCGTCAACC
>CAXTWM010000241.1:0-7761 GCA_964247915.1 uncultured Armatimonadales bacterium | reverse complement strand
TGCGCCCTTCGACCCCTTCCCCTCCGGCACCCCCAGGATTGGGGGCGGGGGGGGCTTCGGGTTCCTCATGCTCCTCCTCCTCGCCTCCATGTTCCTCGCCGCCTGGATCGGGCAAGTGCATTTGTCGCCCGGCGAGGTCCTGACGGCGCTCCGGCACGGGCCAAATGGGCAGGCGGGCAACGACACGATCTTGTGGAGCCTGCGCCTGCCCCGCATCCTGATGGCCGCCCTCGTCGGCGCGTCGCTCGCCGCCGCCGGTGTCGCGTTCCAGGCCCTGCTGCGGAACGAGCTGGCCGATCCGTACCTCGTCGGCGTCTCGGCAGGCGCGTCCGTCGGGTCCGAGGCCGTCCTGCTGGGGCACGGGGAGGCGGCGCTGGGCGGCTTCGCGCTGCCCGCCGCCGCGTTCGGGGCGGCCTCCGCCGCCATGACCGTCGTTTACACGCTGGCCCGGCGGCAGGGGCGCGTCCTGGTGACGTCGCTGCTGCTGGTCGGCGTCGTCGTCAGCGCCTTCCTCGGGGGCGTTTCCACCCTGCTGCTCCAGTTCAGCCACCCCAACGACGCCCAGTACCTCCAGTTCCGGCTGAACGGGTCGCTCCAGGACGCGACGCTGGGGCAGTGCGGCGTGACGCTGGGGTTCCTGGCCGTCGGGCTGGTGATCCTGTCCGTGGAGGCGCGGGCGATGAACCTGTTCGCCTTGGGCGAGGAGTCGGCGCAGCAGCTCGGCGTCGAAACCGAGCGGTTCAAGGCGGCCCTGATTGTCACCGGGTCGCTGCTGACGGCGGCGACGGTCGCCTTCGCGGGCATCATCGGCTTCGTCGGCCTGATGTCGCCGCACATCGCCCGCCGCCTGGCGGGGACGCCCGACCACCGGGTCGTGCTGCCGCTGGCGGCACTGGGCGGGGCCGTCCTGATGGTGTGGGCGGACACGACGGCGCGGAGCCTCCTGCCCGACGGGCGCGAGCTGCCCGTGGGAGTCGTGACGGCCTTTTTCGGGGCCTTCTTCTTCATTTACCTGCTCCGGCGGCAGCAGAGCAGGTAAACGAAACAGTGCCGCGTTTCAGGCCGCTTCCAGCGCGGGCGGGTTGTTCCGCCGCGCCGCACGGATCAGATCCGCCACCTTGAACGAGCCGTCCGGCGCTCGGAGTTCGGGGAAGGGCTGCCAGCCAGGGTCCTGCTGCAAGTACGAATGGGAGTCGCCCCACAGCAGCCCGACGAAGACCTCGCCGACGATCCGGCCTCCGACCGGCCCCAGACGTATGGGGGTGGCGTCGTTCCCGTCGAACTCCTGCTGCGCTTCGGCCAGGACGTAATACCAGAGCGGCGCATTGTTCGCGAACGCCGGGGAAACCTGGGTCAGCGGGATGTTGCCGGGCGTGTCATCACGGGTCGCTTTCCCGACGAAGAGACAGGCGTCGGGGATGACCGGCACGCCCATGGCCCGCGCGACCGCCTGCCCGGACGGCAGGCTCATTCGGAGGCCCCGGACCAGGTTGCGGGCCGCCAGGGCGGGGACGCCCGAGGCGACCGACCGCGGCAGCTTGCCGAGCGGGTTGACGAGCGATGTGTCTATTTTATAGGAGTGCTGGAGCCGCTCCGGCCCTTCGTCGGGGTTCGCCCCGATGGCGAAAAACAGGTCCCAGTCCACCGCCCAGGTGCTGGGGAACTCACGGAACCCGACCAGGCTCTCCGCAGCTTCGTCCGCGTCCGTGGCGGCGAAGATCATCTGACGCCCATCCTCGGAATGCTTGAAGTCCGCTTTCGAGAGCGTGGAGTTCAGCCGGTAGATCGGGCGCACCATCGAGTGCCCGAACCGGTAGGCGGCGGTGCTGAATTCGACGGGGATGTAGGGCTGCTGCTTCCAGTGGAAGAACTGTAGGTTCGGCTTGAACTGCGTCACCCCGCCCGGCCGGGCCTCCTGGGCGAGCTGCGGCAGGATTCCCAGCAGCGCCTGATCGCCGATGATCGTCGGCAGGAAGTCGTGGAGCACGGCCCATTGGTAGTGAAAGCGGACCTCGCGCTGCGCCTGCTCGAACGTCGGCAGGGAACCCGCCCGCGCGGCCAAGGTGTCGGCGACCGTGTTGTGGAAGCGCAGCATCGTCGCCTGAAGCTGCGAGACGATGACGCTCTCGTCGTTGCGCGGGTCCCCGATGAGCGCGCGCTTCGGGTCGCCGGCATACGGCGTATTGCGCGGCAGGTCGCGCGCGTTCGGGTCGTTGCTGCTCCCGGTCAGGGGCCGCCCGAGCAGCATGTGGACGCCGTCACCGGCGTACAGGTACGGCTGATCGTCCGGCCCACGGCCGTACACGTTGTCCAGGTCGAAGCGGGGCGTGCGGTAGTCGGTCAGCCCGTCCGGGTCATCCTGGCGCTGGAGGCTGCTCGCCGGGTCGAAGGTCAGGTCGTGATCAATGAACTGCCCGAAGTAGGTGTATCCGGCAGGAATTCCCTGGTTCTCTTCAGTGTCCGCGTGGAACTCGTCGGTCTGGTCCGCCTCGAACGGGGCCGTCATCGCCTCGCCGAGACTGACGAGATCGTCTTCGGTGTGGAACGCGGCGGGGAGGGTGCGTAACATCCGCCCAAAGCGCCCTTCAAACTGCGGGGACTGACGGGACAGGCTGGCGCCCCGGACCCCGGTCCCGTGCGGGCGGATCGCGGCGGAGGCGTAGCGCGATCCGGACGGCGTCGGCTCGGCGGTCGGCGTGGTGGTCGGCGTCTCATTCGGAGGGTCGACTGACAGGGTGGCTGCATTTTTGTCTGTGTCGGTCATTTCTTGTCTCCTTCATTGGCTGACAGCGGAAAGAGCCTCGGGGGCTAGGGCGCGGCCTGTCGGGGTTGCCGCGCCCGCACGAGAGTGTACCGGCTGCCATCCGCCTCGGTTGTGCGTTTTGTCACACTCGGCCTGTGACTTCTTTAACTCGCATCGCTTCGCCTTGACACGTCCCATCCCGCTTGGTATAATGTCCTATCCCCCGCAACGGCGCGGCCTCATGCTAAACGAATGGAGACGCCGCCCTTCCCATGTCCCTCTTTGACCACTACAGCCTTGACGGGTTTTACGACGAGATGTTTCTCCCGACGGGACAGCCTCGCCCCCACTACAAGAGCCTGCACGCGACTCTGGAGTCGCTGACCGCGCGCGACTTCAAGCAGCGCGCCCAGATGGCCGAGATGAGCATGCTCAACCAGGGCGTCACCTTCACGGTCTACGGGGACAACCAGGGGCTGGAAAAGACGATGCCCGTGGACCTCGTCCCGCGCATCATCACGCATGAGGAGTGGGCGGGAATCGAGCGCGGGCTGGTCCAGCGCCTGCGGGCGCTGAACCTGTTCCTGCACGACGTCTATCACGACCAGAAGATACTCAAAGACGGGGTCGTGCCGCGCGAGCTGATCGTCAACGCGAAGCACTTCCGGCGCGAGCTGCTGGGGGCGCCCGTCCCCAAAGACATCTACGTCCACATCTGCGGCACCGACCTGGTGCGGGACGACAAGGGCGCCTACTTTATCCTGGAAGACAACCTCCGCTCGCCGTCGGGCGTGTCCTATGTGCTGCAAAACCGGATGCTGATGACGCGCATCTTCCCCGGCCTGTTCCGCGAGAACCGCGTGCTGGCCGTGGACCACTACACCTCGCAGCTCCTGACCAACCTGCGCTACGTCTCGCCCCGCCCCGTCGCCGACCCGACCGTGGTGCTGCTGACGCCCGGCGAGTACAACTCCGCCTACTTCGAGCACGCCTTCCTGGCCCAGCAGATGGGCATCGATCTGGTGCAGGGCCGCGACCTGTATGTGGACAACAACCTGGTCTGGATGAAGACCACGCGCGGCGCGCAGCGGGTGGACGTCATCTACCGGCGTGTGGACGACGACTTCCTGGACCCGCTGACGTTCCGGCCCGACTCCAGCCTGGGCGTGCCGGGCCTGATCAACGCCTACCGGGCGGGCAACGTCGCCCTCGCCAACGCCGTCGGGACAGGCGTCGCCGACGACAAAGTCATCTACGCCTACGTCCCGGCCATGATCAAGTATTATCTGGGCGAAGAGGCCGTGCTGCCGAACGTCCCGACCTACCTGTCCGCCGACGACAGCCAGCGTACCTTTATTCTAGAAAACCTGGACAAGCTGGTCGTCAAGGCCGCCAACGAGGCGGGCGGCTACGGGATGCTGATGGGGCCGCAGTCCACGAAGGCCGAGCAGGCGGAGTTCGCCGAGAAGATCAAGGCCGACCCGCGCAACTTCATCGCCCAGCCCCTTGTCCAGATCTCGCGCGCCCCCGCCTTCGTGCCGGACGTGGAAGGGTTTGAGGGCCGCCACATTGATCTGCGGCCTTATATCCTGATGGGCGAGGAGATCACCATCATCCCCGGCGGCCTGACGCGCGTGGCGCTCCGCAAAGGCTCCTACGTCGTTAACTCCAGCCAGGGCGGCGGCTCCAAAGACACCTGGGTGCTGGCCCGCCCGACGGGCCAGTCGCAGTCCCAGTCGCAAAGGATGGGCACCATGAGCCAGTCGCAGATGCAAGGCTTCGGCGGCCCGGCGGAGACGCGGCCCGTGGAGGGGGCGGGGTAGAAAAAAGACACCGGCACTGGAAGTGCCGGCCTATTCGGCGGAAGTCGCTCCGCGACTGAGGAAGCGTCTGCCGCCAATTTCAGGGGTGATTTCGAGTCAAGGAGGAAGGCCATGCCGGACGTTTACGGAGAAGCATATTACCATTTCATCTGGGCGACAACGCGCCGCGCAGAGATGATCGTGCCGCGTATGGAAAGTCTGCTCCACGCATACATCCGGCAGAAGTGCCGTGAGGAAAGGGCATTCGTATACGCAGTCGGCGGAGTGGAGGATCATTTGCATCTCGTCTGCTCGCTACCGCCCAGCATCGCGGTATCGGATTTTGTCAAACTCATTAAAGGCAGCTCTTCCCACTACGCCAGCCACCATGCCCAGGGAGATCCGCTGCGATGGCAGCGCGGGTACGCTTACCTGACGTTCGCTGGACATGATCTGGCCGCCATCGTCAGTTATGTGGAAAACCAGAAGGCTCGCCACGCCGCCGGAAAGCTCTGGCCGAAACTGGAAAAGCTGCCCGAGGCCGGAGACTGAACCTTCCGATCGTACTTCCCTTAGTCGCGGAGCGACTTTCTCCGAATAGGCCGGCACTTCCAGTGCCGGTTTTCCTTTCGCCTGGCTTTGGCCTGTGACTGACCCGGCCTGTGACTGACCTATGACATTTAACGATGAGGGTTTTTATGCTTGCTCGTGAAGCCGACGCCATGTTCTGGATCGGGCGCTATGTGGAGCGCGCCGAGGCGACCGCCCGCATCGTGGACGTCCAGTACCACTCCGAACTCGAAGGCGCGTTCCCGCTCGCCCAGACCGGCGAAAGCGACCCGTCCGCGCTGTGGGGGCCGATCCTCGCCATCTCCGGCGACGCCGACCTGTTCGCGCAGCTCTACGCCGACAACCAGGTCGAGCGCAACGTGCTGGACTTCTTCGCCTTCTGCCGCGACCACCCGAACTCCATCCTCTCCTGCGTCAGCCGCGCCCGCGAGAACGCGCGCGGCGTCCGCGAGCTGATCTCATCGGAGATGTACGAGAGCCTGAACATGTTCTACCTGGAGGCGACCCGGTGGGACGCGGACAAGATTCTGGACACCTCCCCTCACGCCTACTTTTCCCAGGTCAAGAGCGCCTCGCAGCTCTTCCACGGCGTCACCGCCCGCACTATGCCCCGCGACGAGGCGTGGGCGTTTCTGGACTGCGGCATGTACCTGGAGCGGGCGGACAAGACCGCGCGCATCCTGGACGTCAAGTACCACATCCTGCTGGACCCCGCGCAGCTCGGCGGGACGCTGGACCAGCACCAGTGGATCGCCGTGCTCAAAAGCGTCGGCGCGTTTGAAGCCTTCCGCAAGGCGAACCGGCTGGGCATCACGCCGGGCAAGGTCGTCTCCTACCTGGTCCGCAACCCCGCCTTCCCCGCCTCCATCTCCTACTCCATCGTTCGCCTGGATCGCGCCCTGCGCCAGATCGGCGGGACGAAGGGCCAGCCCGCCGCGAACCGCGCCGAGCGCCTTGTGGGCCGCCTGCGGGCGGACCTGTCGTTCATCACCACCGACGAGATCATCGCGCAGGGCCTGCACCAGTTTCTCGACCAGGTCCAGATTCGGTGCATCGAGATCGGCAACGCCATTTCGGAGGCGTACCTGCGCTACTGACCCCGGCCAAGCACTCAAAGGAGAACGTCATGTGCCTCTGCTTCGCCGCCCGCCTGCGGGCGGCCTTCCTCTGCGGCCTGCTGCTGTTGATGGCCCTTCCCGCCTTCGCCTTCGACGAAGACCACCGCGAGGTCATCAACGGCGCGACCCTGCACTTCCGCGTGCGCGGGACGGACAGGGCGCACCCGTACCTGGTGATCCTGCACGGCGGGCCGGGGTTCTCGGCGCATATGTTCTATCCCTGGGGGTCGAGCCTGGAGAAGACGCTGAACGTGGTCTACCTGGACCAGCGCGGCAGCGGCGAGTCGGCGCGGCTGACGGTGGCGAACGTCATGGCGCCCACGCCCGCCGAGATCAAGGGTTACACGGTCGCCAGCCTGGTGGAAGACATTGAAGGCGTCCGGCGGTCCCTGAAGGTGGACAAGTGGTACGTCCTGGGCCACTCGTGGGGCGGGATGCTGGGGCTGGAATATGTGACGGCGCACCCTGCCCAGGTCCTGGGCTATATCCACATGGACGGCCTGGTCTCGGTCCCGCAGATGCAGGACGCCGTGCTGGACAACGCTGCCAGGAAGTTCGCCGCAGCCAAGCCCAAAGACGACGCCGCTCTTGCCCAGGTGGCGCAGCTCCGCGCCCTACCGCCGGGCAGCCCCTTCCGCCTGTTCGGCGCCCTGGGCCTGGCGATGGGTCCGGCGGGCCTGTACTTCGCGGGCGATCAGACGGCGGGCTTCGCCGCTGCCTACGGGCAGATCGGCGCGGCGCTTGCGCCGTATCACCTGCCCCCCGCCGCGCTGGCGCCCGCCTCGGAGCCGGGCGCGGCCCTGATCGTCAACGACCACTTCCCGACCCGCGACGACACCCCACTTCTGGCGCGGGTGTCGGTGCCGACGCTGATCCTCAACGGCAAGCAGGACGGCGTCATCCCGCCCTCGGCGGCGGAGGCGGCCCACGCGGCTATCAAAGGCTCACAGCTCGTGGAACTGGACGGCTGCGGCCACTTCCCGTTCTTCGAGCAGCCGGAGAAAACGACAGCGGCAGTCCTGGCGTTCACCGCGCCGAAGAAGACCGGCACGCCGGGGCTGCTCACGGATGGTCTGGACGAGTTCGTGAGGGTTGGCTTCACCATAAACGAGAAAGGCCACGCGACAGAGGTACATGTACTCCATTCGTCAGGCAAGGCTGACATAGACAAGGCTTGCATAGAAGCGATCCGAAAAACCCGCTTCCGCTCTGCTCTCAAAGGCAGCAATCCAGGCCCCCAAAAAGGGGAGTATACGTTTAACATCGGCCAATGAACAAACCCGCTACGGCACGAATTTCGCCTCAAATCTTGACAAAACGTTCACAAGAGACGTATAGTAACAGGTAGAAGAGTCAGAGGGAGTTTCGTCGTGGCACGCAGCAATTCCAGCGGAGCATTGAAGGTCGTCGGCGCCGCCGCAGCCGCCATCGTCGGCGGCGTCGCCATCGGGCTGCTGATCGGCGGCGGGCGGGCGTCGCACCCGTCGGAACAGGTCGTCCAGCAGCCGGCCCCTGCCCTCTCCGCCCC
>CAXTWM010000240.1:0-7773 GCA_964247915.1 uncultured Armatimonadales bacterium | reverse complement strand
GGGTGGGGGTGGCGGCGGGGACGACGCTGGCGAGCGCGATGCCGGTGACGTCGCCGAATTCCAGGCCGTTCTGCGCGCACAGCGAGCCGAGGAAGGCGGCGTACTCGTCCGCCGTCCGGTCCGCCTCGGTGCGGATGCGCCAGCGGAACACGAGCGGCCCGTCATCGTAGACGCCGAAGGTGACGTTGCTGTTGCCGGCATCAATGACAAGGAGCATGGGACATTATAGCACACGGCGGAGCGTTGCGCTCGCCCGACGGACGAGTGACGCGCCACCCGCGAATGCGGCCTCGGAAAACTTCTTCGCCGTGGGAGCGGCTACCTTTGCCACAGCGCTGCACTGAGGATGCTGCCTGTGGCCTACGGCGGTGTTTAGGCAAAGGCATAGCTCAGAAAGGGTATTTGTCTTCACTTTGGTTGCAACACTTGTCAAATGTCTCATTTGGTGCTATAATGACGGCTAAGGCCGAACATCCGTTGCCGAACGGATGTGCCTTGCCCATCTTTTCGACCCGAAAGGGGAGGGAACCGCACCATGCCGAAGCCGATTTCCAACCGCCAGCAGCAGATTTTACGATACATCCAGCAGCACATGGACGCGCACGGCTACCCGCCGACCGTCCGCGAGATCGGGAGCGCGGTCAGCCTGTCGTCGTCGTCCACGGTCCACGCGCACCTGAAGACATTGCAGGAGCAGGGGCACATCGAGCGGGACGCCGTGCTGACGCGGGCCATCAAGCTGACCGGGAGTGGGGAGAACGCCGGGGGCGAGAGCCGCCCGCTTTCCAAACCGGTCATCCAGATGCCGATCATCGGCACGGTCGCGGCGGGCAAGCCGCGCCTGGCCGTGGAGGACGTGGAAGACGTCTTCCCGCTGCCCTCGGACTTCATCTCGGGCGACGGGTTCATGCTGCGCGTCATCGGGGACAGCATGATCGAGGACGGCATCCACGAGGGCGACCTGGTCGTCGTGCGCCGCCAGCAGACCGCCGACAACGGCGAAACCGTCGTCGCCATGATTGACAACGAGGCCACCGTCAAGCGGTTCTACAAGGAGAAGTCACGGATTCGGTTGCAGCCCGCCAACAAGCGGATGAAGCCGATGTACTTCGACACCGTGGACATCGCCGGCAAGGTCGTGGGCCTGGTCCGCCACCTGGCCTGGTAAAAGGTCAAGGGTAAAGGGTTACAGGATGCCTCACATCGAGAACCACGTTGCGATCAACGCCCCGCTGGAGACGGTCTTCGCGCTGGCGCGGGATCAGGTGTCCTTCCCACAGTTCATGCCGGACGTGGAGAGCGTGACGGTGGCGGAGCGCAGCGAGGACGGGGGCCGGACGGTGACGGACTGGGTGGCGACCGCGTCCGACTTCAAGCTGAAGGTGCGCTGGACCGAGGAAGACCTGTGGGACGAGGCCGCGCACACCTGCCGCTTCAAGCAGCTTAAAGGCGACTACACGGCCTATGGGGGCCAGTGGACGTTCACGCCGGACGGGGAGGGGACGCTTTTTCAGTCGGAAATTGACTACGAGCTGGAAATCCCCCTGATTGGCGCGCTGCTGAAAGCCGTCGTGGCCCGGCTGATGCGCGACAACACGCAGAAGATTCTGGAAGCGATCAAAACCCGTGCCGAGCGACCTTCGCCGGGCTGACCTGGGTGTCTGGGGCGATCTGGACGCCGACGTAGTAGTGCTTCAATATCTCCAAGTAAGTCTTTCGATAGGGCGGCCCGGCCATCGCGACCGCGCCGTCCTGCGACATCCCCAGCCCGTGTCCCCAGCCCTTGCCGTCGAACCGGTAGTTCCCTTCCGGGGTGCGCGTCAGCGTCACCCGCGTGCTCCGCAGGACGTCGTACCCCAGAATCTGACGCAGCTGCGGCCCGGTCACGGTCCGCAGCGCGCCGTCCGCCCCGGCCACCGTCGCCGTCGTGATCCGCCCCGACGCATCCAACCCGTCCACCGTCAGGGACACGAACTGCGCGACCCTTGTCCGTGGGTCGCGCGCCAGCGACTGGGCCAGTTGGGCCGGCGTCCACGTCTGGGTCCAGGTGTGGTAGCGCCCGGTCGCGGCGTAATCCCGTCCGCTCGCTTCATCCCCGTCCCGCACCGCCTGAAGGTAGGGGCAGTCCCCGCTGTCGTCGCAGGCCGTCATGCCGCCGCTGTCGGTGGAGTAGGGGGCGTCTATCATCCGCCCCCCATACGTCAGCACCTGCCCCCGCGTGCCGTCCACGGCGGCGTTCGACGTCGGCGTCTCGCCGTCCACGCCCTCATACCCCTCGCAGCGCGTCGTGTCGTCCAGGTCGAAGCCGTCCCCGACGCACTTGCCCCGGTTTTTGAGCGCATACGTCCGCGCCGCCACCGCCTGCGCCTTCATCGCCTCCATCGGGACGTGCGTACCGATCTCGGCGGGGAGGACACCGTACAGGTACGGCTCCAGCGGGACCGTGTTGATGACCCGCAGCGTGCCGTCCGGCTCCCGCCGCACCGTCAGGAAGCCTCGGTAGCGATGCCACGGGATGCCTTTCGCCCCCAACGGGCGGCCGTCCAGGCGCGCGACCCTGACGAATCCGCCCCCCCCCGGCAGCAGGACCAGCGCGGCACTGCCGCCGGCGACCGGCACGTCTTGGAGGCTGTCGGCCCGCGCCAGAGCGATGCCTTTTGGCGAAACGGTCACTCTGTAGAGGGCGCTCCCCGCCCCGTGCGCCAGCGCGCGGTGCGTCTGGGCATCGGAAACGGAGAAAGGCCGCTCGCAGGAAAGCAGCAGGGTCGTGGAATGGCGAAACGAGTGGTCCAGCCCGATGCGGAGCGCGCCCGGCGGGGCCGTGTCGGCGGCACTGGGGGCCGTGGGAACCGTCAGGAGCAGGGCGAGGGCGAGGATGGGGCGCATTCTTCCTCCAAAGAAGCAGGACGCGAACAACAGGGCGTGAACAACAGGACACATACGACAACAGCCCAGGAAAATCCTGAGCTGTCCTTGTCCACTATAAACAGTCGTCCTATCGGGGTGACAGGACTTGAACCTGCGGCCTCTCAGTCCCGAACCGAGCACTCTACCAAACTGAGCTACACCCCGTTGTGCCGTCCGAAGAGTTCGCGTTTCTCGTCGGGAGCAAAAACATGATAGCCCATTTAGCCCCCGTCTGTCAAGCCTTTCGGCGGGGCGATTGAAGATAAGCCCCCGACTCGCCGAAAATGGAGAGCGAAAGGGTCTGACTCACCATGAAATGCTCCTCGTTGTTCCCCCTCGCCGCCTCCCTCACCATGCTTGCTGCCGGCCAGATGTTGACTCTGACCGTTCGCGCGCAACCGGTCAGCACGCCGCTGTACCAGGTCCGCCTGGACTGGCAGAAGGCCGAAAGCGGCCCTGGCGGGCTTGTCATTCGCGGGCGCGTGACCAACACCGGCACTAAGCCTCTGACCTACACCCAGGTCACGCCGACACTGGTGGACCGCGCGGGGAACGAGGTCTTCCGGGGGAGCGGCTACCTGACGGCCAGCCCGCTTTTGCCGGGCCGGTCGGCGGAATTCCGCGCCTGCGAGCCGGCCGCCCCCCAGTTCGCCGGGCTGCGGATGGTGTTCCGCGAGGCCGGTCATCCGGTGCGTGTGAGCGGCATAGACTAGACGGCCAGGCGTTCGCGCGCCGTCTCGCCGCGCTTGCCGACCGGCACATGGGCCGTCGCGGCGGCCAGCCCGAAGCGGGGCATGTTGCCGTAGATCGCCTCGTACCGTCCCGCCGCCACCTCATAAGTTTCGTGCCAGATGCCGACGCTGCCATCCTTGCCGACCGCCTTGTTGAACCGCTCCCACGCCTTCCGATGCGACTCGTGCGGCGAGCGGGCGAACCGCTCCAAGTCCCCGGTCGAGCGCCAGTATTGGATCAGGCCGACGCCGCCGGGATAAAAGATCGGCTCGCCTCCCAGGAAGCCGCTGTCCGGGTTTCGGTAAAGTGAGCGGAGCATCGGCCCCATCGCCAGGGCGGTCGGCACCCACTTGTGCAGGGCCAGCGCCTTGTTGACCCGCATCCCGATCAGGAAGACCACGAACGGCTCGTCGGTGTCGGCGGTGAACCGCCCCGGAAAAATCTTCGCCATTTCTTTATTCCCCTCCTCGCAGATGCGCTTCCAGTTGTTCCAGCAGCGCCAAAGTCCCGCGCAGTTCTTCGCGACCAAGCCCGGCTAGCGTCTCGTCCGCGAGTGTGACCGCGTGCGGCAGCGCCTCCTGCAAGCGCGCCTTTCCCGACTCGGTCAGAACCAGTAGGAACGTGCGCCGGTTCTCGCCCGGCGTGCGCTCCAGCCAGCCGCGCTCCACCAGGCGCGTCGTCAGGACTGACACCGTGGCCCGCTCGATCAGCAGGCGATCCGCGAGGGCCGAAGGCGCGATCCCCCCCTCGCCCGATTCCCACACGGCCAGTAGGACGCGGAACTGCGCCTGGGTCAGCCCATACGGGCCGAACTTCTGGTCAAAAATGCTTGCCATGCGCGTCCCGATTCGCATCAAGGCGGTGCAGAGATGGGACGGGAGCAGGTTGTCTTCCATATTTAGCATTATAACAGTTAGCAATATACTTGTCAAGAGGCGTCGGAATTGTTTTTCGCGGCGGGTATACTGAGGACGTTTTGCCCGACAACCCTTTTCAGCGCGAGGAACAGACACAATGAGTTTCAACAAAAAGACCGTGGAAGACGTGGACGTAGCCGGCAAGCGCGTCCTGGTGCGCGTGGACTTCAACGTGCCGCAGGACGAGGCGGGCGCGATCACCGACGACCGCCGCATCCGGGCGGCCCTGCCGACCATCCAGTACCTGACGGAGCATGGGGCGCGCGTCGTCCTGATGAGCCACCTGGGCCGGCCCAAGGGCAAGCCCGACCCCAAGTATTCGCTGAAGCCGGTCGCCGAGCGGCTCGCCCAGCTCACCGGGCAGAAGGTCGAGCTGCTGGACCGGGACGCCTTTGAAGTGCCGCAGGTCATCAAGACCTTTGAAGCGCCGGGGACGCTGCTGCTGCTCGAAAACCTGCGCTACACGCCGCGCGAGGAGGCAAACGACCCCGAAATGGGCCGCGAGCTGGCGAAGATCGCCGATGTGTATGTCAACGACGCCTTCGGGGCCGCGCACCGCGCCCACGCCTCCACGGAGGGAGTCGCACGGGTGATGACCGAGGAGGGCAAGCCCGCCGTCGCGGGCTACCTGCTCAAAAAGGAACTGGACTACCTGGGTAACACGGTCGAGGACCCGGCCCGCCCGTTCGTCGCGATCCTCGGCGGTGCCAAGGTAAAGGACAAGATTCCGGTCATCGAGAGCCTGCTGCCCAAGGTGGACACGCTGATCATCGTCGGCGGCATGGCCTACACGTTCTTCAAGGCGCAGGGCCTGGAGATCGGGAAGTCGCTGCTGGACGCGAACAGCCTGGAGTTCGCCAAGAAGGTGCAGAACGAGGTAGGCGACAAGCTGATGCTGCCCGTGGACGTGGTCGTCACCGACGGCAACCCGTTCGGCCCCACCCCCGACTCGCTGCAAACGAAGGTCGTCCCGGTCAAGGAGATCCCCGCCGACTGGGAGGGCGCGGACATCGGCCCCACGACGGTCAAGGCGATCACGGCCATCTTGCAGGGCGCGAAGACCGTGATCTGGAACGGCCCGGCGGGCATCTTCGAGGTGGACAAGTTCGCGGCGGGGACGCGCGGCGTCGCGCAGGCGCTGGCGGACAGCGGCGCCATCACCATCGTCGGCGGCGGCGACTCGGCGGCGGCGGTGGAGAAGCTGGGCTTCGCCGACAAGATGACTCACATCTCGACCGGCGGCGGGGCGTCGCTGGAGTTCCTGGAAGGGAAAGAACTGCCGGGCGTGGCGGCGTTGCAGGACAAATAACACAGGACGAACTACAAAGGGGTGGGCGAACACAAGGTTCGCCCTCCTTCCCCTGTTCGCCTCTCTGTGCCGCTTTCTTGCAGGAAGTCCCTTCGCTCACGCCGAATTAACTTCGCAGCACTCGCGGCGAGGGAAAGGTAAACGGCATGAGCGTTCCGACAGGCGGGGGGTACTCCGCAGGCGGCTACCCCGGCGGGTATGGGGGCGGCGGGTACGCGCCGCCGACGGGCCGCGTGGATTTCTCCTGGCTGGGGCAGGCGTGGACGCTGTTCACGGCGCAGGCGGGCGTCTGGATCGGGGCGTTCCTGCTGTATGCGCTGGTCGGCACCGTCCTTTGGCTGTTGTGGGCGATCCCGACCGGTATTTTGAACATCTTCCAGCAGACTTACCTCGCGATTGTAAACCACACCGTCCCCCACATCCGCCAGCAGAACCCCTACTATGAGTTCGCGCGGAACCAGGGCTTCACCCTGCTGCTGACGGCGGTGAACGCCGTTTTTCTGGCCGGCTTCTACCGGATGGCGCTGCGCCAGGCGCGCGGGGAACCCATCGGCGTGGGCGGGGCCTTCTCGGCGTTCCCGCAGGCCCTGCCGCTGGCCGCCGTCGCCGTGTGCGGCGCCGGGGTGATCGTGCTTCTGGAGGCGCTGCTGCTGGGTCTCCTGCACCTGACGGGCATGCCGGGGCGGCAGGCGGTCTCGCTCGTCGGGCTGATCGCCGCCATCCCCTCCATCGTCCTGCAAGGGCTGCTGATGTTCGCGCCGCTGCTGGTGGTGGACAAAGGGGACAGTGCCGTGGACGCCATCCTGGGCAGCGTCCGCCTCCTCAAAGGGCAATGGCTGATGGGCATCCTCTTTTACTTCGTCGCCGCGATGGTCGGCGGCTTGGGCGCTTTGGTCTGCGGCGTGGGGATGCTGGCGACTTACCCCCTGTTCCTCATCAGCATCGCGGTCGGCTATCTCGCCCTGACGCAGCCGCCTGTCGCCTACGCGCCGCCGAACCCGTATGCCGCGCCCCCTCCGGGCGTCTGGCCGCCCCCGCCGACGATGTGACGCCATCCGTTCAAGGCCGGATAAGGAGAGAAACGCATGAGTCTGGCTTACGGAGGCCCGTCAAACATCAACGCCTCGCCGCCGGGCCGGGTGGACTTCGGCTGGATCACCCAGGCGTGGCAGCTCTTCACGGCCAATACCGGCATCTGGATCGCCGCCACCCTGGCCCTGATCGGCCCGTCCGTTCTTTTCGGCGTCGGCTTCTATGTCTACTTCCTGACCTTCATGTTCAGGAGCGGCGCGTTCACGTCCCCGCGCACTCCGGGGGTGCCCGCCCCTCCGCCGGTCATGCCCCCGATGTTCGCCCCGGCCAACATCGGCAAGATATTCACCGTGGAGATCATCGTCATCCTCGTGTTCTCCCTCTACTCCGCGTTCCTGTACGGCGGGCTGTTCCGCATGGCGGTCCGGCAGGTGCGCGGGCTGGCGCTGACCTACCGGGACATCTTCGCGGGCGGGCCGCTGTTCGGGCGGATGCTGGGGGCGATGTTCCTGCTCGGCTTCGGCACTTACGGCCTGGAAGCGGTCAGCGTCGGGCCGGGCTACCTGATGCTCTTCCTCCACGCCAACCCCGTGGGAGCGGCGGTCGCGATCGTGCTGGGGTTCCTGCTGCTGTTCTGCCTCCTGCCCGTGGTCACGGGCCTGCTGCTGCCGGCCTTCGCTCTGATGGCGGACGGCGTGCCGGTCTTCGCGGCCCTGCGGCGCAGCGTCCGGGCCATGAAGGGGCAGTGGCTGCCCGCCGCCGGGTTCGTGCTCGTGCTGGGCCTGCTGGTCTACGCCAGCGAGATCCCGTGCGGCTTGGGCCTCTTGGCGACCATCCCCATGATCTTCCTGACGACGGCGTTGGCCTACCGTGACC
>CAXTWM010000239.1:0-7778 GCA_964247915.1 uncultured Armatimonadales bacterium | reverse complement strand
GGTGACGGGATGGAGGGCGCGGCGGGCGCGGGCAGGACCGGGACGGGGCGTGAGGGCAGCGTGACAGAAAGCAGGGGCAGGAAGAGCAGGGCGGCGAACGCCAGCCGCCAGACCAGATGGCGGGCGGCGGCGGACGCGCGGCGCATCCCCAGGGTCAGCGCCCAGGCGGCCAACAGGAGCAGCGCACCCTTGACCGAAAGGTCGCGCAGGAGGACGAGCCAGGGGGAGGCGTCGCCGGTCATGGCTGCTCCTCCTGCCCGTCCCGCGCGCGCCGGATCATCTCGGAAAGCCGGTCCAGGTCCTCGGCGCTCAGGCGGGCCTCGCGCGCGGACAGAAGAGCCGCGAACGCCTGCTCCACCGAGTCCTCGAAGAACGTGTGCAGGACGCCGTCCAGGGCCGAGCGGGCGGCATTGTCGCGCGGGCGCGTCGGCAGGTAGACGAAGCGGCCGTCCTCGACGACGTGCGTCAGGTGCCCCCGCCCCTCCAGGATACGGAGCAGGGTACGGACGGTGGAGTTGCTGGGGCGGCCCGGAAGGGCGTTTTGCAGGTCGGCGGCGGTGACGCGCCCCCGCCGGAAGACGGCCTCCATGATCTGCTGCTCGCGTGGGTTCAGATAATCGCCTGGCGCGCGGGGCATCGTTCCCTCCCAATCGTTTGTGTTAATATATTAACACAAACGACGGAGGTTGTCAAGGGTCGGGCAAAAACTCTTTATTTGCCTGGCGAGCCGTGGCGCAGGCGGTCCAGGGCGACGGCGGCGATGATGACGATGCCGATGATGATCTGCTGGACGTAAGCGGGCCAGCCCATCTGCTGCGAGCCGTTCCGCAGGAACGCCATGATGAGCGCCCCCAGGATGGTGCCCAAAACGGACCCCTCGCCGCCCGACAGGCTCCCGCCGCCGATGACCACGGCGGCGATGATGTCCAGCTCGCCCCCCACCTGCACCGTCGGGTCGCCCTGGCCCAGACGCGCGAACTGTAGGGCACCGCCCAGCCCGAAGAACAGGCCCGCGATGGCGTAGATGGAGATTTTCAGGCCGTCCACCCGCAGGCCCGAGAGACGCGACGTGGTCTCGTTGGAGCCGATGGCGACGATGTAGCGGCCCAGCACGGTCGCGCGCAGCAGAACCGCCGTTGCCACGGCCAGGGCCAGGGTGATCCAAACACCGGGCGAGATCAGCAGCCAGGCCGGTTCGGGGTAGGTCGCCGCCAGGTTGTTGATCCAGGTCTGGGGGGCGTTGATCGCCTGCTCGTTCGCCAGCCAGCTCGCCACGCCGCGCACGATGCCCAGCGTCCCCAGCGTGACGATAAAGGGCGTCACGCGCAGGCTGGTAATCAAGGCCCCGTTGACCGCCCCGGCCAGGCTGCCGACCAGGATGGCGGCCAGGATGGCGAGGGCGGGCGCGACGTGGTGGTTCAGCAGCAGCGCGACGACGATGCTGGTCAGGGCCAGGACCGACCCGACCGACAGGTCAATGCCGCCGCTGATGATAATCAGCGTCATCCCCAGCGCCCCCAGGCCCGTGATGACGGTCTGGGTGGCGACACCCTTAAAGTTGTCCAGGCTCAGAAAGGTGGGCCGGATCTGGGACGGGATCGAGAACAGCAGGATGACCAGGGCCAGCCCGATGAACGGGCCGAGCAGGGTGAGGAGCTGCCGGCCCGACCGGGTGGCGGCCTGACTCTCGCTGTCGGCGCGCGGGCCTGCCGTCGTGCTTGCGCTCATGTTTCTTCCTTACGAAAGGCGTCGGAACGTGGGAGGCCAAAGAGGCGTGGCAATGAAGAACGTGGCAATGAATTGCGACGCTGTGGGGCGCGGACGCCCATTCTCGGCCTCCGCCGAGAGAAGACCAGAGAAGAGCGGCGCGTGCGGTCTTTTCCTTGTCCGCGCAGGCGGACACTGGGCGCTTCGCCCCACAGCGCAGGAGTTCACTCCCACGCCCTTCATTGCCACGCCTTTTCGGCCCCTACGCTCCTGATTGCCGTCTGTCACTTCAGGTACTGGTCAACCGGCGGGTGCAGATACTCTTGCAGACTCGGGTCGTTGAGTTTGTCGGGCGTAACCAGGGCCACGCCGGTGTCCACGGTCTTGGGCACCGTCTTGCCCCCGATCGAGTCCACCAGGGTCGTGACGCCCAGTTCGCCCATCTTGAACGGGTTCTGCACGACCAGGCCCTGCATCTCGCCCGCCTTGAGCGCATCCAGCAGGTCCGGGGCGGCGTCGAAGCCGACGAACTTGACTTTGCCCAGCAGGCCTTTGTCTTTGAGCGCCAGCCGCATCCCGCGCGTGTTGGTCTCGTTGGAGGCAAAAATGCCGTTCACCTGCGCGCCGTAGCGGGCAAGCAGGTTCCCCGAGGTTTGCTGGGCCTTCTCTGTGGTCGGACCGCCATACTGATTGGAAGATAGGACGGTGATGCCGGGGTACTTCTTGACGGTTTCCAGGAAGCCCTTCTCTCGCGCCTCCGTACTGGCCGACCCTTGGGCGTAGGCGAGGACGATGACGTTGCCCTTGCCGCCCAGCAGCTTCGCCATCTGCTCGCCGGCCAACTGCCCGCCCTTCTCGTTGTCGGTGGCGCAGAACGAGACGTAGTCGCTGCCCGACAGAGAGGAGTCGATGATGACGACGGGAATTTTATGGCCGGCGGCGTCGTGGACGGGCGACGTGAGCGCGTCCTTGTCCAGCGGGGCCAGCACCATACCGCTGACTTTCTGGGTGATAAAGGTCTCGACCAGGGTGACCTGCCCGTCCCGGTCGCCCTCGCTCTGAGTACCCTTCCAGATGATGTTGACCGGCGTCCCCTTCGCCCCCAACTCCTGCGCCGCTTTCATGGCCCCGGCGTGAATGGACTTCCAGTATTCGTGCGAGGTCCCCTTGGGGATGACGGCGATCTGGAGCGCCTTGCCGCCCGCCGGAGCTGTGCCGCCCGCCGCCGGCGTCGTCGCGGTTTGCCCGCCTCCACCGCTGTCGTGGGTGCAGCCCGCAAGGGCCGCCGTCAGCCCCAGCAAGGCCCCCGCCATCCCCCATTTCGTGCTTCTGTGCATGATATTCATGTGTGCATGTCTCCCTTGGAATAAAGTGTCATTCGCGCTGGGTACGCTGATTTCCTGCATGAGTCAGGGCAATGGCCGCGCGGGCGGCATGAATCACAGCCCTACCCCGCCAGGGCGAGCGCCCCTATCTTCTCCTGCGTCGCCTCGGCCCGGTCCAATGCCCCGGCGACGCGGCCGTCGCGGACGACCACGATGCGGTCGGCCATGCCCAGCACCTCGGGCAGCTCGGAGGAGATCATCAAGATGGCGACCCCGCGCGCGGCCAGCTCGTTCATGATCTGATAGATCTCGCGCTTAGCACCGACATCAATGCCGCGCGTCGGCTCATCTAAGATCAAAAGTTTCAGCGGGATCTGGAGCCACTTGGCGAGGATCACCTTCTGCTGGTTGCCGCCGGACAGGTTGCCGACCTTCTGCTCGACCGAGGGCGTCCGCACCCGGAGGCGCTGGACGCTCCCCTGCGCCTCGGCGTTCTCCGCCCCGCGCCGGACGAAGCCCAACTTGGAGACTTTGGACAGGGAGGCCAGCGAGACGTTCTCGCGGACAGCCAGGTTCAGGACGACGCCCTGTTCCTTGCGGTCCTCGGTGACGAACCCGATGCCCGCCGCGATGGCGTCGTGGGGGGATTTGGGCACGAACGGGACGCCGTCCAGCCGCATCTCGCCCGCGCTCCACCCATCCGCGCCGAAGAGGCAGCGGGCGATCTCGGTCCGCCCCGCCCCGACCAGGCCCGCGAGCGCGACGGTCTCGCCCGCGTGGACGGTGAAGGAGATGTCTTCCAGGACGCCGCGCCGGGACAGGCCCCGCACTTCCAGCACGGGCTTCCCAATGGGAGCGTGTTCCTTCGGGAACGTCTCGTCCAGGTCCCGCCCGACCATCAGGCGCAGGACGTCGTCGCGGCCGATCTCGCCGATGGGGCGGCTGCCGACGATGCGCCCGTCGCGCAGGACGGTGACGGCGTCGGCGATCTGGAAGACCTCGTCCATGCGGTGCGAGATGTAGATGATGCCGATGCCCTGGGACTTCAATTGCCGGATCAGCCGCCACAGGTTTTCGAGTTCATGGGAGGTCAGGGTCGCCGACGGCTCATCCATCGCCAGGACGCGCGCGCGGCGGCTGGTGGCCTTGGCGATCTCCACCATCTGCCGCTGGGCGATGGTGAGCCGCCCGACGGGGGTGCGGACGTCCAGCCCCATGCCCAGGTTCTCCATCAGCGCCTGCGCCTCGCGGCGCATCTTCGCCCCGTCCACCCAGCCCGGCAGCAGGCGCGGCTCGCGGCCCAGAAAGATGTTCTCGGCGACCGACAGGTGCGGGGCAAGGTTGAGTTCCTGGTAGATGATGCCCACCCCCAGGTCCATCGCCCCCTGCGGCGTGGCGATGTGGACCGGCTGGCCGTCCAGCAGGATGCGCCCGTCGTCGGCCTGGAGCGCCCCCGCCAGAATCTTCATCAGCGTGGACTTGCCCGCGCCGTTCTCGCCCATCAGCGCGTGGACCTCGCCGGGCCGCACGGAGAGCGAGACGTCGTCCAGGACGCGCACGCCGGGGAAGGCCTTGCGGATACCCTGCATCTCCAAAACCGGCGCGGCGGGGGCGGGCGCCGGGGTAAGGGTCTGTTCACTCATGGTCTTGTCGGGATAGTTGTTCACGGGCAGGCGATTCTCCTGCGCGTCTTCCCGTGGCTCGTGTCACACTTGACGGATTTCAGGGTGAGGCGGTGAACACAGGCGGGTTGATCCGCTCTTCTATGTCCGCCAGGCGCTCCAGAAGGGGCGCGCGGTGTTCCGGGGTGAGTGCGGTCTGCTCCAATTCCTGAAGGATCTGCGTGAGCTTCTGCCCGTCCCGGTACGCCTCCGACCGGCGCTTGTTCAGCCGGGGCCGATCCAGGCGGATTTCCCGGATCGTATAGCGGCCCGTTGCGGTCTTCGCGGTCACGGTCCCGTCGGGGTGCGTGTCCCAGTGGTCATCATGGTCTTCGGCGCAGGGGTCGAGGAAGCGGACGCCCGCCGCGTACTGGGCGTTGGTAGGCCAGCGGTTGCCTTTGTAGAGGTTGCAGCGGGGGCAGCACCAGTACAGGTTCTCATAGGCGCTTCGGAGGTGGGAGAAGTCCAGGCCCAGGGACTGGGGCGGATGGAGCGGGCGATGATGATCCACTTCGCCCTCCAGAAAGAAGTATTCGTGGGTGAGGCAGTAGGCGCAGCGGAACCGGAAATCCGGTCGCAGGTAGGTGTCCCGATAGTCCAGGGGATCGTCCAGGGCGGGCACGTCGGGCGAGCGCCGAAAGATCATCGGGCGGCATCCTCCGCGCCTCTGCTCTCCGCGTCCTGGCGGGGCAGGCTCCGCAGCAGGGCGAGTATCTCGTCGAGCTTGTCCCCGGTCCGCGCGAGCCGCCGGTCGGCCTCCTGCTCCACGGGGTCCTGATCTGATCTTCGAGCCGGTCCAGTTGGGCCTCAACCTGGCGCAGCCGGGCCGCCTGCGCGTCCGACAGCGCCCCGGCGTCCTCACAGTCGAGCAGAGCGCCGCGTTCCGCCAGCAGCAGCCGCTCCCGGTCCCGGTCCGTGACCGGCGGCAGGTTAGCCGTCAGGACCTTGCGGGCGGTTTCGGCCAGGTTCAAGCCCTCCCGCCCCGCGACCACCGCCAGCGAAACCTCTTCGGCGGGTGTCAGATCAATGGTCAGTGTCATCGTGGTCACCTTCCTGTGCCGGACTATACCCGGAGATGGCCCCCCGCGCCCGCGCCTCCCATCAGGACAATCTTTTCGTTGGTCAGCCCGTACAGTTCGTAAACCAGTTCATCAGTCTTCGTCGTGATGCCCCCTTATGAAGCTGCCGCTTTGCTCTCCTGAGAGATCGCAATGGCTTCTTCCAAAGAAGAAAAGACGGGCATGATCGTGTCGAAGCGCGTAAGCCGGAAAATCCGTTCGACTTGGTCGCCCTTGACTCCAGAGACGACAATGCAAAGAGAGGCATTTGGGAACGTCATCCTTTTGAGGCTTTCTAACAACAGCGTCATCCCAGTGCTGTCAATGTAACTCACTTTTGATAGATCAAAGATGATGTTGCTATGATGGGACGCCAGCCTCAATATCTCATCTCGCGCCCCTTGTACAGTTAGAAAGGCCATTTCCCCTCGGACATGAATGATACACGGATTAAGGGTGACCGTGAAATCCAGCGGGAAAGCGTTGATGGACGCCTCCTGCGCTGCTGCCAATGCCTCCCTGAGTGCTTTCAACGGCGAACTTCGCGTCGTCTGTTTCGGCTTCTGCTTCGGCTTTTTAGGTATGTCCTTTTGGGACGGAGCAGGCATCTCCAACACAGGGCGGGGTTGTTCTTGGGTCGCTGGCAGGGCGTAGGAAACATCAACTCCAAGCTCACGCCCCGTTCTGATCCACTCCTGCACCTGGTCATCAAGTGCCGCTACTGCCTCAGCGTGAGTACTTCCCTTTCCCCAGCACACCTCATAATCAGGGGAACGAGCGACAAAGCAGTTGTTGCTCACATCCCACCAACAACAGAGTCCGTAATTTGCGCGCATCGTCGTGTTTCTCTGGGAAAAGCGAAGCCGCCCCCTTGTAGGGGCGGCTCTTGCCCGGCGGGTGGGGGTTACAAGTCGAAGATGTTGGTACTCTTGGCGTCGCGGACGACGTTCCCACCCTCATCAATCGTGAGGATGTCGCCGGTGATCTTGCCGCTGGCGAGCGCCTCGCGGAAGCGCGTTTCGAGTTCCGCCGTCTTTAGCTCACGGCCCAATCTTTCGGCCTCGTCCGCCTGCTCTTTCGCGGGGCCGCTGACCGCCGGTGGTCGGTGGAACAGGGTCCCGAGTGTCAGTTTTTTACTCATCGCATCCACCTCAGGCCGCGAAAAACGGCTTCCACCTCGGCTCGGATCGGCTGAAAGTCGGCCTCGTCCCAGTGCTTCGGGTAGTAAATGCCGCTGACGGGGCGATCCCGCTCCTGCTCTAGCTGGCGCAGAAGCGCCGGGTCCCGGCTTTGGGCCGCGATGAACTGGGAGTAGCTGCGCGCCCACAACTCCTCGGCCTTTAGAAGATACCCGACGTAGATTTTATCAACAGGGTATTCTACCACAGAGCCGTCCCAAAGCGTCACCGGCATTGTACGGGTCGTGGGGTTGCGGAAGTGCCCCAGCGTCTGAACTGCCCGGCTGGTCTTGACCGCTTCCCGCCACGCGGCGAGGGCCGGGCTGTTCACCGATGCCCATGGGGTCGAGCGGTCCAGGCCTTTGAAGTCTAGGAAATGCCCGATCTCGTGGACCGCCGTCAGTTCGACGTGCGGGTTCAGAAGGCTGACGACGATCTCAACGGCCCTTCCGTCTGTCGTGTTCTGGAAGTAGCCGTACATGTCTACCAGGGAAGCCGCCTTCACCGGCAGATCAGGGAGCACTCCATCGGTGTGGACCTGATCCACGGCGGCGATTGCGCTCAACACCTGTCTTTGTAAAACCCCGGCTTTCACGTCCAAAGCCTTGCTGACGGGATACAAGCGCCGCCGTTGGAAAATCCGCCGCAAGAAGTCAAGCATAGGGGTCCATTATACCCCTGCCCTCAATCTTGTGTTCACCGCCCTTGATGGTTTGCGCTCTTCCGTCCGCCCGTGCTATAGTAAGGCATGGCAAGCATTGGCACCGGGGGTTTAGGCGATGAGTGAGATCAGGCGGCGGGCGCGGGCGCGGCGGGCGGCGCTGGGGCTGGCGGGGGACGAGGCGCGGG
>CAXTWM010000238.1:0-7867 GCA_964247915.1 uncultured Armatimonadales bacterium | reverse complement strand
CCACCTGGGGGGGACTCGAACCCTCGACCTAGAATTTAGAAGATTCTTGCTCTATCCAACTGAGCTACCAGGCGTTAAGGTATCATGGCTGAAGAGAAGAAAGCGGGCGACGAGGCTCGAACTCGCGACAGCCGGCTTGGAAGGTCGGTGCTCTACCACTGAGCTACACCCGCGCTTTATCTCTCAATCGAGCCACTTTTCACATCGGAAGCCGGCGTACTCCTGGATGGCTCCAAAGATGTTCTGAACGATTTCTGTCCGATGGACGTTCACTCGGCAAGTGCCGTACTTCAACTTGCTGATGCGCTTCTTCTGTGAGTAGGATGAAAAGTAGTTAAGCGTTGTTTTTCTGAGTTGAGTTCGCGGCAATTTTAACCGCTCCAGCCAAAAATCCTCTGTCTCGCTCGCCGAAACCTCGTCATCAAAGCAGTTAATGTATGCGACCATTTCCTGCTTCTGCACATCGTAGCAACATTCCAAAAAGCGGACGAAGAACGCGACCATTTCCGGGTCAGAGTTGGTGAAGGCGACATCGCAACGCCCCTTGCTCCCCTCTGCCCAGTAGAGCATACAGCCCGCCATGTGCAACGGGTCGCCTTGCTTTGCTCGCTGACGTCCTGCCTCCTGATAATTCGCGCGAACAGCCCGCGAACGTACCCTACTCAGTTGGCTTGAATGCAGTTGCCGGTTATACAGCGGGTTCTGCGTGGTCAGGTGTGCGATCTGCGGTTCTGTCAGGACGATGTCGCGAACCCACAGGCTCACCGAGGTTTTAGAGACGTGCAACCTCGCCGCGATCTCGTTGAGTGACAATCCCTCATCACGCCGCATCCGTCGCGCTTCTTGCTGTTCCGTCAGCTTCATCCTGGGGTATCCTCTACGCGGCTATTATACACGAGGAGGAAGCGCGTTGTCAACAGAATCGGGAACCCATGAACGAACTTGAGGAACTGATCGCCCTGCTGGGCCAGGATGCGGACGAGAACATCCGGGCGGACGCCGCCGAGATGCTGGGGGAGATCGGCGGGGCGCGGGCGGTCAAGGCGCTGCTCGCCGCGCTGAACGATCCGTCGGGCGTCGTGCGCGTCAGCGTGATCCTTTCACTGGGCGAGCTGCGGGCGGAGGAAGCGCTGGGGCCGCTGCTCCGGGCGCTCCCGGATGGCGCGGAAAACGAGCGCGGGGCGGCGGCGGTGGCGTTGGGGCAGATCGGGGACCGGCGAGCCGTCCCGCCGCTGCTGGCGCGGGCGGGGGATGAGGTGGCCGCCGTGCGCGGTGCGGTGGCCTGGGCATTGGGGGCGCTGGGTGCCCCGCAGGCGCGGGAGGCGCTGGAGCGTCTGCGGGCGGACGATGACCCGGAAACAGCCGAGGCGGCGCGGGAGGCGCTGGGCAAACTAGGCGCCGGCTGAGGATGCCGTCAAAAACCCCGCCCCGATGGAACAAGAAACGCCCCAATTTCGCGTACACTCTAGGAACCTTTCCCCGCCGGACAGGTTTACGACGAAGAACACCAGTGAATTGGATCACGATGAAGCGAATCCCAAAGACGAATTATCTTCTGCCCCTGGCGGCTCTGCTCGTTCTCGGAACCGCCCCCGGCGCGATTGCCGCGCATCACCGGCCCCATCACCCGCGTGGGCCGAAGGCGCCGGAACAGGTGGTGCTGGACCTGACGCCCGTAGCGGTTAAGCCTTACGTCCTGCCGGACATGACCCGAAACCCCGCCCGGTTCAATCTCCTGCGCCGGATGAACCTGGAGAACGGCGTCGAGGTGCGCTCCACGCGCTGGATTCGGCCCGAAGAGGTCACGACGCGCAACCTGTTCATCCTGGACGTCACGCAGTTCCTGGAAGGCGGCTTCGACTCGGTCAACCTGTACGACAAGGGCGTGCTGTCCTGGGGCGTCATGCAGTGGACGGCGGCGACGGACAGCCTGCCGCCCACCCTGGTCTACATCAAGCGCCGGCTGCTGGGGACGGGGCAGGGGCGCGTCTGGGACAAGGTTTTCGTCAAGCAGGGGCTGGACGCAGACAAGCGCGGGCTGATCGTCTACGGCAAGCCGCTCGGGACGCCGGACGACATGCGGCTCGCCTTTCGCGGCTCGCGCCTCGTCGGGAACTACGATCCCAAAGTGGCGAACTATTGGGCCACCGTGTTCGCCCGCGCGGGCCGGCAAACGCCGGTCCAGCAGTTCCAGCGGGAGTACGCCCAGCGCGTCGTGGACGACGTCCTGACCCGGCCCCTGCCCGGCGTCCCCTTCCACGCGCCCGGCCGCGACGCGACGGTGGCGGGGCTGACGGGGGGCGACCCCTACGCGCAGGCGCTGGTCTTCGCGCTCTGGACCAACAACCCGCGCCACGCCCGCGAATACGTCGGGGATGCCGCCCAGGCCGCCCGCGCGTCGGCGGCGGCCGACGACCCGGCGTTGTGGCCGGACGGGGCGTTTCGGAAGGCGCTGCTGAAACGCTGCCGGGCGTCCCGCTTCGGCAACTGGCGTCAGCGCGGGGCCATCATCGAGGCGCGCGCCGAGGCCATGCAGACGTCGGACCCCGCTCGCCTGTCGCCCTTCGAGCGCGGCTGCCAGGTCGCCCTGGCCGCCCGCAAGGCGCGCGAGACTCTGCTGGCGAGTCGCCACAGGCCCGCCGCCTCGTCCGGCAGGCCTGCCAAAAAATGACGCCCGCCCGGCTCGGCGGAATCTGGTATACTGGGCCTATGGGAAAGCGCCTCAGACCGTTCCTCAGATCGTTCCTGATTCTCGCCGTCCTGCTCGGGCTGGGCGTGACCGTGGGCCGCAGCGTCACCAAGTCCCTGCACAAGCCGCCGCCCCCGCCGCGCACGGCGCAGACGCACCTCGGCGACATCGCCATCCAGGTCTCCGAGACCGGCACGATTGAGCCGGTGGACAAGGTGGACGTCAAGAGCAAGGCGGCGGGCCGCCTGCTCTCCATCCCCATCCAGGAAGGGCAGTACGTCACCCGAGGGCAGCTCATCGCCGTCGTGGACCGCTCGCTGATTGATCCCCAACTGGCCGGCTACCGGGCACAGCTCCAGTCGGCGCAGGCGCGGCTGGCCCAGACCGAGGCGGAGTACGCGCTGCAAGTCAAGCAGACGGCCTCCGCCATCGCCCAGGCACAGGCGGGCCTGAACACGGCCCGGACGCACCTGGCCGTCGTGGCGGCGAGCGCGCGCCCGCAGGAAGTGGCCCAGCAGCAGGAGGCGGTCGCGCGCGCGCAGATCGCCTACGACGACGCGATCCGCACCCAGAAGCGCCGCGGGAGCCTGCTGGGCCGGGGCTTCATCTCCCAGGCCGATTACGACGCCTCCCAGGTCGCTGTGGACACCGCCTCCAGCAGCCTCGCTACCGCCAAACAGGCGCTTCTGCTCACCCAGGCCGGGCCGCGCGCCCAGGATGTCAACGACGCCAAAGCGCAGGTCGCGGCGGCCCGCGTCCAGCTCGACGCCGCCCGCGCCAACGTCGGGCAGAACGCCGTGAAGCAGTCGGATATCGCCCAGGCCCGCGCCAGCGTGGCCCAGATCAGCGGCAACATCCAGCAGCTCCAGGTCAACATCAGCGACACGCGCATCCTGGCCCCTGCGTCCGGCATCGTCCTCAAGAAGTACAAGCAGCCGAACGAGATCGTGCAGAGCGCGACCACGGGCTTCTCGGACGCCCAGGCCATCGTCGCGACCCTGGGCAGCCGCCTGGAGGTCAAGGTCGGCATCAACGAGGTGGACATTTCCAAAGTCCGCGCGCGCGCCCCGGCGACGATCACCGTGGACGCCCTGCCGGGCGCGGCCTTCCCCGGCGCCGTCACCGAGATCGCCCCCGCCTCCACCAACGCCTTCGACACTTCCAGCGGGAGCAGCACGAGTTCGATCTCCAAGTTCTCGGTCAAGGTCGGCTTCGCCCGCTACGACCCGCGCCTGCGGTCGGGCATGAGCGCCAACGTCGCCATCATCAGCCAGAAGCACGCCCACGTCGTCCTCGCGCCCCTGGAAGCCGTCTCCTTCAGCGGCAAATCGGGCCAGGTGACGGTCCTGAAAGCGCCGGGCCGGCAGGAAAAGCGCACCATCGTCACGGGCCTGCGGAACGACACCGACGTGGAGATCGTCTCCGGCCTGCACGCCGGCGAAACGCTGGTCGTGCCGCCGCTGGACGGCGCGGCCCGGCGCAAGTTCAACCTCTCCGACGGTCCCGGCGGGTAGGTTCCTGCACAGGAGACGCCATGTTCCAACGCTCCCGAAAGGGTTACATCGAGCAGCAGATCGAGGGATTGGCACTGGTCCTCGCCCGCATCCTGACCGGCAAAAGCGACGGGCGCTATGAGGCCGCGCTGGCCGAGGCCGCCGACGCCTGCAAGAAGATGACCGGGCTGAACCTCGCAACGCTGACGATGCTGCCCGACGAGACTCTGCTGAACCTGTTCCGCATGGGCGGCGGCCTGGACCCCGCCCGGTGCGTCATCGCCGCCCGCCTGCTGGACGCACAGGCGGACGTGTACGAGGCGCAGAATCGGACCGTCGTCGCCCAAGCCAGCCTGCACAAAGCGCTCGTCCTGCTGCTGGAAGCGATGCGGTTCGAGGAGAGCCTGCGGACTGAAGCCTACCGGGAGAAAGTCGAGACCATCCTGGGGCGGCTGAACGGCTACGCGCTGCCAGACGATCTCCTCTTGCGGGTAGCGGAGTATCGCAGGACGATGGCGGCGGGCGAGACGCAGTAAACCATGATCTTCTTTGAATCCATCCGGGTCGCCCTCGCCGCCCTGTGGGCCAACAAGCTGCGCGCCCTGCTGACCATGCTCGGCGTCATCATCGGCGTCACCAGCGTCATCGTGATGATCGCCATCGTGCAGGGCATCCGGCAGAAGATTCTGGACCAGTTCGCCGGCAACGGGGCCAACCTGATCTTCGCCTCCTACCAGCCGAAGCTGGGCGCCGTGCAGCGCGGCGGCTTTGCGGGGCTGACGATGGAGGACGCGCGGGCGGTCGAGGCGCGGTGCTCGATGGTCGGCGCGGTCAGCCCCAGCGCCGATGCCTCCGTCGTCGCGCAGGTCGGGAGCAGCCGCCGCTCGCTCACGCTCACCGGGGTGCTGGACACCTACAACCAGACTCAGAACCTGCCGCTGGCCGAGGGGCGCTTTGTCAGCGCGGACGATGTGGCGGCCTGGGGGAAAGCCTGCGTCATCGGCCAGAAGGTCAAACAGGACCTGTTCGCGGACAGTGACCCGGTGGGGAAAGAAATCCGCTGCACGACCGGCGACGGCTCCGATGTTTCCCTGATCGTGGTCGGTCTGCTGGAAGAAAAGGACCGGGGCGGCGGGGGGCAGGACTTCAACAACGCGCTGTATGCCCCGCTGACCTCGGTGCAGAAGCGCTTCACCGGCAGCGACAACATCAACAGCTTCTCGACGCGGGCCAACGAGATCCCGCAGGTGGAAACGGCGGCGGACCAGGTGTGGAGCATCCTGAAGTCGCGCCACCCGCTGAACTACAAGGACTTCGTCGTGGACACGCAGGAGGGCATCCTGAAGCAGCTCGACACCCTGCTGAACGGCATCCAACTGGTGCTCGGCGGGGTGGGGGGCCTGGCGCTCCTGACGGGCGGCATCGGCATCATGAACATCATGCTGGTGTCGGTGACGGAGCGGACGCGCGAGATCGGCATCCGCAAGGCCGTCGGGGCGACGCGCGGGGCGATCCTGTTGCAGTTCGTCGTCGAGGCGATGGTGGTCTCGGGCCTGGGCGGCCTTCTTGGCGTTTCGTGCGGCTACGGCCTGGCGAAGCTGATTGACCACTTCGCCCACAAAGTCCTGCCCACCTTCGTCCCCTTCTGGGCCACGGAACTAGGCTTCGGATTCGCCGTCGGCGTCGGCCTGTTCTTCGGCATCTACCCCGCCTTCCGGGCCGCTAAATTGGACCCCATCACCGCGCTTCGGTATGAGTGATCCTACCCCCGCCGCAAGCGGCGACCCCTCCCTGCTAGGGAAAGGTAAAGACTCTTTTCTTTCCCCTTCCTTAACAGGGAAAGGGGCCGGGGGGTTAGGTTCCTATGCCCCCGCCAGAATCCGATCCGCCACCGGCTCGTCGCTGACGATCTCGCCGTCCCGGAAGCGCACGATGCGCTCGCAGTGCCGGGCGATGTCGTCCTCGTGCGTCACCACCACCAGTGTCTTCCCCTCCCGGTGCAGGTCCTGGAACAGCGCCATGATCTCCTCGCCCGTCTTCGTGTCCAGCGCCCCGGTCGGCTCGTCGGCCATCAGCAGGGCCGGGTCGTTGACCAGCGCGCGGGCGATGGCGACCCGCTGCTGCTGCCCCCCGGAGAGCTGGTTCGGCTTGTGGTCCATCCGGTCCGCCAGCCCCACGCGCGCCAGCGCCTTTTTCGCCCGCCCCTCGCGCCCGGTCAGCCCCGAATAGACCATCGGCAGCTCGACGTTCCGCAGGGCGCTCGTCCGGGCCAGCAGGTTGAACTGCTGGAAGACGAACCCGATCTTGCGGTTGCGGATGCGCGCCAGCGCGCCCTCGTCCAGCCGCGCCACTTCCTGCCCGTCCAAACTGTATGCGCCGGACGTGGGCTTGTCCAGGCAGCCGATGATGTTCATCAGCGTGGACTTGCCAGACCCAGACGGCCCCATGATCGCCACCATCTCCCCCGCCTCCACATGGAGCGAAACGCCCTTCAGGACGGTCAGGTCCATCGAGCCGGTCTTGTACGTCTTCACGATGTCCTTGACGGTGATCATAGGGCTGGTTCTGCTCTCACCTGTGCGGTTCGGAAGAACTCGGACAGCGAAGGCGCAATCTCCTCACGTCCGTTGGCTAGTATCTCCTCTGCCTCCTCGCCAACATCGTGATAGATGTTGTAAAGGGGCGGATCATCTCCTTCAGCTGTCGGGATAAAATACTGGTCTCCCGTTCCATGTGAGCAGCCGGCGACACAGAGATAGGCGGCTTGAAGGAGCGGGATGCCGGGGTAAGCCTCTAACATCTCGCTCCGTATGTTTTCTATGCCCATCCACTCAAGCCAAAGCACACCATCGTCGCCGGGTTCCGGCTCGGACGCCTGCCGCCCGAACTCTAAACCTGTGAGCGGCACGGTTGTTATCAGTGTGATGTACCATGCTGGGATAACGCCGCTGAGGTCGGCGTTGAGTTTCCGCCAGTCGGCGACATCCTCACAGAACCCCATATTTCCGCTGGCTTCTGCCCGTATAGCCAGGGCGCTGGCTTCTGAGTAGACGGTGGCATTCATCTTTTGCTCCTCACTCGGGTAGAACCATCTCTGAGAACGGTGTAATCCTATTCTACCCGATGCCGCGCCCGGCTTGCCTGCTCCTTACCTATGTGCTACAATAGCGGCAACTCTATGAAACTCAAGCTCGATCTGCACCCAATTTATAACGACAGTCGCGCCATAGACGCGGCCCTGCACGGCATCATGGACGAGGCCACGGAGAAGCGGACGACGGAGCTGGAGATCATCACCGGCAAAGGGTCGGGCCAGCTCAAGAAATCTGTGCTGCGCTTCCTGGACCAGCCCGAGATCAAAGCGCGCTACCACCGGATCGAGAAGGACGGCGACAACTGGGGGCGGCTGTTCGTCCACTTCCGCTGGGAGCGGCTTCAGGCCGCTAAAGCTGTCCCCCCGCCGCCCGAAACAGCCTCCTACGCCTGTTTCTGCTGTCAGGCGGTTGTGCCCATCCCCGTCAGCGCCGAATCCTTGCGCGAGGACGGGCCGGAGGAGCGCGAGGCCGAGTGCCCCGCCTGCGGCTCGCCGAACCGGCTGAGGCTGGGCCTGGACCGGCGGGGCCAGGTGCAGGTGCGGGCCGAATCGGGGTACGACGCGCCGTGACCCGCTATCGCCTGATCCATC
>CAXTWM010000237.1:0-7873 GCA_964247915.1 uncultured Armatimonadales bacterium | reverse complement strand
ATATCGCCCATGCACCGCTGGAGCCGCGCGTCGCCCTCCCAGGCGGCCAGGGCGGCGCGCTGACCGTCTGGACCGGCACCCAGCGGCCCTTCGGGGTGCGGGAGGAGCTGGCCGTCGCCTTCGGCCTGCCCGAGTCTCAAATCCGGGTCATCGTGCCCGACACCGGCTCGGGCTACGGCGGCAAGCACACGGGCGAGGCCGCCGTCGAGGCCGCCCGGCTGGCCCGCGCCGCCGCCCGCCCCGTCAAGCTGGTCTGGACCCGCGCGGAGGAGTTCACGGCGGCGTACCTGCGCCCGGCGGGGGTGATTGACGTGTGCGGCGGGACGCGGGCCGACGGGACGCTCTTGCAGTGGGAGCAGCACAACTACAACTCCGGCGCGTCCGGCCTCCAATCGCCCTACGAGGTGACCGACTCGCAGACGGAGTTCCACGAGGCGACCTCTCCGCTCCGCCAGGGGTCTTACCGGGCGCTGGCCGCGACCGGCAACCACTTCGCCCGCGAGTGCCACATGGATGACCTGGCCCACGCGCGCGGCCTGGACCCGCTGGCGTTCCGCCTCCGTAACCTTTCCGACGACCGCCTCCGCGCCGTCCTCCTGGCCGCCGCTGAACGCTTCGGCTGGGAAGGCCGCCGGGCCGCCCCAGGACACGGGTTCGGGATCGCGTGCGGGACGGAGAAGGGCAGCTACATCGCCAACGCCGTTGAGGTCGCGGTCAACCCCGCCGACGGGGCGGTGTCGGTCGTCCGCATCGTGGCGGCGTATGAGTGCGGGGCGGTCATCAATCCCGGCCACCTGGAGAATCAGGTCGAGGGCGGGATCGTCATGGGCCTGGGCGGGGCGCTGTTCGAGGCGATCCGATTCGGCCGGGGCCGCATCCTCAACCCCTGCCTGTCCGAGTACCGCGTCCCACGCTTCGGCGACGTGCCCCCTATCGAGGTGGTGCTGCTGGACCGGAAAGACCTCCCTTCCGTCGGCGCGGGCGAGACGCCCATCGTCGCCATCGCCCCGGCCCTCGGGAACGCGATCTTCGACGCCACCGGGACGAGGCTGCGCGCCCTGCCTTTGGCCCCGAACGGCCTCCACGTCTGACGCGCCCGTCCTGAAAGCCGCCCATGTCCTTCACCCCACAG
Source organism: uncultured Armatimonadales bacterium (assembly GCA_964247915.1). Classification (GTDB taxonomy): domain Bacteria; phylum Armatimonadota; class Armatimonadia; order Armatimonadales; family Capsulimonadaceae; genus JANXMY01. The sequence goes on along the minus strand of CAXTWM010000237.1, from coordinate 6,741 downwards.
CCCTTCCGCGCCGTCCTGTTCGACCTGGACAACACGCTGTACAACCGCGAAGCCGCCTTCGGGCGGTGGGCGGACGCCTACCTGCGGGACACGCTGCGCCTGACCGACCCCGCCGAAGCCGCCCGCGTCCGCACCTGGATCACCCAGATGGACGCCGACGGCTACGGCTCCAAAGCGGCCATCTTCGAGCGTCTGCACGCCCTCTACCCCACCCTGCCCGGCGGTCCGGCCCGGTCGGTGGACGTCTTCTTCCAGGAGTTCCTCGCCCACATCACCCCCGAAGCCGAGACCGAGGCGCTGCTGGACGCCCTGGCCGACGCCGGCCTGCCTTTCGGCGTCATCACCAACGGCTCGGCCCGCCAGTGGCGCAAGATCGAGAACCTCGACCTGGCCCGCCGCACGGACTGCCTGTTCGTCTCCGAGACCTTCGGCGGCAAAAAGCCTGACCGCGCCATCTTCCACGCCGCCGCCGCGCACCTGGACCTCCCGCCAGGGGGAATCCTGTTCGTCGGCGACAACCCCGCCGTGGACGTGCTGGGCGCGCAGGCCGCAGACATCCAAGCCGCCTGGCTGCACCGGGAGCAATCATGGCCGGAGGGGTTGGAGGGGACGCCTGACTTTGTGATCGGGTCGCTCGGCGAGTTGGCGGGCATTCTGGGCCTGTCGCAAAAGTACCGCACGGCCTAAGACAGCCTTACGGTATAATCCTTGTTGGACTGCAAGGCAGGGTTTGGGTTGAGGTAACGAGATGAGCAACGATTTGATTTCGGTGATTGATGTCGCCGATCATCACGGCAAACACAAACAGACCATTTTTAAAGTTCTGAGAAGACTTGGCATAGCGACGAGTAAACGCCGCGACTCGTCGAGCGGGAACCAGCTAGTTGCATACATCACACAAGAAGACTTCCGGCGCGTAAGCGAGGAGTTGTCTCTGTTTGTGGACCGACGGGAGCCGGATACAGATGGTAATGGAGAGGCGGATGACTTTGTCTCGGCTGAAGTTGGCGTCTTCTACCTTATCCAATTGGAGCCGAAATTTGATCCCTGCCGATTTAAGGTTGGATTTGCTGCCAATATGTCCGACCGCCTCAGAGCATTACGTTGTTCCGCACCCTTTGCCTCGGTTATAAAAACTTGGCCCTGTCGGCGTCTTTGGGAGAAGACGGCTATTGATTGTGTGGCGGCTGGTTGTGAGCGGCTTCACACTGAAGTATTCAGAGTAGGTTCGCTGGATGAAGTGGTCAGCAAGTGTGAGCAGTTTTTCTCCCTGATGCCGTCACCCATAGCTACTAACAGCCAACCATCTCAAGAAGAGGGCTACAGGCAGATGGCCGCAGACGAAGAGCATGAGGCGGAGGCGCTTGTGTGGTCTGAGGTTCTAATCGGCGATGTCGTGGAAGGTGACGACGCGCAGTGGCAGGAGCGAGATCGTGAATGGGGAGGTAGCAGATGACACTCGTGATTGACTTGACACCCGAAATCGAGGCGAAGCTACGGGAGGAGGCGGCTAAAGAAGGGCTTGATCCTGACCGCTACGTCCTGCATACGCTGACGGAGCGTTGGGGGCAGACACACCAGACCACCCCCCCACACCTGCCGGGGAGCGAGTCGGAACTGCTCCAGCGTATCAATGAGGGACTGCCGGTGGAGACGTGGCGGCAGTACCACGCGCTGCTCGCCATGCGGGACGCCGGGACGTTGACGGAGGACGACCGGAGAGTCTTGTTGAGCCTCATCAACAAGATTGAGATCGCCCACGCGCGGCGCATGGGCTTCCTGGTCGAACTGGCAAACCTGCGGGGGACGACGCTGGACGAGTTGATGGACTCGCTCGGCATCGTCAAGCCCACCTATGTCTGACCGGAAGCCGTCGGCAGGCGTCAGGCGCGCGGTGTTCGAGCGGGCCGGCGGGCGCTGCGAGTATTGCGGGTGTCCGGCGAACCATTCGTCAGACTATTTTTCCGTTGAGCATATCTACCCGCGTGTGCTGGGCGGCACGAACGACTTGGATAATCTGGCCCTGGCCTGTCAAGGCTGTAACAGCCACAAGTCTACCCACACCGACGCGATTGATCCCGTGGACGGGGGCACCGCCCCGCTCTACCATCCCCGCCGTCACGTCTGGAGCGACCATTTCGAGTGGAGCGAAGACTTGGAACAGATCGTGGGCCTGACGCCGACAGGCCGGGCAACAATCGAAGCTCTTCACCTGAACCGCGAGGGCGTCGTCAACTTGCGCCGTGTCCTCCGCCCCGGCGGCAAGCATCCCTCGAATGCTGCCGCAGAAGAACAGAAAGAACCATAACCATATGCCCACCGAAGCACCAGCCCCGCCGGTTTCATCGCCCCTGTTGTCGCCGGAGCAGATTGACGCCGAGATTTGCCGGCACATGCGCTACGCGCTGGGGCGCGACTGCGAGAACCTGTCGCCGCGCGAACTGTTCTGGTCGGTCGCGCTGATGGCGCGGGACAAGATGGTGGACGGGATGTTCGCCACGGAGCAGCGGTACACGGACGCGAAGGCCAAGCGGCTGTATTACCTCTCGATGGAGTTCTTGATGGGGCGGACGCTGGGGAACACGCTCATCAACCTGGGGCTGTGGGATGCCTGCCGGGAGGCTTTGGAGCGGCGCGGGGCGGACTTGGACGAGGTGCGGGAGCACGAGCCGGATGCGGCCCTGGGCAACGGCGGGCTGGGGCGGCTGGCGGCGTGCTTCCTGGACTCGCTGGCGACCCTGGGGATGCCCGGCTACGGCTACGGCATTAACTACGAGTTCGGGCTGTTCCGGCAGGAAATCCGGCGGGGCTACCAGACCGAGGAGCCGGACAACTGGCTGTCGTCGGGCACCCCCTGGCAGATCGAGCGGGCCGATGAGTCGGTGCTGGTCCCGGTCTATGGGTGGGTCGAGTCGCGGGAAGTGAACGGAGAATTCACGCCGGTCTGGCTGGACGCCAAGCACCTCATCGGCGTCCCGCACGACATGCCCATCGTCGGGTACGGCGGGCGGACGGTCAACTTCCTGCGTCTCTACTCCGCCCGGTCCGCCCAGGAGATGGACATGCAGGTCTTCAACGAGGGCGACTACCAGCGGGCGGTGAACGACCAGATCGCAACCGAGACCATCTCCAAAGTCCTGTACCCCTCGGACATCCAGGCGGCGGGCAAGGAGCTGCGGCTGCTGCAAGAATACTTCCTGGTGGCCTGCGCCGTCCATGACATCGTCCGGCGCTACCGCAAGACGCACGCGACGTGGGACGAGTTTTCGAATCAGGTCGCGATGCAGATGAACGACACCCACCCGGCCCTGGCCGTGGCCGAGCTGATGCGCGTCTTCGTGGACGACCACGATCTGGGCTGGGACGAGGCGTGGCAAATCACGACGGCGACGCTGGGCTATACCAACCACACGCTGCTCTCGGAGGCGCTGGAAAAGTGGTCGGTGGGCCTGTTCGAGTACGTCCTGCCCCGCCATTTGCAGATCATCTACGAGATCAACCGGCGGTTCCTGGAGTCGGTCGCCGCCAAGTGGCCCAATGATGGCGGGCGTCAGATACGGATGTCGGTGATCGAGGAGGGCGCGGACAAGAAGGTGCGCATGGCCCACCTGGCGATTGTCGGCAGCCACGCCGTCAACGGCGTCTCGGCCCTGCACACGGAACTCATCGAGACCTCGCTGGTGCCGGACTTCTACCAGATGTGGCCCCGGAAGTTCAACAACAAGACCAACGGCGTCACGCCGCGCCGCTGGCTGCTCAAGGCCAACCCCGGCCTGGCGTCGCTGATCACGCGCTCCATCGGCGACGGCTGGATCACCGATCTGGACAAGCTGCGCGCGCTGGAACCGCATGGGGAGGACGCCGGCTTCCGGCAGGAGTTCACGCAGGTCAAACGGGCCAACAAGGCCGATCTGGCCCGCTTTATCCAGGAGACTCAAGGGCTGTCTGTGGACCCGGACTCGCTGTTCGACGTGCAGGTCAAGCGCATCCACGAGTACAAGCGGCAGCTCCTGAACGTCATGCACATCCTGCACGAGTACCTGAGCCTGACCGAAGACGGCGCGGACCCGGTCGTCCCCCGGACCTACATCTTCGCCGGCAAGGCCGCGCCCGGCTACTGGGCCGCCAAGCAGATCATCAAGCTGATCAACAACGTCGCTTCGGTGGTCAACGCCGACCCGCGCGCTCAGGGCAAGCTGGCCGTGGTCTTCGTCCCCGACTACCGCGTGTCGGTGGCTGAGAAGATCATCCCCGCCGCCGACATCAGCGAGCAGATCTCGACGGCGGGCAAAGAAGCGTCGGGGACGGGCAACATGAAGTTTGCCATGAACGGGGCGCTGACGATGGGGACGCTGGACGGGGCGAACATCGAGATCAAGGAGGAAGTGGGCGACGAGAACATCTTCATCTTCGGCCTGACGTCCGACCAGATCACTGAGATGCGCTTCCACGGGACGTACCGGCCCTATGACTATTACAGCGACCCGGCCACGCGGCGGGTCCTGGATGCCCTGAACTCGGACCGCTTCTGCCCCGGCGAGCCGGGCCTGTTCCGGCCCATTTATGAGTCCCTGCTGCACGGTGGGGACGAGTATTTCCACCTCGCCGACCTACCCTCGTACATCAAGGCGCAGCGCGAGGCGGGCCTGGAATACCGCGACCCGGACGGGTGGGCGCGCAAGGCTGTCCTGAACGTCGCCCGGACGGGCAAGTTTTCGAGCGACCGGACGATCCGCGAGTACGCCCGCGACATCTGGGGCATCCGGGGGTATTGACCCCTCCCGGCGCAAGAGAAGTCCGGCCCGATGAACGGCCCGTCTAGGAGAGCGGCCGTCCTGCGGACGGAAGAACATAACGAGGCACACGCTCGCGCGCCTCTCCTGCGTCCGCAGGACGCTTGCCCTTCACAGACGGGCCGTTCATCGGCCCGGACTTTTGCTGCGGATGCAGGAGAGGGGAAACGGGCGCGGGGGTTGGGCGCGTCCGCAGGTTGTCAGGTTAGGGAGGACCCGCCATGAGGCAGAGCAAGGCCGAAATCTATTTGCACTTCGTCTGGGCCACTTACGAGCGCCTGCCGCTCGTGACGGCGGAGCGTGAGCAGGCGATCTATGCCTGCATCGTTCAGGAGGCCGGCCGCCTCGGCAGCGAGGTCCTCGCCATCGGCGGGATGCCGGATCATGTCCATCTCGTCGTGCGGGCGCCCGCCAAGCACGCGCCCGCGCACATGATGCAGTGCATCAAGGGCGTCTCCTCGACCGTCGCGCGTCAGAGCCTGACGCCGGGTGGGTTTTTCGGCTGGCAGTCCGGCTACGCGGTGTTCAGCGTCAGCCGCTCACATTTAAAGGCCGTGACCTCCTACGTCCAGTGCCAGAAGCGGCGTCATGCCCTGGGCAAGCTCTGGCCGGGCTGGGAGGAGTGCGACGAAGAGTATGAGCCGGTCCGATGAGTAGGCGGGCAGAAAAAGTCCGGGCCGGTAAGGAAGAGGGGGACGGGCCGGTAAGCGGCCCGTCGGGGGAGTCCGGGCCGATGAACAGCCGGTCGGGGGAGTCCGGGCCGATGAACGGCCCGTCTGGAAGAGCGAGCGTCCTGCGGACGCAGGAGAGGCGGGCACGGGAACGGAGCGTCGGGTGCAAGCGGGTACAAGCGCGTTTTCCGCCCGTGGAACGTCTTGCGTCCGCAGTCTTGCGTCCGCAGGACGCTCGCACTTCCAGACGGGCCGTTCATCGGCCCGGACTTCTTCCCCCGCCGCCCGGACCCAACCCCTCTTAACCCTCCCCTTTGGGGAGGGCGGGCGCTTGCGCCGGGTGGGTTCCTTCCGGGTACAATAGAACACCATGCCCCTGCTCGAAGCCCGTGACCTCGCCAAACGTTTCCCCATTACCCGCGCCACCGGGCCGTTCACGCGCGCTACGGACCAGGTGCGGGCGGTGGACGGGGTGGACCTGACGCTGGACGCGGGGGAGACGCTGGGCCTGGTCGGCGAGTCCGGCTGCGGCAAGTCCACGCTGGGCCGCTGCCTGCTGCGGCTGATCGAGCCGACCGGGGGCAGCGTCACCTTCGGCGGGCAGGACTTCCTCGCGCTCAAGCCCGAATCCCTGCGGCGGGCGCGGCGCGAGATGCAGTTCGTCTTCCAGGACCCGTTCGCCTCGCTCAACCCGCGCATGAGCGTCGGCGCGATCCTGGAGGAGCCGCTGCGGGTGCATAAGATCGTCCCGCCCAAAGAAGTGCGGGCCGAGGTGGCGCGGCTGCTGGACCAGGTCGGCCTGCCCCGGACCGCCGCCGCCCGGTTCCCGCACGAGTTCTCGGGCGGCCAGCGCCAGCGGGTCGGCATCGCCCGCGCGCTGTCCCTGCGGCCCAGGCTGATCGTCGCCGACGAACCCGTGTCCGCGCTGGACGTCTCGATCCGCGCCCAGATCCTCAATCTGTTCCGCCAGGTGCAGGCCGACACTGGGGTCGCGCTGCTGTTCGTCGCGCACGACCTGGGGGCGGTCCGCCAGATCAGCCACCGGGTCGCGGTCATGTACCTGGGCAAGATCGTCGAGACCGCCCCCGCCGACGAGTTGTACCAGAACCCGCGCCACCCGTACACGCGCGCCCTGCTGGCCGCCGTGCCGAGCGTTGACGGCACACGGGTGGCGACCGAGAAGGTCGAGGGCGACGTTCCCTCCCCCATTGACATCCCCTCCGGCTGCCGCTTCCGCACCCGCTGCCCCTTCGCCCAGGCCATTTGCGCCCAGGAGG
>CAXTWM010000236.1:0-7930 GCA_964247915.1 uncultured Armatimonadales bacterium | reverse complement strand
GCCCCCGCCGCAGCCGGCGAGGAGGGGGAGCGCGGCGGCCCCCAGGAGGCAGAGGGTTATGATTCGTCGGAGAGACTGCATGGGTTCAAAGTCCTTTCGTGCAGCCCCATTCTAACACACCCGGCGTCAGGGCGTCAAGCGGCCCGGCGCGCACCCAGCGACTCGCTTGCAGGAGACACAACGCATGGCTGAACTGACCGTGGGCGATCCCGCCCCCCCCTTTCGTATCCCCGCCGTCACCCGGCAGGGCGAGGCGCCGCTGTCGCTGGCCGACTACCGGGGCAAGTCCGCCGTCGTCCTGTATTTTTATCCGAAGGACGACACGCCGGGCTGCACGACCGAGTCGTGCTCCTTCCGGGACATGGGGCCGGACTTCGAGGCGGCGGGCGGGATGATCCTGGGCATCAGCCCGGACGACCAGGCTTCGCACGTCGCGTTCGCCGAGAAGCACGCCCTCCCCTTCCCGCTCCTGGCCGACACCGACCACGCGGTCGCCGAGGCGTATGGGGTGTGGAAGGAGAAGACCAATTACGGCAAGACGTACTGGGGCATCGAGCGGACGACGTTCGTAATTGACAAAGAGGGCAAGATCGCCCGAATCTACCCGCGCGTCAAGGTGGAGGACCACGTTCAGAAGGTGTTGGAGTTCGTGCGGGGGCTTTCGTAAGGGCCTTCGGAACCTACCCCGCCCCGCTCAGGAAGCGGAAACTGGATCGGAGGCAGTCGAACGGGTCGCGGCGGCACACGTCCTGCTCGACGGCGTACCACTCGACCCCGGCGGCGGCGCAGGCGGGGAGCAGACCGGGCCAGTCCAGGTTGCCCTCGCCGACCGGGGCCATGACGGGCTGGCCGTCGGCGACCTCCTTGTCTTTGACGTGGATCACGGGGACGCGGCCCGCGCACCGCTCGACCAGCCGCTGGGGGTTCAGCCCGGCGTGGGCGATCCAGTAAAGGTCCAGTTCCAGGCACAGGTCTGGGCCGCCCTCTTCAATCAGGGTATCGAACCGCGTGCGAGGGCTGCCCTCACCGACGCGCTCGAACTCGTGGGCGTGGTTGTGGTAGCCGAAGCGGATGCCGGCGTCTTTGAGGCGCGCAATGACCGGCGCGGCGTCACGGGCGAAGGCGGAGTAGCCCGCCGCGCCCGCCCCAGCGTAGGGCTGCGGGAGGCTGCCGATGGCGGCGAAGTCGCAGCCCAGGGTCTGGTGGAAGGCGACCTCCCGCTCCGTGTCGCTCGCGAGGCTTTCCCAGCTCCGGTGCGTGGCGATGCAGCGGAGGCCGTTGCCGTCCAACATCCGCCGGGCCTCCTGCGCGGACACGGCGGGCGATTCGCCGCCCATCGCCCCGACGGCGGAAAGCTGGACGGCGGGGTAGCCGATGGCGCGGATCTGGGTGAGGGTGTCGGCCAGTCCGGCGGCAGTGCCGGTGAAGTCGCGCACGGTGTACATCTGGACGGCGAGTTGAGGGGCAAGGGTGTTCATGGAAGCATTTTAGCACAAAACACCCCGGCACAAAACGGCCCCGGCCCTGATTGTCAGGGCCGGGGCCGTTTCAGCCGACGGGGTTTACCGGAGGGACGTATCTTCCTCCTGCCATTGCCGCTTCCACCACTGGTCGGCGGCGGACAGGTCCGGCAGGTTGAGTTCCTGTGCGTGGTCCGCCCGCAGCCGGGCGCGGGCGGCCTGGACGTGCAGACGCCGCGCCAGCTCTTCCATCGTTTTCGTGGAACGGCTGAGGAAGCGCCGGTCGCGCCGGACGCACTTCCAGAGGGCGATGCGGGTCCGCAGGGCGATCGTTTCTTCCGCCGAAGGCTTGCGCCGTTGTGAGGGGATGTGACGTTGTAACATCTTGGTCAAACCTCGTCGTCCGTGGTCAGTTTCATTCTCGTGTCACCTGATTATACCCCATCGGCATTGCGGCAAAGCGCCTGAGTCATTTCCCCGCGTCGTAGATCACCGTCGGCTGCTTGATCCAGACCGTCCCTTGGTGCCCCCGCGCCCCCGAGTCGGAATCAAAGAGGAACAAGGTATCTATGGTGACGGGGTAATGCGGCTTGCCGTCGTTCGCCCCGCCCCAGTGGCCGAGGTCGGCGGCTTCGCCCGGCGGCGCGACGAGCCGGAAGGGGACGAAGCGCCAGCCGCGCCAGTTCACAGGCAGGCCATTGACCTGCAATGTCTGCCCCGTGGCGTCCCGGAAACGCATCCGCGCCAGGTTGCCGCTGCCGTCCCCGTACACCCACAGGCCCAGGCCCAGCGGACGGCCAAGCAGGGCGGGGGGCTGCCCCTCGGACACGCGCACGAACGACCAGCCGGGCGCAAACTGGTAGCTCAGGCCCAGGGCGGGGCCGCCGCCCGGCGGGACGGAAGCGGGATCGAGATGCACCGTCGAAGGGACTTTCGCGTCGCCATCCAGCACGGCCTGGAGGCCGGATGGGGAACTGGGGTAGGCCGCGAAGCGCAGCTCCGGGGACCGGGCGACGAGGCGGCCCCGCGTGTCGCGCAGCAGGCACTCCGCGCCGCGCTGCGGGTCGCCGGGCAGGGTCACGTCCAGCCCTGTCTGCCCCGCCGCCAGATGCACCGGATGGGCGGCCCCGCCCCCGAGCGCCAAGCTTAACTGTCCGGCGAACGGCGTCCCGGCGGGGTTGGTGAGGTGGACTTGGACGCTGTGATCCGTCAGCGGCGCAACCGACAGGACCAGCGGGTCGGTCGGCATGAAGGTCACTTCCTGCGAGTACGGCTGCCGGACACCGTCGAGTGCCAGCCGGACCTGCATCTGCACCGGGACGCGCGCCCGACCGGGCACCGAGACTTCCCAGCGCCGCGTTCCCCCCGGCGCGGCCGTGTCGTCACGGCTGACGACCGACTTGGGCGCGCTGCCGGGTGTCGTCACCGAGACGAGCATCCGGGCGCGATGTGGCCGACCATCCGTGTTGCGGTAGATCATGGTCATTGTCGGCGTCTGCCCCGCCGCGTAGAGCGCGTCGCCGGCCCCGGCCGACCAGGACGCGGCGGCGCGCAGGGCCGGGTCGCCCCCGGCCTCCACATACTGCGGGCTGCCGGTCAGGGCCAGCCGTCGGCCGCCGGGCAGGGTGACGGGGTGGTCATCCCCCGTCGTCCAGAAGGCCAGATTGACGGACGGCCCCCGCGCGAACAGCAGCAGGTAGTCTCCGTCGGACGCCAGCGGCAGGCGCTTGACGAACCGGTACCCGCCTAAAGCGCGTGTCAGCCGCTGCGCCGCCTCGAACGCGGGCTTGGGTGTGTAGTCGTTATGGACCGTCCCGAAGTGGTGCTCGCCGTCCTTGGGGTCCAGCCCGTCGTCGTGCCAGTCGTACCAGATGCTCAGGCGGACGCCCTCGGCCAGATTGGACAGCCACTGCCGGGCGAGATACTGCCCCTGCTGCGCCTCGCTGACGGTCACGGCGGTGTATCCCCACTCGGACGACACGAGGGGGATGCTCTTGCCTTTCGGGGCGTACTGCCGGATCAGCCGGCGCGCGGCGCGGTAGTCCCCCGCCGCGCTTTCGGGCTTGTCGCCGCGATACGGGTGGAGGGAGACGGCGTCAACGTAGCGCAGCAGGCCCGTTCGGAACACGGTCTCTAAAAAGTCCAGGGGGATGTACGCCGCGCCCGGCGCGAGAACAGTCGCGTTCGGGTCGGCTGCTTTGATGGCCCGTGCCGTTTCTAGGGCGAGCCGCCCGTACTCGGCGGCGTTGGCCTGCGGCTTCCAGAAGTTGCCGTTCGGCTCGTTCCAGATCTCCCACAGGATCGGCTTACCCCGGAAGTGCGTCACGGAGGAGGCGGCGAACCGCGCGAACGCCGCCCGCGCCTCGGGCGTGCGCGGGGCGCCGGTCTGGTACAGGTCGTTGCCGTAGTCCAGGATGAACAGAGGCTTGATGCGCCGGGCGGCAAGGCCCGCGACCAGCGCGTCATAGGCCGCGAAGTCGTACTGCCCCCGGACCTTCTCGATGGAGTCCCACGCGAAGTCCATGCGGACCCAGCCGAAGCCGCCCGCTTGAAGCCCGTCCAGGTCCCGCGCGGGGGCACCCGTGAAGTGGATGTTGACGCCGACGCATTGCGGCACGACAGGCGGCGGCAGGGCGTCTGGCCGGGCCGCACCGCCCGCCACAACAGCCCACAGAAAGGCCCAAATAACGGCGATGCTTTTCACTGTGCTTCTCTCTGTCCGTCGGCTGTGGGGAGCGTTGGGATCGGCCAGTTCGCGCGCCACACCGAGCCTTCGGCGGGCGGCTCGTCCCCCTCCCACATCTGCATCGTCTCGAACTGCGGCAGGCGCGGGGCGACGACGTCCGCCCACAGCGACTCGACCTCGGCGAACGTCCTCAGCCATTGGCCGGGCCGCGCCTGGGCATAGGCGGCCAGGAGTTCCCGCCCCTTCTCCGCCAGCCAGCGCGCCTCGTCGGCGGCCATTCGCTCGCCCGTCCGGCGGTCCGACTCAAAGGCGCTCGGCCCCATCGCGAAGTGCGGCCCCGGCTCGCCCGGGGGGGGCAGGCGGGACACGTCCACGCCGTCCGGCTCCAGCGCCCACAGCAGGGACGTTTCCACTTTGCCCGCGTGGTCCCCCGTGCTGCCGTCAAAGCCGGGCGAGTTCGCCTCGAAATCCGGCAGCCCATAGAGCCGCGCGCCGACAAACGGCTGCACCAGGTCCAGCAGGGTCTTCAAGTCGCGCCAGTTCGGCCCGTAGTGCCCGGTCAGGAAGATGGCCGCGTGGAAGCCGAGCGCGTCGGCGGCGCGGACATGGTAGCAGACGTTTTTGAAGTGATGCCAGGGCGGCACGGCGGTCAGCCACGCCCGCCCGACCTCGCCGATGTTGCGGGCGGCCCACGCGCCGTACCCGCCGATCTCATGGATGTGCCAGTAGTCCGGTGGCGCGACGATGCCGCCGCCCTCCCGCGCCGCCCGGCAGGCGACCGCGTGGGCCTTCAGCGCGTCCAGCCCCAGCGCGCAGTGCGGCCCATGCGGTTCGCACAGGCCGTAGGGGAAATAAACCAGCGGGCATTCCGCAAAGGCTTGTTCCAGTTCATCCGGGAACATCCGCTCCCAGCGGACCTCTCTTCTGCTCATTCTGATCCCTCACACCGGACGCGCACCATATCACAAGGTTCATGCGGAACCATGTGCATGGGCGACCTCTTCCTCCAGCGGATGAATTCCCGCTCGGCCCCCACATAAACGTCCCACATCTCGCGGCACCTTTCGATGATGTTCTGCCGGAGCGTTTCATCGTCTGGGAGGGCGCAAGCCCTTTTCTGCATCTGGCTCCCCTTATCCTGCGATTGTATCAGACTGATGCGGCTCAGTTCGCCGGGATGAAGGCGTATCCCGTGACAGCAGGGGAATACCCACAGTTTTTACAAAGAGGCAAGCCGGCCGGGGACCTTCAAAGGATGCTCTGTTCGCCCCCTGCACTGATGACGTCGGCGTGGATGCGGTCGAGCTACGTTCTTGCCATTCCCTTGCGCCGGTGCGGCGGCTGCGTTTGCATAGTGAGGATATAGACAGTGCGGGGGGACGCCCAAACGTATTTTCCGGCGCAGGCTATTTCTCCGTCGCAAGCAATGGAATAGGCGAACACATCCTGCCCTTCCTGCTCCCGGCGGATTTCATGCGTGGGGATGGCCGCAGGACCCGCAGTGAGAGACCTACTCATCAACGGCTGGGGCGGTTAAGGTAGAAGAGGGAACGCCGCCGAGAAGCACAAGGACTGGCGCAGCAAACTGAAAGGCCGCGCCTGAAGGTTCAGGCGCGGCTGTCTTGCGTCGCAGCGGGGTTTATGGTTTTAGGTTTTGTCTTGCTGCGCCTGCTGCATTTTGGCGAGGGTCAGGGTTTCATCGGCCCGGCCCCAGCCGCCGTCTGCGACCTCGTCAACCAGCACCATCGTGTACGGGCGGACGCCTTCGCCGAAGTAGTGCGCGAAGAGGTCGGTGGTCTTGTGAATGATTTCTTCTTTTTGGGCCGCGTTGAGCGTGCCCTGCGGGAACTTGTAATTGGCGAACGGCATGGGTGTTTCTCCTCGATCTTGTCGGTCTGTTTCGGTCTGTCAGTGAACACCTTCGGGCGGTGGCGGCCAGGCGCCGACCTGGCGCATCATGCCGAACCAGTCCTCCAGGTGCCAGGTGTGCGTGATGCGGCCGTCTTTGAGGTGGTGGAACTCGTGGAGCGCGATGGAGACGGACTTCCCGGTCGGGGCGATCCCGAACATCTCGCCCTGATGGGTGCCGGTAATCTCGGCCCGCGCCCCAGCGCGGCCCCGCGTGCCGACGATCTCATGGACCGTGATGTGGATGTCGGGGAAGGCCGTGAAGAACTGCCGCATCATCGGCTTGAAGCTGTCCGGGCCGGGTCCCTGGCCCGGCCCCAGCGGGATGTCCTGCCAGTCGGGCGCGAGCGCCTCATCGAGCAGGTCCGGGTTCTTCTCCGAGAACGCCCGGTACAGGGTCCGAACGGCGCGCTCCTCGGCCTCCGAGAGCGGGCCGACCGGCGCAGCGTTGCTTTGTGTCATGGGAACGCTTTCTGTTCTAATGGCTATGAACGCTGGGATGGAGCAGATCGCCCATGCACGCCGTTTTGAGGTAGTCGGCGCGGATGCGGTCCCCCATTTTGTTCATCTCCTCGGCCCCCCCGTCGGCGGCGTCCACCGTGACCCGGAACGGGCGCTGGCCGAACGGCAGGTTGATGACCTTGACTGTGGCGCGGGCGACATCGGCGGGGTCGGCGGTCTCAGGGATGGAGTTCTCATCGCCCTCCTTCGCCAGCTTCGCCAGGTCGCTGGTCGGGCCTGCGTTGTATTCCGCCTCGCGCTCTTTGTCGTCCGGGTGGTCGGCGTTGGGGAAGTGGTTGGTGCCCTTCGTGTAGACTCCCGGCACGACGATCACGGTCTCGATGCCCCAGCGCGCCAGCTCGCCGGCGTAGCTGACGGCCAGCGAGTCCAGCGCCGCTTTGGCGGCGAAGTACGGCGCGAGGTACGGCGGAGTCCCGCCCCGCGTGCTGGTCGAGCCGATCCAGACCACCAGTGAGCCGCCGCCGGCCCGGCGCATGTGCGGGAGCGCCGCCCGGTTCAGCCGCTGCGTGCCCAGGACGTTGATGTCGTACTCCCTGGCGTACTGCTCCGGCGTGAAGGCTTCCGCCGGCCCGAACGCCATGTGGCCGGCGTTGTGGATCAGCACGTCTATCCGCCCCTCTTCCGCGATCACCTGGGCCACCGCCGCGTCCACAGAGGGCTGACTCTGCACGTCCAGCTCGACGGTGCGGATGTCCGCGCCGTGTTCGGCGGCATAGCTCTTCGCCTTCTCGACGTTCTTGGCGTTGTTCCCCGCGAGATCGCGCATGGACGCATACACGGTGTAGCCGGCGTCGGCCAGCGCATAGGCGGTCATCTGGCCGAAGCCGCTGGACGCGCCCGTAATGAGAACGACTTGTTTCATGTTCTTTTCCCCCTTCTTTCTAGGCGAAGCCGCCGTTGACCCGGATGATCTGCCCGTTGACCCAGCCCGCATCCGGCCCGGCCAGGAAAGACACGACGCCGACGATGTCGTCAGCCTCGCCGATCCGCCCCAGCGGCGTCATCTTGCTGATGGCGGCGATCTCGTCGTCGCTCTTGCCTTTCAGGAAGAGCGGGGTGGCGACGGGGCCGGGCGCGACGGCGTTGACGGTGATTTTGCGCGGCCCCAGCTCGTTGGCGAGAACCCGCGTCAGGCCCTCGACGCCCTCTTTCGACGCCACATAAGCGCCGTAAGCGGGGAAGTTCTTGGCGACGACGCTGCTGGAGAACATGATGACCCGCCCGCCGCCCGCCAGATGGTTCGCGGCCTCGCTCATCACCAGAAAAGAGCCGCGCAGGTTTGTCGCGATCACCTTGTCGAACGTCTCGATGTCGCCCTTTTGGATGGGGGCGAGGGGCATGATCCCGGCGCTGT